>NZ_JBSSFA010000008.1:0-242026 GCF_054062215.1 Bacillus sp. TE9106W
CCCGGTTTCCCGGAGTTATCCCAGTCTTATGGGCAGGTTACCCACGTGTTACTCACCCGTCCGCCGCTAACTTCATAAGAGCAAGCTCTTAATCCATTCGCTCGACTTGCATGTATTAGGCACGCCGCCAGCGTTCATCCTGAGCCAGGATCAAACTCTCCAATAAAGTTAGTTTGTCTAGCATCTAAAATAAAAATTGACGTTTCACGTTGTTTGTTTCGTTTAGTTTTCAAAGTTCAACATCGCGTTTCAGCGACTTTTATAATATATCATAGTACATTATTTTCGTCAACAAGTTTTTTTGATAACTTGTATCTCTCATTTGCTGACTCTGCCTATTATATAGACTTTCTCTTACCTATGCAAGTATTATTATAAAAAAATAAAAAGGGGAGATATCTCCCCTTTTATTCTTCTGAAGAAACCTCTTCACTCGTTTCTTCCTCATCATCTTTTTGTGCTTTTGCTACTGTCGCTACCTCTTGCTCATCCTCTAATCGAATTAGACGAACACCTTGTGTATTACGTCCCATTTGAGAGATTTGATCAACCGGCATACGAATAATAACACCTGCTGCTGTAATTAACATGATATCTTCTTCACCTGTTACAGATTTAACAGCTACTAATTTACCGTTTTTATCTGTAATATTACAAGTCTTCAGACCTTTACCACCACGGCTTTGCAAGCGATATTCATCAATTGGCGTACGTTTTCCATAACCATTTTTCGTTACAATTAAAACATTTACATCCTCTTCGACAATTTCCATACCTACAACTTGATCTTCTTCACCTAATGTAATTGCTTTTACACCAGCCGCATTACGTCCCATAGAACGCACATCTTGCTCGTTAAAACGAATTAGCATACCATTGCTTGTTCCTACAATAATATCCTTATCACCAGATGTTAAACGTACAGAAATTACTTCATCTTCTTCACGAAGCGAAATCGCAATTAAACCATTCGTACGTATATTTGCAAATGATGAGAGCGGTGTTCTCTTAGAAATACCTTGTTTCGTCGTAAAGAATAGGAACTGGTCGTCACCAAACTCACGAATTGGAATAATGGCGTTGATCCACTCACCCTTATCTACCCCTAATAGGTTAATAATCGGTAACCCTTTCGCCGTACGACTATACTCTGGAATTTCATATCCTTTTGTACGGTATACTTTACCCTTGTTTGTAAAGAATAAAATATGATCATGCGTAGAAGTAGTCAATAAATGTTCTACGAAATCATCATCATTCGTTCCCATTCCTTGCACACCACGTCCACCACGGTTCTGTGTTTTGTACGTAGAAGCTGGTAACCTTTTAATATAACCGTTATGAGTTAACGTAATTGCAATGTTTTGCTCTGGAATTAAATCTTCATCTTCAATAAATTCCATACCACCGATTGTAATTTCTGTCCGTCTCTTATCATTGAAACGCTCTTTTACTTCTGTTAATTCTTCTCGGATAATCTCAAGGACCTTCTCTTCATCTGCTAAGATTGCTTTTAATTCGGCGATTAATTTCATTAAATCTTGATATTCTTGTTCGATTTTTTCACGTTCTAATCCAGTTAAACGTTGCAGACGCATATCTAAAATCGCTTGCGCTTGTTTTTCGCTTAAACCGAAACGTTCCATTAAACCTTGCTTTGCAATATCAGCTGTTTTTGAACTACGGATTAAAGTAATAACTTCATCAAGGTGATCTAACGCGATGCGTAATCCTTCTAGAATATGGGCACGTGCTTCTGCTTTTTCTAGTTCATAAGCAGTACGTCTACGAATTACTACCTTTTGATGTTCCAAGTAATGATATAAATTTTGTTTTAAGTTCAGTACTTGCGGCTCTCCATTTACAAGAGACAACATGTTAATACCAAAACTTGTTTGAAGTGCTGTATGTTTATATAAGTTATTTAATAATACGTTAGCATTGGCATCACGACGTACTTCCATAACAATACGCATACCATTTCGATCTGATTCATCACGTAAATCTGTAATACCTTCAATTTTCTTATCGCGAACTAATTCTGCGATTTTTTCAATTAATCGCGCCTTATTCACTTGATAAGGTAGTTCCGTTACGATAATAGATTGTTTGCCATTTGACTTCTCTTCAATTTCAACTTTAGCACGAAGTATAATAGAACCTCGTCCTGTTTCATACGCTCTACGAATGCCACTTCGTCCCAAAATTAAACCTGCCGTTGGAAAATCTGGTCCTGGAATAAACTCCATTAATTCTGCAATAGTAATGTCAGGATTATGGCTTAGTGCCAGTACTCCATCAATTACTTCACCAAGTTGGTGCGGCGGAATGTTTGTTGCCATACCAACTGCAATACCCGTCGTACCATTCACTAATAAATTAGGGAAACGCGCTGGCAATACAATTGGCTCTCTTTCAGAACCATCATAGTTATCTTGATAATCAATCGTATTTTTTGAAATATCACGTATTAATTCCATAGAAATCTTAGACATTCTTGCTTCTGTATAACGCATTGCCGCTGCCGAATCACCATCAACAGAACCAAAGTTACCATGCCCATCAACAAGCATATAACGTTGGCTGAAATCTTGCGCCATACGTACCATCGTCTCGTAAACGGCTGAATCACCGTGAGGGTGATACTTACCGATTACTTCACCGACAATACGCGCTGATTTCTTATACGCTTTATCAGCTGTAATTCCTAAATCATTCATCGCATATAAAACCCTACGATGCACAGGTTTTAATCCATCACGAACATCTGGTAATGCACGAGATACGATAACACTCATTGCGTAATCTAAAAATGAGGTACGCATTTCATGACTAATATTAATTTCTCGAATTCGTGCTTGTTGTTGATTGTCTGACATCAACGAGCACCTCCTCTTACATTTCCGTTACACATACATTGATTTATATGTAGAAGACAGGAATACTTAGATTCCTGTCATTACTCATTTAAATATCAAGGTTTTTCACGTATTTTGCATTTTCTTGGATAAAGTTACGACGTGGCTCTACTTTATCTCCCATTAAAATTTCAAATGTTTCATCTGCCTCAATTGCATCTTGAAGAGAAACCTGAAGTAATGAACGTACCTCTGGGTCCATTGTTGTCTCCCACAGCTGAGTTGGATTCATTTCCCCTAGACCTTTGTAACGTTGGATTCCTGGTTTAGGTTGAGCTGGTAATTCAGCTAAAATCTTTTCAAGCTCTTTCTCATTATAAGCATATTGAATTTTCTTACCTTGTTGTACTTTAAACAAAGGTGGCTGTGCGATATATATATATCCACACTCAATTATTTGACGCATATAACGATAGAAGAACGTTAATAATAGGGTACGAATATGTGCACCATCAACATCGGCATCGGTCATAATAATAACTTTATGATAGCGTGCTTTTTCAATATCGAAGTCTCCGCCGATATTTGTACCAATCGCCGTAATAATTGTACGAACTTCATCATTTGATAAAATTTTATCTAAACGGGCCTTTTCGACATTAATAATTTTACCTTTCAGCGGTAAAATTGCTTGGAAATGACGATCGCGCCCCTGTTTTGCAGATCCACCCGCAGAGTCACCCTCTACAATATAAATTTCACTAATTGCGGGATCTTTAGAAGAACAATCTGCCAATTTCCCTGGTAAACTTGAAACTTCTAAAGCGCTCTTTCGACGAGTTAACTCACGAGCCTTTTTAGCTGCTACACGTGCACGCGCTGCCATCGTCCCTTTATCTATAATTTTACGTGCAACATTGGGATTTTCCAGTAAGAACTTTTCAAATGCCTCTGAGAATACTGACTCTGTAATTGTTCTTGCTTCACTATTTCCAAGTTTCGTCTTCGTTTGTCCTTCAAATTGTGGATTCGGATGTTTAATTGACACAATTGCAGTTAAACCTTCACGAACATCCTCACCAGTTAGATTACTGTCTGCATCTTTTAAAATACTATTTTTACGACCATAATCGTTGATCACACGAGTTAAGGCTGTTTTAAATCCTACTTCATGCGTTCCACCTTCATACGTATGAATGTTATTCGTAAATGAGTAAATATGATTTGTATATCCTTCGTTATATTGAAGCGCAACTTCAACCTGAATTCCATCTTTTGAACCTTCTACATATACAGGTTCTTCATGAATTGGTTGTTTTGAACGATTTAAATGTTCAACATATGATTTAATTCCACCTTCATAGTGAAACTCTTTCTTTTGTTTATGTTCACGCTTATCTTCAATTGTTAATTTAATATTACGATTTAAAAATGCCAGCTCACGCATACGAGTCGCTAACGTATCAAATTCATATTCTGTCGTCTCTTTAAAAATCTCTGGGTCTGGCTTAAAGCGAGTTATTGTTCCAGTCTTATCTGTATCGCCGATGACTTTTAAATCCGCAACTGGAATACCTCTTTCATACTTTTGGTAATGGATTTTTCCATCACGATGTACAAATACCTCTAGTTCTGTTGATAAGGCATTTACAACTGATGCACCAACACCGTGCAAACCACCAGAAACTTTATAACCGCCACCGCCAAACTTACCACCGGCATGAAGAACGGTCATAATAACTTCTACAGCAGGACGTCCCATTTTTTCTTGTATACCAACTGGAATACCACGTCCATTATCTGTTACAAGGATACTATTATCTTCTTCGATACTAACATTAATTTCATCACAGTACCCTGCAAGTGCTTCATCAATACTATTATCGACGATTTCCCACACAAGGTGGTGAAGTCCTTTTCCACTTGTAGATCCAATATACATACCAGGGCGCTTTCGAACTGCTTCTAGTCCTTCAAGTACCTGTATCTGGCTTTCATCATATGAATTTTCTTGCATTTGCTTTTGTTCCATTGACACAAAGATCACCTACTTTTCCATTTAAACAGGGATTATGCCCTATCTATTTCACAATCTACCGTGCCGTTCGTTACATGAATTGTTTTCGCTTCTTTTAATGTTTCGTGTTCAATTCCGTCGACACTCGTCGTTGTCACAAATGTTTGCACTTTTCCTTGAATTGTATTTAACAGATGTGATTGACGATAATCATCTAATTCTGATAATACATCATCCAATAAAAGGATCGGATATTCCTTAACTTCTGAGTAAATCAATTCAATTTCAGCTAATTTTAGGGACAGTGCGGTCGTTCGTTGTTGTCCTTGAGAACCAAAGACTTGAACATTTTTACTATTAACGAAGAATTGTAAATCATCACGATGAGGACCAAGTAAAGTCGTACCACGGAAAATTTCACGTTGTTTCACAGATTGAAAACTTTCATAGTATACTTCTTTTATTTTCGACAAATCCATTGATTCTGATACATCTACACTTGGTTTATAGACAATTTCTAATTCTTCTAATCCACGGCTTATACCGCGATGAATTGGAGCTGCCCATTCTTGTAGTAAATGCAAAAATTCAAAACGCTTTTGCAATATCTTTGCACCATGCTCAATAAGTTGAAGTGTAAATACATCCAACATCGTTTCCTCATTCTTACTATTCCCTTGCATCTTTTTCAGCAAGTGATTTCGTTGTGTGAGCACCTTTTGATATTGACTCAATTCATACAAATAGACCGGAGCTATTTGGCCTAATTCCATATCTAAAAAGCGTCTTCTTACTTGAGGGCTTCCTTTTACAAGATTTAAATCTTCTGGGGCAAACATGACAACATTCATCACGCCAATATATTGACTCAATTTTTGTTGTTCAAGTTGATTTAATTTTGCCTTTTTACCTTTTTTCGAGATATTTAATTCCAAAGACAAAGAACTATTTCTCTTTTGTAACTTTCCCTTAATTTGACCGAAATCTTCATCCCAACGGATAAGCTCGCGATCATTAGAGGTTCTATGAGATTTCGCCATCGCCAAAACATAAATAGCTTCCATCAAATTCGTTTTCCCTTGCGCGTTCTCGCCGATAATTACATTTACTTTATCTTCAAAGGAAAGCTCTAATTTTTCATAATTGCGATAGTTTTTTAATTGTATTTCTGAAATAAACAAAGGGCTCCCCCTTTATGACTGAACTTGGAAACTTCCGCTTCCTGGAATTTCAATAATATCGTTCGCATATAGCTTGCGCCCTCTTCTATTTTCAAGTTCTTGATTCACGTACACTTCATATTCTTGTAAAAACCATTTTACAGCGCCACCTGTATCAATTACATCGGCTAACTTTAAAAATTGCCCTAGTGTAATATACTCTGTTGAAATTTTAATACGTTTCATAAAATCGCTCACTTTCTGAAAGTGTTCATTCTTTCATTGTACTAAATAAACTAGCATTAGGAAAGTAATACCCAAAAATCAAATAAGGGCTACTAGCATCTGAAAACTAGCAACCCTTATTTCTTACTTAGTAAGTACGAACCGGTAAAATTAATTGAATAATGGATTCATCATTTACCGTACGAATTAAGAATGGTCTCATTGCTCCAGTAAAGCTAATCTTAATCTCAGTACTATCTAATGCCTTTAGTGCATCCATCATATATTTTGCACTAAAAGATATTTTTAACTCTTCCCCATCTACTTTTTCACATTGAACTTCTTCTACTACTTTTCCGATTTCTGGTGAATTTGAAGAAATCTCTAGCATTGCCTGCTCTAAAGTTGATAATTTTACAACATTATTACGACCATCTCTAGCTAACAGAGATGCACGATCAATTGCTTGTAAAAATTCTTTCGTATTTACAAAAATATCTGTTTTACTCTCTGCAGGAATTAATCGAGTTGTATCAGGATAATTTCCTTCTAACAATCTTGAGAAGAATAATAAATGTTTTGTACGGAATAATACTTGATACTCCGTAATAACGATATCTACCATTTCTTCAGACTCATCTAGAATTTTGCTTAATTCATTTAAGCTTTTCCCTGGAATAACAACATTTGCTTGGAATTCATCTACAATACCTTCGATTTTTGCTTTTCGAAGAGCTAACCTGTGACTATCTGTAGCAATGCAAGTTAGTTCGCTGTTATATACTTTCCAGTTTACACCTGTCAAGATCGGTCTTGTTTCAGAAGTAGAAACTGCAAATACAGTTTGTCTGATCATATGTTTAAGTAAATCCGTTGGAATCTTAAAAACATGATGTTCTTCAATTTGTGGTAACAATGGATATTCTGCAGAATCTAAACCATTTAAGTTAAACTCTGATTTTCCAGAAGTTATTTTTGTCATCAAATGATTTTCTACAGAAATTTCTACAGTTTCTTTAGGTAATTTTTTTACAATTTCACTAAAATATTTTGCCTGTAAGACAATGCTTCCTGATTGTTTTACCTCTACGATTTCTTTTCCATCCTCTTCAACTGGGATAAAAGATTCAATCGAAATATCAGCATCGCTTCCTGTTAATGTAACTCCTTCTTCCGTAGCGACAACTTTAATTCCTGTAAGGATCGGAATTGTTGTACGAGAAGAAACAGCCTTCATTACATCTTGTACACTTCTTACAAGATAGTCTTTTTGAATTGTAAAACGCATAAAGAAAAACCTCCGGTAAGTATAAGATTTTATTTAATTAATAAAGATAAAAAAATAGTAGTAATAGTAATAGGTCCTGTGGATATGTGGATAACCTCGTTGAAGGATGTAAAAACAGTCTATCTACATGTGGATAGACTGTGCGTAAAACAAGGGAAGTTATTCACACTATTCAGCTACTACTTTAAAATATCGTTAATTTCTTCAACTTGTTTCTGTAATTGCGTATCCGTCTTAAGTAGCTTAGAAATTTTTTCATGGGCATGGATAACGGTTGTATGATCACGTCCACCAAATTCTTCACCTATTTTAGGTAAGGAGGAATCTGTCAGTTCGCGTGACAAATACATTGCAATTTGGCGAGGAAAGGCAACTGACTTTGTGCGCTTTTTCGCCTTGAAATCTTCTAATTTTACTTGATAAACATCTCCAACAGCTTTTTGAATATCATAAATGGAGATAATTTTTGGTTTAGAATTTGGAATAATATCTTTAAGTGCTTCAGCTGCTAAATCAGCATTAATATCCTTGTTAATTAAAGATGAATAAGCTACAACGCGGATGAGTGCACCTTCTAGTTCACGAATATTTGAATCGATTTGATTTGCGATATAAAGCATGACCTCATTTGGTATATCAAGTCCTTCAGCCTTTGCCTTTTTACGTAAAATCGCAATTCGTGTTTCTAAATCTGGTGGCGTAATATCCGTAATGAGTCCCCATTCAAAGCGAGAACGAAGACGATCTTCTAAAGTTGGAATTTCTTTTGGTGGCCGATCACTGGAAATTACAATTTGTTTACTTTCTTCGTGTAATGCATTGAATGTATGGAAAAACTCTTCTTGAGTTTGTTCTTTTCCCGCTAAAAATTGAATATCATCTATCAATAAAACATCTACATTGCGGTATTTATTACGAAAATCGACCGCTTTATTATCACGAATAGAATTAATGAATTCATTTGTAAATTTTTCTGATGATAAATATACAACTTTGGCATTTGGGTTATGTTCAATTACATAATGGCCAATTGCATGCATTAAATGGGTTTTTCCAAGTCCAACTCCCCCATAAATAAAGAGGGGATTATATGCTTTAGCTGGCGCTTCGGCTACGGCCAATGAAGCAGCGTGAGCAAAACGGTTACCAGAGCCAATAACAAATGTATCAAACGTATATTTTGGGTTTAGCATACTCTGTGGTAAATGATTAGAATCATCTTGTGCTGCATTTGGTTTAGCAGGAGGAAGATCAATCTCCTCTTCAGCTTGACTTTGGGGAATAATAAAGCGAATAGCTAATTTTGCCCCCGTTAAATCATAAAGTGTTTCCGAAATTAGCTCTGAATAATGAGATTCTAACCAATCACGGGCGAATTCATTTGGAGCCGTAATTGTTAATACATCTTTCTTTAAATTATGTGCGGTTGTTGATTTTAACCATGTTTCATAACTTGGTTTACTGACCTTTTTTTCGAGTTCTTTTAAGGCGCTGTTCCATAAATCAGAGATGTTTTCCAAAGGTGTCCCTCCTTTACTAAGATGGTAAAAGAATAAGGTTGTGCAACAAATGTACAACCTGAATAAATATAAAATGTATATTTATACGAAACGTATTTTAAAACCTAAAAACGTCGTTTGTATATGAGATAGGGTTTTCGACAAAAAAAGCAAATGTGGATAATCATTTACCCACATGTGATTAAAACTGTCCACATGTTATACACAAATTGTGGATAAGATAGAGATGTGGAAAACTTATTCAAAGTGAAAACACAACTATAATATCAAAAAAAAGTAGCTATAGCAATGAAATTAAGAAAGTTATCCACAAAATCAATACCTTGTGGAATAAACTTGTCCACAACACGATATACTGTGTAAAAGTACGAAAAGAGTTTGTGGATATAAAAAACAAGAAAAAATATTTATCCACAAGGAAATATAGGATTTGTGAAAAAGTATGTGAATAGGTTCAAAATGAATATTTGATGAAAATTTCTAGAACCATTGACATTTTCCTAGTTGATTAACTATAATTTATAAGACTGTCTTTAACAGATATTCCTCAGGGAGGTGTCATATAATGAAAAGAACTTACCAACCAAATAAACGTAAGCGCAGCAAAGTACATGGTTTCCGCAGCCGTATGAGCACAGCGAACGGACGTAAAGTGCTAGCAGCTCGTCGTCGTAAAGGAAGAAAAGTATTATCTGCGTAGACCACTGATCGTTCAGTGGTCTTTTTTTCTAATAATAGTGAATTTCCGCTGATGAACTACAGGAGTGTCAATTGATATGAAGAAAAAACATCGTATAAAAAAGAATGATGAATTCCAGAAGGTTTTTCAAAAAGGAAAATCTAATGCGAATCGTCAATTTGTTGTCTATCAACTAGATAAAGAAGAACAGCCAAACTTTCGTATTGGCCTTTCTGTCAGCAAGAAGATAGGAAATGCAGTAGTGCGTAACCGAATTAAGCGTATGATCCGTCAGTCTATTACAGAATTAAAAGATGAGATAGATTCTGGGAAAGATTTTGTTATAATAGCAAGGAAGCCTTGTGCAGAGATGACATATGAAGAATTAAAGAAAAGCTTAATTCATGTCTTTAAACGCTCTGGTATGAAAAGAATAAAAAAGTAGCGTAAGGAAATGAATTACACTATATACATACCGAAACAAGGAGGAGCAGGCTTTGAAAAAGAAAATAGGTTTACTAGCCATGGTGATTGCATTAATGGCAATTGCGACTGGCTGTAGTGAAGTGAATCAGCCGATTACACCGAAAAGTACTGGAATTTGGAATGAATATTTCGTATACCCGCTTTCTCAGTTAATCACGTATTTTGCAAACTTATTTAACAGTAATTATGGTTTAGCAATCGTTGTTACGACTCTAATTATTCGTTTTGCATTATTACCATTAATGATTAAACAAACGAAGAGTACGAAAGCAATGCAAGCGTTACAACCAGAAATGGTGAAGTTAAAAGAGAAATATAGCTCTAAAGATCAAGCAACACAGCAAAAACTACAACAAGAAATGATGCAATTGTATCAAAAAAATGGTGTAAACCCATTAGCAGGATGTTTACCAATCTTTGTTCAGATGCCTATTTTATTCGCGTTTTACCATGCGATTATGAGAACATCAGAAATTAGTAAGCATACATTCTTATGGTTCGACTTAGGACAGGCAGATCCGTACTATATCTTACCGGTTGTTGCGGCAATTACGACATTTATTCAGCAAAAACTTGCAATGGCAGGAACTGCTGGTCAAAATCCGCAAATGGCAATGATGCTTTGGTTAATGCCAATCATGATTTTAATCTTTGCAATTAACTTCCCAGCTGCCTTATCACTTTACTGGGTTGTTGGTAATATCTTTGGTATCGCTCAAATGTATTTGATCAAAGGGCCGGAAATTAAGGCTAGTAAGGCAGGAGGATCAAGCAAGTGAGTATAATTACTGCTAAAGGACAAACAGTCGAGCTGGCAGTACAGGATGCTTTAAGACAACTAAATGTTTCAAAAGACCGAGTAGATATAAATATTATCGATGAGGGTAAGAGAGGGTTCTTAGGTTTATTTGGGAACCGACCTGCAGTAGTAGAAGTTGTATTGAAGAAAGATCCAATTCAAGAATGTGAAGAATATTTAAAAAATGTTATTCACGATATGGGTGTGGAAGCTGAGATTAGTAAAATTGTAAAGGGACGCGAAGTTGAATTTACAATTTACGGCGAAAATGTAGGTGTTTTGATTGGAAAAAGAGGAAACACCTTGAATTCTTTACAGTATTTAACAAAACTTGTAGCGAATCGTAATACGAAGCAGTACATCGGTATCACATTAGATGCTGAAAATTATCGTAGTAAAAGAAAAGCTACGTTAGAAGCACTTTCTTATCGATTAGCAAAACAAGTAGTACGTACGAAAAAAAGAGTTGTGTTGGAGCCTATGCCATCTTTTGAACGAAAGATTATCCACCAAGCATTGTCTAATCATCAAAATATCATTACAACTTCTGAAGGAAAAGAACCACATCGACATGTTGTAATATCTTCCAAGTGACCGGTTACTCAATTGAGTGCCGGTTTTTTTGAGGGGAAAATAGGTGTGGATAACTAAAAAACACTAAACTTATCCACTGTGAATAAGTTTAGTGTTTTTTACATGAGGACATAATAAAATGAGTTATTATTCTTTTGTAGATAGGTTCGTTATGGTATTCTAATAATTTAGTGAAGAAAATAATCATGTTGAAATAGAGATAAATAAGCAAGTGAGGTGAAAGGACATGGAATTTGATACAATTGCCGCAATTTCCACAGCGCTTGGAGAGGGTGCAATTGCCATTGTTCGAGTAAGTGGAGATGATGCGGTTGAAAAAGTTAATCGTATTTTTAAAGGGAAGGATTTAACAGAGGTTCCTTCTCACACGATTCATTATGGTCATATTGTGGATTTAGATACAAATCAGGTTATTGAAGAAGTGATGGCGTCTATTATGCGTGCACCAAGGACTTTTACACGTGAAAATATAGTAGAAATTAACTGTCACGGTGGACTTGTTTCGGTAAATAAAGTATTGCAGCTTATTTTAGCGCAAGGGGTACGATTAGCAGAGCCTGGTGAATTTACAAAACGTGCTTTTTTAAATGGCCGTATTGATTTATCACAAGCAGAAGCTGTTATGGACTTAATCCGTGCAAAAACAGATCGTGCAATGAACGTAGCGATTAATCAAATGGAAGGACGATTATCTAAATTAATCGGTCGTCTGCGTCAAGATATATTAGAAACGTTAGCTCATGTTGAGGTAAATATAGATTACCCAGAATATGATGATGTGGAAGAAATGACACATAATATTTTAATTGAGAAAGCTACACATGTTCGTGCTGAAATTGCAAAGATATTAGAAACATCGAAGCAAGGAAAGATTTTACGTGAAGGTATTGCTACTGCAATCATCGGTAGACCTAATGTTGGGAAATCATCGCTATTAAATAGTCTCGTTCAGGAGAAAAAGGCAATTGTAACTGATATTGCAGGAACAACTCGTGATGTTATTGAAGAGTACGTTAATGTGCGTGGTGTACCACTTAAACTTATAGATACAGCGGGGATTCGTGAAACGGAAGATGTTGTTGAACGAATTGGCGTAGAGCGTTCAAAAGAAATGATGAGCCAAGCTGATTTAGTGTTAGTTGTCGTTAATTATAGTGAAACTTTAACGAATGAGGATGAAGAGCTATTCCGTGCCGTACAAGGAAAAGATTTCATTGTTATTGTAAATAAGACAGATTTACCGCAATCAATTGATATGGAGCGTGTTATAGAATTGGCAGCGGGAAATCGTGTTATTACAACATCGTTAATTGAGGAACAAGGAATAGATGAGCTTGAAAAGGCAATAGCTGATTTATTCTTTGAAGGAACAATTGATTCTACAGATGTAACATATGTTTCTAATGCGAGACATATTGGATTATTAACACAAGCAGGAAAAACAATTGGAGATGCAATCGAGGCGATAGAAAATGGTGTTCCAATTGATATGGTGCAAATTGATTTAACAAGAACGTGGGAAATACTTGGTGAAATTACTGGTGATACCGTTCATGAAAGCCTAATTGACCAGTTGTTCTCTCAATTTTGTTTAGGAAAATAATATAGTGATGTTTCAGAAAGATAGAGATTATTAGGAGGAATAAACAATGGGATACAATGCCGGTTCATACGATGTCATAGTAATCGGTGCAGGTCATGCAGGATGTGAAGCTGGTCTTGCGGCAGCACGAATGGGCTCCAAAACATTAATGTTAACAATTAACTTAGATATGGTAGCGTTTATGCCATGTAACCCTTCTGTTGGTGGACCAGCAAAAGGGATTGTTGTTCGTGAAATTGATGCATTAGGCGGAGAAATGGGACGCAACATTGATAAAACGCATATTCAAATGCGTATGTTAAATACAGGTAAAGGGCCAGCTGTACGTGCACTTCGAGCACAAGCAGATAAGTTCTCTTACCAGCATGAATTAAAGAAAACAATTGAAGAAACACCAAACTTAACGTTGTTCCAAGGAATGGTAGAGCGTTTAATTGTTGAAGATGGCGAATGTAAAGGTGTAATTACGCAAGCTGGTGCTGAATATACAGCAAAAACAGTCGTAATTACAACGGGAACGTTTTTACGTGGTGAGATTATTATGGGAGATTTGAAATATTCGAGTGGTCCAAATAATCAACAACCATCTATTACTTTATCAGAACATTTAGAGGAGCTTGGATTCGATCTTGTTAGATTTAAAACAGGTACACCTCCGCGCGTAAATAGTAATACAATTGATTACAGTAAAACAGAAATTCAGCCAGGTGACGATAAACCACGTGCTTTCTCTTTTGAAACAACAAAATTTATTATGGATCAAATTCCATGTTGGTTAACGTATACAAGTACGGAAACACATCGTTTAATAGATGAAAACCTACATCGCTCAGCTATGTATTCTGGTATGATTAAGGGAACAGGACCTAGATATTGTCCTTCAATTGAAGACAAGGTAGTAAGGTTTAATGATAAACCACGTCATCAAATCTTCTTAGAGCCAGAAGGACGTAATACACAAGAAGTGTACGTACAAGGTTTATCCACAAGCTTACCAGAAGATGTACAGCGTGATATGCTTAGAACAATCCCTGGTTTAGAAAATGTTGAAATGATGCGTACAGGTTATGCAATTGAATATGACGCAATTGTTCCAACGCAACTATGGCCAACACTTGAAACGAAAAAAATTAAAAATTTATATACAGCAGGACAAATTAACGGAACTTCTGGTTACGAAGAGGCAGCAGGACAAGGGCTTATGGCCGGAATTAATGCAGCATGTCGTTCTTTAGGTAAAAAAGAAGTTATTTTAGGTCGTGAAGATGCTTATATTGGTGTCTTAATTGATGACCTTGTAACGAAAGGAACGAATGAACCATATCGTTTATTAACGTCTCGTGCAGAGTATCGTCTATTATTACGCCATGATAATGCGGATCTTCGTTTAACAGAAATTGGTCATGAAATTGGATTAATTACAGAAGAGCGCTATGAACGATTTACAAATAAAAAATTACAAATTGAACAGGAAAAGGAACGTTTAAGCAGCATTATTATTAAACCACGTCCTGAAGTTCAAGAATTAATTCGCAATATTGGCGGAAGTGAATTGAAAGATGGAATACGTGCAAGTGACTTATTACGTCGTCCAGAGATGACATATGAGCATATTCATCTTTTAGTACCAAGTGAAGTAGAATTAAGTGATGAAGTTAAAGAACAAGTTGAAATTCAGATTAAGTACGAAGGATATATCGAAAAATCTTTACAACAAGTAGAGCGTATGAAGAAAATGGAAAACAAAAAAATTCCTGTAGATATTGATTATGATGCGATTTCTAGCCTTGCATCAGAAGCTAGACAGAAATTGAAAGATGTTCGTCCGCTTTCAATGGGGCAAGCTTCACGTATATCTGGCGTAAATCCAGCGGACATTTCCATTTTACTTGTGTATATTGAACAAGGAAAAATTGCGCGAGTATCGAACCAATAAATAGTAAGGAGATATTGTTAGATGAACATAGAACAATTTCAATCTATGCTAGAAGAGAAGGGTATCACCCTCTCTTCTAGACAGTTAGAGCAGTTCGAAATCTACTTCGAAACATTAGTAGAATGGAATGAAAAAATGAATTTAACGGCTATTACGGAGAAAGAGGAAGTATATTTAAAACACTTTTTTGATTCCATTACAGCTGCTTTTTATTATGATTTTTCAAAACCATTCTCAATTTGTGATGTTGGCGCAGGAGCTGGATTCCCAAGTATTCCTTTAAAAATTTGTTTCCCGCATTTAAAAGTGACAATTGTAGACTCATTGCAAAAACGTATTAATTTCTTAAATCATTTAGCACAAAAGTTGGAATTAAGTGACGTCGCGTTTTGTCACGATCGTGCTGAAACATTTGGGAAAAAAGAAGGTGTACGTGAAGTGTACGACATTGTAATGGCACGTGCAGTTGCGCGTCTTTCAGTATTAAGTGAGCTATGTTTACCGCTTGTAAAAGTTGGGGGAACATTCATTGCAATGAAAGGTGCCGCAGCAAACGAAGAAATTGAAAATGGTAAGTATGCTTTAGAGGTGCTAGGCGGGGATCTAAAAGAAATGTCTACGTTCCAATTACCGTTTGAAGAAAGTGAACGTAATATTTTATTAATCGAGAAAAAGCGCAAGACACCAAAGAAATATCCACGCAAACCGGGAACACCCAATAAATTACCTATTGAAAAATAAATCTTATTAGACGTAAGATTAAATTATATAAATGAAAACGTAAATGTTTCAAAGGAAACATTTTATGGAGAATAGTCAATAGGCCTAAAGGTGGTGGAATATGTATGAAAAATACGTTTTCTCGTTTATTTGGCTTTGGAGATAAAGAGAGCGAATTCGAATTACAAGACGAAAGCCATGAAGAAATAGATAAAAAGGTATATGAAGAAATACAAGAAATTCCGATAGTAAATATTACCCCTAACCGTTATCAACCACGAACAGTTTTTGATGATGCGCGTATTGAGGAATTAGCATTAACAATTCGTACACACGGACTTATTCAGCCAATTGTTGTGAGGCAATATGAGGATGATAAGTACGAGATTATTGCTGGAGAAAGGCGTTTCCGTGCAGCAACAAAGTTAGGGTGGGAAAAGGTTCCTGCAATTATAAAAAACTTAAATGATACAGAAACAGCTTCTGTGGCTTTAATTGAAAACTTGCAACGTGAGGAACTAACAGCAATCGAGGAAGCTGTGGCGTATCAAAAGCTAATTGAGTTACATAATTTAACGCAAGAAGCATTGGCACAAAGACTTGGAAAAGGACAATCTACAATCGCAAATAAGTTGCGATTGTTAAAGTTGCCTGAAGAAATAAAAAGTGCGTTATTAGAAAAAAGTATTACAGAACGCCATGCCCGCGCGCTTATTCCTTTAAAGAATGAGGAATTACAACTGAAGGTTTTACAGGAGATTGTGGAAAAACAACTGAATGTAAAGCAAACAGAGGAACGAATTACGAAATTACTAGAGGAAGCAAAACCGAAGCGTAAGGCAAAGCAAAAGGCGGTCAGTCGAGATACGAGAATTGCTATGAATACAATTAGGCAGTCATTACAAATGGTTGCTGATAGTGGTTTAAATGTTAATTCTGAGGAAGAAGAATTTGATGAATACTATCAAATTACAATTCAAATTCCGAAGAAAAAATAATAATGGCGTGCTAGAGACCTAATCCTATTGGATAGGTCTCTTTTACTATATTTTCTTGTTAGATGAAGAAGGAGTTTACAAATAAATTTTGAAGTTTAATAAGGACGTAAAAGAAAAACTTTTATTTCATGTTACAATAAACGTAATTGTTATTAGAAATATGATAGAAAGGTTGAAAGTAGGTGACATCATGGGAAAAATCATTGCTATTGCCAATCAAAAAGGTGGCGTTGGGAAAACAACAACATCTGTTAATTTAGGGGCTGGATTGGCACAAGTAGGTAAAAAGGTCCTTCTTGTAGATATTGATGCTCAAGGAAATGCAACGACTGGTGTGGGAATTGAAAAATCCGAATTAGATCAATGTATTTACAATGTTCTTGTGGAAGATGCAGATGTTCAAGGGGTTATACAGAAAACCGCAACTGAAAACTTAGATGTTCTACCCGCTACAATTCAATTGGCAGGTGCTGAAATTGAATTGGTACCGACTATTTCCCGGGAAGTACGTTTGCAAAGGGCATTACAGCCAGTTCGTGATGAATATGATTATATTATTATCGACTGTCCCCCGTCCTTAGGGTTATTAACGATTAATGCATTAACTGCAGCGGATTCTGTTATTATTCCTGTTCAATGCGAATATTACGCACTAGAAGGGTTAAGTCAGCTATTAAATACAGTTCGACTTGTGCAAAAGCACTTAAATAAAAATCTAGCAATTCAAGGTGTATTGCTAACAATGTTGGATGCCCGTACAAATTTAGGGATTCAAGTTATAGATGAAGTGAAAAAATACTTTAGGGATAAAGTATATCGTTCAATTATCCCTCGTAATGTTCGTTTGAGTGAAGCACCAAGTCATGGGAAACCAATTATGCAGTATGACGCTAAATCAAGAGGGGCAGAAGTATATATAGATTTAGCAGAGGAAGTGATTGCAGGTGGCTAAAGGATTAGGAAGAGGAATCAATGTGTTTTTTCCTGATTTAGATGTGAAAGAAGAAGAGACAATTCAGGAGATTGTGATAACTGAATTAAGGCCGAATCCATATCAACCACGTAAACACTTTAATAAAGAGGCGATTCAGGAATTATCGGCTTCCATTAAAGAGCACGGCATATTACAACCGTTAATTGCTAGAAAGAGTATTAAGGGATATGAAATTGTTGCAGGTGAAAGAAGATATCGTGCCGCTAAAGAAGCAGGACTCGAAAAGGTACCTGCTGTTGTAAGACAATTAAATGAGCAGCAAATGATGGAGTTTGCATTGCTTGAAAACTTACAGCGAGAAGATTTAAATCCAATGGAAGAAGCAATGGCATACCAAATGTTAATGAATGAGCTAAATGTGACGCAAGAACAATTAGCAAAACGTCTTGGTAAAAGCAGACCTTACATTGCAAACTATACGCGGTTATTGAGCCTTCCTTCTTTTGTTCAAGATATGATTGCAAATGGTCAACTTTCAATGGCTCATGGGAGAACCTTGCTTACGATAAAAGATGAAGAACAATTGAAATCTTTATTGAAACGAATCGAAAAAGAAGGACTAAATGTTCGTCAATTAGAGAAAATTGTTCAGGAGATTAATCAAAGCGTTTCACGTGAAACAAAACAAGTGAAAAAAGAGAGAAACATATTTTTCATAGAGCGCGAAACGTTCTTGAGAGAAAAGTTTGGCACAGATGTGAAAATTAAAGAAACGAAAAAAGAAAAAGGTAAAATCGAAATTGAATTTTTTAATAAAGAAGATTTAAATCGTATTTTAGAATTATTAGCGCAGAAAAACTAAAAAGCAAACCATCTTATTATTTATAGATGGTTTGCTTTTTTTAATGCACATATTTTTTGATCCGTTTCTTTTATACTCTGTGCGATTACGTCAGCCATTTTCATGACTAAACTTAATCTTGTGTTTTGTAGAACGAAAAACTCCATAAAACCATTTAAATTTACGATGCCATGAATATGTAAATCACCGACTGCAGGTAATTTTTTGTTCATCGCGGCTCCAGGTTTACTAGGTCCCATTCCGGTAGTGATGGAGCCAATACTTTGAGACTTTCCTAAACAGGCATCAACCGCAATGATAAATGAAGCAGGATTATCTTTCTGTATATTCTGAATTTTTTCTTCTAAATTTAGCGCATGTACTGGTTCATCTAGTGTGCCGAAAACTTGGAAATTTTTAATTCCTACTTGTTCTAGCTTCGTACCGACTAATGGACCAAGTGCATCACCTGTAGAACGATCTGTTCCGATACAAACGAGAATAATTGGTATATGAGTTTTTATAGGGATGTGGGAAAGTAAGAAGTTACTAATTGTCTCAGAGGCTTCTAAATCTTGGTGCATAACGTTTTGAGTTTCTTTTTCGAAAAAAGGTAAGCGAAAACTTCCAATATTCATGAAGCACCCATCCTTTTAATAAATTTTCAAAATATGTTATATGGTGAGTGAAATGGAAAACTATAAGTGCGTACTTGCTGTAAAACTTAAGTGAAAACGGAAATAATAGTACTAGTATATATATATTTGTTTCATTTTATACCTGCATGGAAGTTAACAAATGTAATTAAAGACATAAAATTTTTTCAGCAATTAGGAGACTTCTGATACAATAAGAAGGATAACTAAAAAGAAATTTTGGCTGGAGAGGTAGAGGTACATGGATGTATTAACGAAGTGGTTTAATGCTACGAAACAGTATTTATTAGATGCTGATCGTTGGGCTGATATTGGAATTGCGACATTAAAAATATGTATCATTTTAACAATTGGTGCAATTGTAGTACGAATTGCAAGAGCGGTTGTACGAAATGCGTTTCGTATGGGAAGTCGTTCGCCAATTCAAATTTCAGAACGTCGTACAGTTACAGTAGCGAAGTTACTTGAAAATATTGTGGCATACGTTGTTATGTTTATTATGTTAATTGCGATTTTAGGTGTGTTCAATATTAATGCATCAGGTTTATTAGCCGGTGCTGGGGTAATTGGTTTAGCAGTCGGATTTGGTGCTCAAAGTTTGGTGAAAGATGTTATTACAGGGTTATTTATCTTGTTAGAAGATCAATTTTCAGTTGGTGACTATGTGAAAATTGGTCAGTTTGAAGGTGTCGTTTTAGAAATTGGACTTCGTACAACGAAAGTGAAAAGTTGGACAGGTGAAATTCATACTTTACCAAACGGAAGTATCGTTCAAGTTACCAACTATTCAGTTAGTAATAGTGTAGCATTTGTTGACGTATCTATTTCGTATGAGGCTGATATAGCAAAAGCAGAGCAAGTCATTGAAGAATTATTAGAAGAATTACCTGCACAATATGAGCAAATGGTAACAACGCCTCAGTTATTAGGCGTGCAAACATTAGCTGCATCAGAAGTTATATTACGTGTTATTGCAGAAGTAGAGCCGATGCAACATGCGGTTATTGCAAGAGCACTTCGTAAAGAAATTAAAAATCGCCTAGATTTACATGGTATTGAAATTCCATATCCACGTATGGTTTTATATAATCGTGAAGAGTTAGTGAGTGGAAAAGCAATTTAATATGGAGAGGGGTTTGGAGAATGGAGCAAAAGCAGTATAACTTGTACGATGTTGTGGAAATGAAGAAAGCCCACCCATGTGGGGAGAATCGTTGGAAGATTATTCGTATGGGAATGGATATCCGCATTAAGTGCGAGGGATGTGACCATTCAGTAATGATTCCTCGAAGAGAGTTTGATCGTAAGGTGAAAAAAATACTTGTGAAGCACGAAGAATAGAGAGAAAGTAACAGTTGCAGTGGGTAGCTGTTACTTTTTTTCGTTTGGAGGAAACTTGTCATTTTTTTCGTTACTATCTATAATGATGAAAGATTGAGACATAGGAGTGAAAAATATGGGATTAACGGCTGGGATTGTTGGATTACCTAACGTAGGGAAGTCCACTTTATTTAATGCAATTACACAAGCAGGAGCAGAATCTGCGAACTATCCATTCTGTACAATTGATCCAAACGTAGGGATTGTAGAAGTACCAGATGAGCGTTTAAATAAATTAACGGAATTAGTAGAACCGAAAAAAACTGTTCCGACTGTATTTGAGTTTACTGATATTGCAGGTATCGTAAAAGGTGCGAGTAAAGGTGAAGGTTTAGGAAATAAATTCTTATCTCACATTCGCCAAGTAGATGCAATTTGCCAAGTTGTTCGTTGTTTTGAAGACGAAAATATTACGCATGTTTCAGGTAAAGTAGATCCAATTGATGATATTGAAACAATCAACTTAGAGCTAATCTTAGCAGACTTAGAATCTGTTGATAAACGTATCGAACGTGTTGCGAAATTAGCAAGACAAAAGGATAAAGAAGCAGTATATGAGCATGAAATTTTAGTACGTTTAAAAGAAGCTTTTGAAGAGGGAAAACCAGCTCGTACTGTTGAATTTACAGAAGAGCAAATGAAGATTGTTAAAGGTCTTCATTTACTGACAACGAAAGAAATGTTATACGTAGCAAACGTAAGCGAGGACGATGTTATCGATCCTTCTGAAAATAAATACGTACAAATGGTAAAAGAATTTGCTGCAAATGAAAATTCTCAAGTAATCGTTGTATGTGCAAAAATCGAATCAGAAATTGCTGAGCTAGACGAGGAAGAGAAAAAAGTCTTCCTTGAAGAACTGGGCATTGAGGAATCTGGTTTAGATCAATTAATTCGTGCTGCATATGATTTATTAGGACTTGCTACGTACTTCACAGCAGGTGTGCAAGAAGTACGTGCATGGACGTTCAAACAAGGTATGAAAGCACCACAATGTGCCGGCGTAATTCATACAGACTTTGAGCGTGGATTTATTCGTGCAGAAACAGTTTCTTACGAAGACTTAATGACAAACGGTTCTATGACAGCTGCAAAAGAAGCTGGTAAAGTTCGTTTAGAAGGAAAAGAGTATATCGTAAAAGACGGAGACGTTATGCATTTCCGTTTCAACGTTTAATTTAATATTTCCTAGGAAAAATAAAGATATGAACTTGGCAAATATATTATGTGTTTGCCAAGTTTTTTATGTATGGGTGAGTTGATTCATCTAACTTACTATGATATAATCTAAACTCGTGAGTAATTACTATAAATTAATTGCTCCTTGCCCATTACGGGCCGTTTAGACCAAAAGGAGGTGAAAGTGTAATGAGAAAGTACGAAATTATGTACATCATTCGTCCTGGCGTTGAAGAAGAAGCTCAAAAAGCTTTAGTTGAACGTTTTGCAGGTGTTTTAACAAACAATGGTGCAGAAATCATTAACACGAAAGAGTGGGGTAAGCGTCGTTTAGCTTACGAAATCAACGACTTACGTGAAGGTTTCTACATGATCTTAAACGTGAATGCTAACGCAGAAGCGATTAACGAATTCGATCGTTTAGCTAAGATCAACGAAGATATCCTTCGTCATATCGTTGTTAAAGAAGAAGAAAAATAATTGATATATAAGGGAGAGTGGTTCGATTGATGAATCGTGTTATCCTCGTTGGTCGTTTAACTAAGGACCCTGACTTACGTTACACGCCCAATGGTGTTGCAGTAGCTACTTTTACGTTAGCTGTGAATCGCGCATTTGCGAATCAACAAGGTGAGCGTGAAGCTGACTTTATTAATTGTGTAATATGGCGTAAACAAGCAGAAAACGTAGCAAATTATTTGAAAAAAGGTAGCTTAGCAGGCGTAGACGGACGTCTTCAAACTCGTAATTACGAGGGACAAGATGGTAAACGTGTATATGTAACAGAAGTTCTTGCGGAAAGCGTACAATTTTTAGAGCCGCGTAATGGCGGTGGGGAGCAACGTGGTTCATTTAATCAGCAACCATCAGGAGCTGGTTTCGGTAACCAAAGCTCTAACCCATTTGGTCAATCTAGTAATTCAGGCAACCAAGGTAACCAAGGAAACTCTGGATTTACGAAGAATGACGATCCATTTTCAAATGTAGGTCAACCGATCGACATTTCCGACGACGATTTACCGTTCTAATACAGTAAATTTGTTAGTTTTAACAAAGAATGGAGGGAAATAGACATGGCAGGACGCAAAGGTGGACGTGCGAAACGTCGTAAGGTGTGTTTCTTCACATCTAACGGCATCACTCGCATCGATTATAAAGATGTTGATTTATTAAAACGTTTCGTTTCTGAGCGTGGTAAAATTTTACCTCGTCGTGTAACAGGAACAAGCGCAAAATACCAACGCAAACTTACAGTTGCAATTAAACGTGCTCGTCAAATGGCACTTTTACCATATGTTGGTGAATAATAGCGTATGAAATGCACAGTAGAGTCGGACTCTACTGTGCATTTTGCTATGCTTTTCTTTTTTGAAAGAGAGGTTAGATGATGAAAAACACAAAATTTATTACTGAAGGTGCAGCGTTGTTAGCGATATATGCAATGCTATTGCTTATATCTATGTATGTTCCAATTTTAGGTACAGTTGTAACGTTTGCATTGCCGTTGCCATTTATATTGCTAACGATAAGATATAAATTATCCAGTGCCTTTGTAATTTTTACGGCGGCGCTTTTTATTACTGTTATCGTCAGCCAACCGATGAACTTAGTAAAGACAACTATGTTTGGGGTGATAGGCATCGTTTTAGGGTATATGTATAAAAAACAAAAAAAGCCGGTAGAAATTTTGATGGCAGGGACGCTTGCTTACTTAATTGGTATTATGCTCATTTATGTTGCAAGTATAAAGTTTTTTAACATAGATTTAATGAAGCAAATGCAAAATATGTTTAATGAAAGTATGACGCAAAGTGAAAAGATAGTTACTGCTGCGGGTATGCCGATTAGTAAAGAGCAAAAAGAGCTATTTGCACAATTTAATGATGTGTTACAAACATTATTCCCGAGTTTGCTTGTCATGGTCTCAGTATGTTTTTCATGGATTACAGTTATGATATCAGGTAGTGTTTTGAGAAAGCTAAAACATGATGTCATACCTTGGCCTAAATTTAAAGATATACAATTACCGAAAAGTATTGTTTGGTATTACGTTATATTTATTTTGCTATCAACTTTTATAAAAGTAGAACCGACATCATATTTACATATGGTATTTTCTAACCTATATGTCATATTTGCTTTACTACTCGTGCTGCAAGGTTTGACGTTTATCGCTTTTTTGGCGCATAGCAAAGGTTTTACGAAAGGGGTTCCTATTATTAGTTTTATTGCCTGCATGTTTATTCCGATGCTGTTTCCTCTTGTGACAATCTTAGGTATAATTGATTTAGGGATTTCATTACGTTCTAAAATAGGAGGATAAAGTAATATTCCTTATACTATTTTAATCTGTTTAACTAACTGGAAGATAAGTTAGTTTTACTTTATAGGAGTTGTATACATGCCTGAATTTTATAAGAAACAGTGGTTTTTATATCCTGTTTATGTATTGGCATTTTTTGTGTTTGTGCTCATTTCAATCCTCTGCTACTTTCATTTAATGATGGGGATAATCTCCTTTTTCATTTTTTGTATCGTCCTTTTTGTTGTTGTACGATTTGAACTTACTTTCCAAAAGAATTTTGAAAAACATACGACAGATATGATTACAAGGGTAAAGAAAGTGAGTAATGAAGCATTTAACCAGATGCCGATTGGTATTTTGTTATACAATAAGGATTATGGGATTGATTGGGCAAATCCTTATTTATCTTCATGTCTGGGGCAGCATGCATTAGCTGGATGGCACCTTTATGATGTATCAGAAACGTTACTTCTTTTTATTAAGGGAGAAACTTCCGATGATATAGTTTCTTTAAATAATCGAAAGTTCCGTGTCTTTGTAAGGAAAGAAGAAAAGTTAATTTATTTCTTTGATGTAACAGAACAAACAGAAATCGAAAAAATGTACGAAGATCAACGTACTGTTTTAGCTGTAATTTATTTAGATAATTATGATGAAGTTACACAAGGATTAGATGATCAATTACGTACGAATATAACAAGTCTTGTAACATCGCGTCTAAATGAATGGGCCGTTAAGTATGGGGCGTATTTAAAACGTGCATCTTCGGAAAGATTCTTCGTTGTACTAAATGAAAGTATTTTAGCACAGATGGAGAAAGGGAAATTTAGTATTTTAGATCAAGTACGTGAAGAAACATCTAAAAGGAATATACCACTTACATTAAGTGTAGGTGTTGGATCAGGTGATTTACCTTTATCTGAGCTTGGAGCTATGGCTCAATCAGGTTTAGACCTTGCGCTTGGACGTGGTGGAGATCAAGTAGCTATTAAACAAGCGACAGGTAAAGTTAAGTTTTATGGTGGTAAGACAAATCCAGTGGAAAAACGTACTCGTGTACGTGCCAGAGTGATTTCTCATGCATTAAAGGATTTAGTACTAGAAAGTAGCAATGTCATTATAATGGGGCATAGGGCTCCTGATATGGACGCAATTGGTGCTGCGATTGGTATTTTAAAAGTGGCGCAATTAAATGAACGAAAAGGATATATTGTGCTCGATGAAAATGATTCTGATAAGGGAATTAAGCGTTTAATGGATAAAGTGAAACAAAATGAAGAGTTATGGTCTCACTTTATTACACCAGAACAAGCGATGGAATTTGCAAATGATGATTCATTACTTGTTGTTGTTGATACGCATAAGCCTTCAATGGTGATGGAAGAAAAACTGTTACGCAAAATTGAAAATGTAGTTGTTATTGACCATCATCGCCGAGGAGAAGATTTTATTGAAGATCCATTGCTTGTTTACATGGAGCCTTATGCTTCTTCCACGGCGGAACTTGTTACAGAATTACTTGAATACCAACCGAAAAATTTAAAAATGACAATGCTAGAAGCAACGGCATTGTTAGCAGGTATTATTGTTGATACGAAAAGCTTTACATTCCGGACAGGTGCTCGTACGTTTGATGCTGCTTCTTATTTACGCTCACACGGTGCAGATACTGTACTTGTACAAGAGCTTTTAAAAGAAGATATGGATCAGTATTTACGGGTTGCAAAAGCTATTAAAAATGCGTACATTTATACAAATGGAATTGCGATTGCAAAAGTTGATAGTGATGATTACTACGATCAAGTGCTTATTGCGCAATCAGCGGACACATTATTAACAATGACAGGAATTATTGCATCATTTGTTATTGCAAAACGTGGCGAGAATTTCATTGGAATTAGCGGCAGGTCTTTAGGTGAAGTGAATGTGCAGCTAATTATGGAAAATTTAGGTGGTGGTGGGCATTTAACAAATGCAGCCACACAAATGAAAAATGTTACAGTAGATGAAGCTGAGGAGAAGCTTCGATTTGTTATTGATGACTATTTACAGGGAGGC
The DNA here is from genome assembly GCF_054062215.1 of Bacillus sp. TE9106W. Lineage (NCBI taxonomy): Bacteria > Bacillati > Bacillota > Bacilli > Caryophanales > Bacillaceae > Bacillus > Bacillus sp. TE9106W. The sequence continues at coordinate 26,237 of NZ_JBSSFA010000008.1, forward strand.
ACACAATCATGAAAGTAATTTTTCTAAAAGACGTAAAAGGTAAAGGGAAAAAAGGAGAAGTAAAAAACGTACCAGATGGTTATGCAAATAACTTCTTACTAAAACAAGGATTAGCTGCTGAAGCGACAAATAGCAGTATGAAAACTTTAGAAGCTCAAAAACGCAAAGAAGAAAAAGATGCAGCAGCAGAGCTTGAAAGTGCAAAACAATTAAAAGAAACGTTAGAGAAACTAACTGTAGAATTAAAGGCTAAATCTGGAGAAGGTGGCCGTCTATTTGGTTCAATCACAAGTAAACAAATCGTAGATGCAATGCAAAAATCTCACAAGATTAAACTTGATAAGCGTAAATTTGAAATGGATGATGCAATTCGTGCATTAGGCTATACAAATGTTACTGTGAAATTGCATCCGCAAGTAACAGCAACAGTAAAAGTTCATGTTAGTGAACAATAAAAATACGTTAAGCAAGGAGGATTGCGTATGAGTGATGTAATGGCTGATCGTACCCCTCCGCATAATATAGAAGCCGAGCAGGCAGTCCTAGGTGCTATATTGATTGATCAGGATGCATTAACTTCAGCATCGGAACTATTGGTACCTGACTCATTTTATCGAACAAAACATCAAAAGATTTTTGAAGTTATGCTTGGATTATCGGATAAGGGGGAACCAATCGACTTAGTAATGATGACGTCAGCGATGGCTGATCAGGGATTACTAGAAGAAGTTGGTGGGGTTTCTTACTTAGCAGAATTAGCAGAAGTTGTTCCGACTGCTGCTAACGTAGAATATTATGCACGAATCATAGCTGAAAAAGCACTGTTACGTCGTTTAATTCGAACGGCGACTCATATCGTGTCTGATGGATATGAGAGAGAAGATGATGTGGATGGCCTTTTAAATGAGGCTGAGAAAAAAATATTAGAAGTATCTCATCAGACGAATGCGAAAGCATTTCAAAATATTAAAGACGTTCTTGTAGATGCTTACGATAAAATCGAACTTTTGCATAATCAAAAAGGTGAAGTTACCGGGATACCAACTGGGTTTACTGAATTAGATAAGATGACGGCAGGGTTCCAGCGAAATGATTTAATCATCGTGGCGGCACGTCCATCGGTAGGGAAAACGGCATTTTCATTAAATATCGCACAAAACGTAGCGACGAAAACAGATGAAAATGTAGCGATTTTTAGTCTAGAGATGGGTGCTGATCAGCTTGTTATGCGTATGCTATGTGCAGAAGGAAATATTGATGCGCAAAGACTTCGTACCGGGTCATTAACTTCTGATGATTGGGCGAAATTAACGATGGCAATGGGTAGCCTTTCTAATGCTGGAATCTATATTGATGATACGCCGGGGATTAAAGTAAATGAGATTCGAGCAAAATGTCGTAGATTAAAACAAGAACAGGGTCTTGGTATGATCTTGATTGACTACTTGCAGCTTATTCAAGGAAGTGGGAAATCAGGAGAGAACCGTCAGCAGGAAGTATCTGAGATTTCTCGTACACTAAAAGGGATTGCGCGTGAATTACAAGTGCCTGTTATTGCCTTGTCACAGTTATCTCGTGGTGTAGAATCTCGTCAAGATAAACGTCCGATGATGTCTGATATTCGTGAATCGGGAAGTATCGAGCAGGATGCTGATATTGTAGCCTTTCTATATCGTGAGGATTACTATGATCGAGAAACGGAAAATAAAAATACGATTGAAATTATTATTGCAAAGCAGCGTAATGGTCCAGTAGGCTCAGTAGAGCTTGCATTCGTTAAGGAGTTCAATAAGTTCGTTAACTTAGAACGTCGCTTCGAAGATGGACATGCGCCGCCGGCATAAAGATAGTATAAAAAAGAAACGCATTTCTTATAATAAGATGTGTTTCTTTTTTTTTTTATAAAAGATAAGGCTTTCATAATGTGAAAATATAATTCTTACGAACGAAAAAGTTTTTTTATAAAAAAATGTTCGCTTTTTGGTTGACTTCTTTTTCCGTTTTGGTACAATTATATTGTTTGAATAGATCGTTTGAAAATTGCGGAGGTGCTTTAATAATGTCTTCAGTAGTAGTTGTAGGAACACAATGGGGCGACGAAGGAAAAGGTAAAATTACTGATTTTCTTTCTGAGCATGCGGAAGTAGTTGCAAGATATCAAGGTGGAAATAACGCAGGACATACAATCGTTTTTGGTGGAGTTAAATATAAATTACACTTAATTCCATCTGGTATTTTCTATAAAGAGAAAATTTGTGTAATCGGAAACGGCTTAGTAGTAGATCCGAAAGCATTACTTGAAGAGTTAAAATACTTACACGATCGTGGTGTAAGTACTGATAATTTACGCGTAAGTAACCGTGCGCACGTTATTTTACCTTATCACTTAAAACAGGACGAGTTAGAAGAAGCAAGTAAAGGTGATAACAAAATCGGTACAACGAAAAAAGGTATCGGTCCTGCATATATGGACAAAGCTGCTCGTATCGGTATTCGTATGGCTGATCTTTTAGACCGTGAAGCATTTAAAGAGAAGCTTGAGCAAAATTTAGCACAAAAAAATCGTTTATTTGAAAAAATGTACGATACAGAAGGTTTCAGTGTAGACGAAATCTTCGAAGAGTACTTCGAGTACGGACAGCAAATCGCACAATATGTATGTGATACGTCTGTTGTATTAAATGATGCATTAGATAACAATCACCGTGTATTATTTGAAGGTGCACAAGGTGTTATGCTTGATATCGACCACGGTACGTACCCGTTCGTTACATCTTCTAACCCAATTGCTGGTGGTGTAACAGTTGGAACTGGAGTTGGTCCTGCGAAAGTTACTCGCGTTGTAGGTGTATGTAAAGCATATACAAGCCGCGTTGGTGATGGTCCATTCCCTACTGAGCTTCATGACGAAATTGGTCATCAAATTCGTGAAGTTGGTCGTGAGTATGGAACGACAACTGGTCGTCCACGCCGCGTAGGTTGGTTCGATAGCGTTGTTGTAAGACATGCACGTCGTGTTAGTGGTTTAACAGATCTATCATTAAACTCTATCGACGTTCTAACTGGTATTCCAACACTTAAAATTTGTGTTGCTTACAAATGCGATGGCAAAGTTATCGATGAAGTTCCAGCAAACTTAAACATTTTAGCGAAATGTGAGCCTGTATACGAAGAGCTTCCAGGTTGGACAGAAGATATTACTGGTGTAAGATCATTAGATGAGCTTCCTGAAAATGCACGAAAATACGTAGAACGTGTTTCTGAGTTAACAGGAATTCAATTATCTATGTTCTCAGTTGGACCAGATCGTAACCAAACAAATATCGTTCGTAACGTATACGAAGCTTAATTGATATTTTTGAGAAAAACTCATGTCCGCATGAGTTTTTTCTTATCTTTTATAAAAAAATAAAAAAAGGTATTGCAAAATATAAAGAAAACATGTTATGATATATCTTGTCGTCACGAAAATATGACGTTGGTGAGTATGAGCCATTAGCTCAGTTGGTAGAGCATCTGACTTTTAATCAGAGGGTCGAAGGTTCGAGTCCTTCATGGCTCACCATTTTATTTTTCGTGGCCCGTTGGTCAAGTGGTTAAGACACCGCCCTTTCACGGCGGTAACACGGGTTCGAATCCCGTACGGGTCATGTTTTTTTATGTTCATTTTTGGTCCCGTGGTGTAGTGGTTAACATGCCTGCCTGTCACGCAGGAGATCGCCGGTTCGACCCCGGTCGGGACCGCCACTTTTGTTTATACCACCATTAGTGGTTTTATATATAGTTTTGGCTCGGTAGCTCAGTCGGTAGAGCAGAGGACTGAAAATCCTCGTGTCGGCGGTTCGATTCCGTCCCGAGCCACTCTCAGGATATTAAGTGGGCCCACTTAATATCCTTTTTATTTGTGTAATTTTACAAAATTGAGTAGTTATTTTAAAATAGAATGAGGAGCCTCTAGCAGTTGAAGCTAGAGGTTTTTCTATAGATCGTATAGGATTCCGTGTAAAAGTGGATTATACATGAGTCTGTGAGAATAGAGTAGAAGTTACTTAAGCAAAAGATGCGGTCATATAGGGACATACTATGTAGACATCAATGTGTTTAAGGATATTGACCATATTTTTACCCCGCTATTTACCGGGCAGTAAGACCCCCACCTTAAAATTTAGCGAAAGCAAAGAAGTTAGGTGGGAAGCGAGCTGCCCGTAAAAGCCCGATTGGTGAGGGCTGATTAAAGTTTCACTTTATAAGGAGGAAATAGACGATGATGGGAAAGAAAATTTTAGTAGTTGATGATGAAAAGCCGATTGCAGATATTTTGAAGTTCAACCTAGAAAAAGAAGGTTTTGAAATTGTAATGGCGCACGATGGTGATGAAGCAATTGAAAAAGCGACTGAAGAACAGCCAGATATGGTTTTATTAGATATTATGCTACCAGGTAAGGATGGCTTAGAGGTTTGCCGTGAAATACGTAAAAGCTCAGAAATGCCGATTATTATGCTTACAGCGAAGGACTCTGAAATCGATAAAGTATTAGGTTTGGAGCTTGGGGCAGATGATTATGTAACGAAGCCATTTAGTACGAGGGAATTACTTGCTCGCGTGAAGGCGAATTTACGTCGCCATCAGCAAGGTGGTGCTGCAGAAAAAGAAGAAAATACGGAAATGGTTATTGGGCCAATTGTTATCAATCCAAATGCGTATAGTGTAACGAAACGTGAGGAAAATATTGAGCTTACACATCGTGAATTTGAGCTGCTGCATTATTTAGCAAAACATTTAGGTCAAGTTATGACACGCGAACATTTACTGCAAACAGTTTGGGGTTATGACTACTTTGGAGATGTACGTACAGTGGATGTAACAGTTCGTCGTTTACGTGAAAAAATTGAAGATAATCCAAGTCATCCTACATTAATAGTCACTAGACGTGGGGTAGGGTATTACTTGCGTGACCCAGAGCAGGAATAGTATATGAAGAAAGTCGGTTTTTTTCAATCTATTCATTTAAAGTTTGTACTCATATACATGCTATTAATATTGATAGCTATGCAGGTTATTGGGGTATATTTCGTAAGGGAGTTAGAAAAGAGTCTTGTACAAGGATTTAGAGATTCTTTAACGCAGCAAACGAACTTATTAGCATATAACTTGAAACAAGAGTTTAAAAAAAGTCATACAAAAGCAGAAACAGAATCAACAGATGAAACGATTAAAACTTCCATTCGAAAATTTGCCTCTGATCGTAAGAAAGATATTCAAGAGGTAAGTGTATTTGATTCGAATAGAAAGCTGCTCGCTATTTCAGATGAGTCAAAGCAAAACAAGGTAAATAGAACATCAACTGATATAGCTGTTCAGCGGGTATTGGTACAAAAAAAGCCAGAAGTGAAAATTGAGAAGGATGGTCGTACAGGCCATCGTGTACAAGTTATGCTTACTCCTATTCTAGATGATACCGGCAAGGATGCACTTGGTGTTATTTACGTTGTTGCATCTATGGAAGATGTTTATAAGCAGATGAAGGATATTAATCAAATCTTTGCGACCGGAACCGTTATTGCATTACTCGTAACAGCTGTACTTGGAATTTTGTTAGCTCAAACGATTACGAGACCAATCTCTGATATGCGAAGACAAGCGATTGAAATGGCAAAAGGAAACTATTCAAGAAAAGTAAAAGTGCATAGCCATGATGAAATTGGACAATTAGCATTATCTTTCAATAATTTATCAAAAAAATTACAACAAGCTCGTTCTTCGACGGAAAGTGAAAGACGTAAATTGTCATCCGTATTATCACATATGACAGATGGAGTAATTGCTACTGACCGAAAAGGGGACATTATTTTATTAAATGATCCTGCGGAAAAGATGCTAAATGTTTCGCGTGAAACAGCGCTCGATCAATCTGTTTTAGAAGTATTGGGAATACAAGAAGAATTTACGCTAGATCATTTATACGAAGAGCCTGATTCTGTTTTATTAGATTTTAGTACGAGAAATGAGCCATATATTTTACGCGCTAGTTTCTCTGTTATTCAAAAAGAGACAGGGAAAGCAAATGGTTTAATTGCCGTATTATATGACGTAACTGAGCAGGAGCGCATAGAAAGAGAACGCCGCGAGTTTGTAGCAAACGTGTCTCATGAATTAAGAACGCCATTAACGACAATGCGCAGTTATTTAGAGGCACTTACAGACGGTGCGTGGCAAGATCCGAATATTGCACCGCAATTTTTAACAGTTACACAAGAAGAAACAGAAAGAATGATTAGGCTGGTAAATGCGTTATTGCAACTATCTAAACTTGATAGTACGGAGCATCGCTTAATGAAAGAATGGGTTGACTTTACTGACTTCTTCAATAACATTATTGACCGTTTCGAAATGTCTAAAGAACAAAACGTAAGTTTCAAACGATCCTTCTCTAAAAAATCTCGATTTATTGATATGGATACAGATAAAATTACGCAAGTATTGTATAACATTATTTCGAATGCATTAAAGTATTCACCAGAAGGTGGAACAGTAACATATCGCTTACGTGATCGTGGGGAATTATTAGAGATTAGTGTAAGTGACCAAGGAATGGGTATTCCGAAAGAAAACGTCGATAAAATCTTTGAACGTTTTTATCGCGTAGATAAAGCACGTTCAAGACAAATGGGTGGTACAGGACTTGGATTAGCGATTGCGAAAGAAATGATTGAGGCACATGGTGGCTCGATTTGGGCGAAGAGTGAAGAAGGAAAAGGGACAACAATTTATTTCACATTGCCAATGGCAGCGGATGAAGAGGACGATTGGGAATGAGTATGGAAAATGTTAAAACGATAGTTTTAATTAATTTAGTTGTAATTAGTCTATTTCTTACTTTTAACTTATGGACGTATGTGCCAGATTCCACATCTATGCAAAACGCAAAATTTGTACAAGGGAATGAAGGAGCTACGCAAACTAAAATCGCTGATGTTGTCCGCCCTACTTCTATCATCGTGCATAAAGATAAAAATCATTACGGGAGCAAAAGAGAGGGAGATATAGAATCAATCTATAAACCTTTGGAGGCAGGGGAATTACATGATTTCAAAGAGATATCGATTGCTAAGGCTGACTTCCTTTCTTATGTGCATGGTGAAGGGAAAATTGAACTTATTTTCCCTACCAACATCCCATTTGATGCGGTTAAATCTATGTTTAATATGCAAGAAAAAAGTATAAATAAGCCTAAATATTTTAATCGAATTATTCTTGATCCTTCTAGAAGTAGGGATCAGGAAATTAAAATTAATTTTGTTTCTGATGGTGATAACTCTAGAATATATGAGGCAAAATTAAGTGGTATATATTTAAAAGATATTGTAAATGCACAAAATCAATTTGTAGTATCGGCAAAACCTTATTTTGACTATCAAATTAATGATATGAAAAAGCTATATTTACCAGATGGAACGACCGAATTAAGTAATATAACATATATTTCGTCTAATTTAGCGATTGATACATTTAAGAATGCTCTTTTTAGTGACCCACGTTATTTAAGCCCGATTACCGAGCAATCGAAAGAAACATTTACAGATGGTATTAGGTCTATGGAGATTGAAAACGATCATCATATGCTAAAGTATAAAAATTCTTCTGTTTCAAGTGAGAAAACGACAGATAATTTAATGCTTTTACAAAAAAGCTTTGATTTTGTAAATGGTCACAGTGGAAGTCTGGATTCATATCGCTTGGACTATATGAATAAAGGACAGACAGTATTCCGTTTACATGAAGATGGATATTCCGTATTCAACACAGATGGATTAGCTGAATTGAGACAAATATGGGGATCAGAAGAAGTAATGGAGTATGAAAGACCATTGTTGTCTTTAAATACGAAAGGTATAGAACAGAAGGTTACTCTTCCATCAGGGCATGTTGTGATAGCATCCTTAGAAAATAATGCCGCTGTAGATAAAAGATTGATTAAAGACATTGGTATTGGATACAAATTATCACTAGATGGGCAAGTAGCTCGACTACAGCCGATTTGGTATGTAAAGTTTGTTGAAGATGAAGCTGGAAAGCAAAAAATATATGAGTGGAGTGAGGGAGGACTAAATGGATTGGGATCGGATTAAGACCATATTTATTGTGACCTTTTTTGTTTTGGATCTCTTTCTCATCTTTCAATTCATTCAAAAGCAAGATAGTAATCAATTGGAGCTTATTGCAGAAACAAAGATAGATCAAGAATTAAAAGCGAACAAAATTACTATGGGTAATTTCCCTAAAGAACCGAAAAAAGAGTCATTTATTAGGGCTGAAAACAAGGCATTTAAAGAAGAAGATGTACAGTCTTTAAAAAATCAAACGGCGCATATACAAAATATGTACAAAATAGAAAGTAAGCTAAAAGAGCCCTTTTTAAATACAAAATCGTTATCCAAAGATAAGTATAATGATTTTTTGAAGAACTATGTATTGGATGGACAAAAGTATGAGTTTGGGGCGATGAAAGACTCTAAAATTTACTTCTTCCAAAAATATAAAGATAAGCCTATTTTCTATAATGATCAGGCAATGATTGTTGTGGAATTAAATGAAAAAAATGAACTTGTGTCGTACACACAGACGATGCTAACAGATTTAAAAGAAATGGGCGAAAGTGAAAAAACGAAACAGCAAGAAATTATTACTGCCCAAACTGCTTTAGAAAATCTGTATTTAAAAAATAAAATTCATGGGAATACACATGTAAAAGAAGCGCAAATTGGTTATGCCAACCTTACCGCATCTACTTCTAATAACCAAGTACTTGCTCCAACGTGGAATTTAAAAACGGAGCAGAAGCAGGACTTCTTTGTAAATGCAATTGAAGGACAAGTTATGGAATTAGGTGAAAAGGAAAATCAAGTGGTTGATGAACATACTGGAGTGAGAAAGAATGGGGTTGCATTTTAGTGTACTTGCAAGTGGAAGTACAGGGAATATGCTATATGTAGGAACAGATGAAAAAAAATTACTCGTCGATGCAGGTTTAAGCGGCAAAGCAACTGAGGCTTTATTTAAACAAGCAGAATTAAATATAAATGATGTATCGGGTATTCTTGTAACGCATGAACATAGTGACCATATTAAAGGATTAGGTGTATTGGCACGTAAATATGATTTGCCGGTTTATGCAAATGAGAAAACATGGAATGCAATGGAACACTTAATAGGAAATATCCCAACTGACCAAAAGTTTATTTTCTCAGTTGGGGATGTAAAAACATTCGGTGATATTGAGGTCGAATCATTTGGCGTTTCACATGATGCGGCAGAGCCGATGTTCTATGCTTTTCATAACAATAATAGAAAGCTAGCTCTTATTACAGATACGGGATACGTGAGTGACCGTATGAAAGGTGTTATTAAGGGGGCTAATGCTTTCGTGTTTGAAAGTAATCATGACGTGGAAATGCTTCGTATGGGACGTTATCCATGGAGTATTAAACGACGTATTTTAAGTGATGTGGGGCACGTTTGTAATGAAGATGCTGCATTAGCAATGGCGGATGTAATTACAGATGAGACAAAGCATATTTATTTAGCCCATTTGAGTTTAGATAATAACATGAAAGAACTAGCACGTATGTCGGTATCACAAGTATTAGAGGAAAAGGGATTTGGAGTGGGAGAAGCCTTTGAAATTCACGATACAGATCCAAAAATGCCTACAAAAATTCAATACGTATAATTCTCCATTTTAGTAAACAATAAAGGTGAATATAGTTGTTTTCAGGAAGATAGGTGAACAAATATGTCCTTTATTGATGGAGAAAATTATCGTATGAAACGTGCAAGGAAAAAGAAGCATAAAGGTATTGTTATTTCTAGCATAGCAGGAACAATTGTAGGAGCTTCGTTATTTGCATTTGGAGCTCCTTTATTTTCAAATGATACGGACGCGTTTCCGCAAGCTGAAGCAAGTGGAAGTAATATGGCCGAAGCTCAAGGAATTAAACAGATTAGCTTTGTGGATGCTGTTGATCGTGCATCTGAAGCTGTTGTTGGTATTATTAATATTCAACGAGATAATTTTTCAGAGGCAGATTCAGAAGCTGGCACAGGCTCAGGTGTAATTTATAAGAAGACAGATGGTCAAGCTTATATTGTAACGAATAATCATGTTGTTGCTGGGGCAAATCGTATTGAAGTAAGTTTAAGTGACGGTAAGAAGGTGCCAGGAAAGGTATTAGGAACCGATGTAGTCACAGATTTGGCTGTACTAGAGATAGATGCAAAGCATGTGAAAAAGGTAATTGAGATTGGCGATTCTAATGCTGTTCGTAGAGGAGAACCAGTCATTGCGATTGGGAACCCGCTCGGGCTACAATTTTCTGGAACCGTCACACAAGGTATTATTTCGGCTAATGAGCGTATTGTTCCTGTAGATTTAGATCAAGATGGACATTATGATTGGCAAGTAGAAGTATTGCAAACAGACGCAGCAATTAATCCGGGTAATAGTGGTGGTGCGCTTGTAAATGCAGCAGGTCAATTAATTGGTATTAACTCAATGAAAATTGCCGCAAAAGAAGTAGAAGGAATTGGTCTAGCTATTCCGGTGACTAGAGCTGTTCCCATTATGAATGAATTAGAGAAGTACGGAAAAGTAAGAAGACCGTATGTTGGAATTGAACTGAGATCATTAAATGAGATTCCAAACTACTATTGGTCGAAAACATTGCATTTACCAGGCAATGTAACAGAGGGAGTTTGCATTTTAGATGTGAAAAGTCCTTCGCCAGGCACAGATGCTGGTTTACGAGAACACGATGTAATTGTAGCAGTAGATGGAAAACCGGTTCGTGATATTATCGGATTCCGTACGGCCTTATATGATAAAAAAATTAATGATAAAATGACTCTTACGTTTTATCGTGGTACAAAACGAGCAACAACAACGGTTAAACTAGGCATTCAAAAGTATTAAAAACAGGAGGGCCTACCTCCTGTTTTCTATTGTAGAAAAGTGAGGTGAAGAATATGAATTTACCTTGTTGTTTAGAACATGTTGAATTAGCGTTAGATATTATTGTGGATGAGTGTGAAGTCGCGCCAGTTATTAACAATGTGGATAACTCAGAAAAAGAGAAAAAAACATGTGAATTTTGTCAAAATGAGGCGACATATGTTGTATCGAACACAGATTCTCACACAATATGTGGGTAAGAATTGTGGATATGTGGATAAGTTATGTGGATAACATGTTTGTAAGGTGGGGAATACGTGTGAATATCTCGATTATTTCAATTGGGAAATTAAAAGAAAAATATTTAAAACAAGGTATAGCAGAATACTTAAAACGATTATCTGCATACGCAAAAGTAGAAGTAATTGAATTGCCAGATGAAAAGGCACCAGAAAATTTAAGTGAAGCAGAAATGTTAATTGTAAAAGAAAAAGAAGGTATCCGTATACTGGATAAAATTTCTGATGATACGCATGTGATTGCGTTAGCGATAGAAGGAAAACAAAAATCATCAGAAGAATTTGCAGTAAGTTTAGATCGTCTTGCTACATATGGGAAGAGTAAAGTTGCATTCGTAATTGGTGGATCACTTGGACTAAGTTCAGAAGTAATGAAGCGTTCAAATGAATCTCTTTCTTTTTCAAAGATGACATTACCACACCAATTAATGCGATTAGTATTGCTTGAGCAAGTGTATAGAGCATTTCGTATTAATCGTGGAGAACCGTATCATAAGTAAAATTACTTTTTGCATATAAAAAGAGTAAAAAAGACCATTGGACAAAAATCACCGATGGTCTTTTACACATTAATAGGTGTTATATAGATTTCCTAAAATAAGTATGTTTCTATTTCTAAAAAAGTGTGATGTAATATGAAGAGGAAAAAAGTACAAGTAGTCATAGAAGTGAGGAATTAAAGGTGAAGAAGTTTAAAAAGTTTTACTTGGAGATTACGAGTGTATGTAATCTTGCGTGCAGCTTTTGTCCGCCGACGGAAAGACAGAAGCAATTCATTTCTGTGGAGGATTTTGCTAAAAGATTAGACCAAATTAAACCACACACAGACTACATTTATTTGCACGTGAAGGGTGAGCCGTTGCTTCATCCAAAAATAGATCAACTGTTAGATTTAAGCCATGAAAAAGGGTTTAAAGTTAATATTACAACGAACGGAACGTTAATTAATAAGAGAAGGCATAGATTGTTAAATAAGCCTGCTTTAAGACAAATGAATTTTTCATTGCACAGTTTTGATGGACACCCAGGTTCGCAAGATAAAGAGGGCTATGTAAGAAGTATACTTTCCTTCATTAGAGAGGCGACAAGTCAATCAGATTTAATTGTTTCACTTAGATTATGGAATTTAACGCAGGATAATAAAACGAATGCTGAAATCCAGAAAAATAGAGAGTTATTATCCATTATTGAAAATGAGTTTGATCTATCTTATCAAATTGAAGAGAAGCTTACACCAGGAAAAGGTATAAAAATTGCGGAACGTGTCTTTATTAATCAAGACTATGAATTCCAGTGGCCAGCATTGCATGAAGAAGAGGATGATGGAAAAGGATTCTGTCACGGCCTTCGAAATCAAGCTGGTATTTTAGCGAATGGAACGGTTATTCCTTGTTGTTTAGATGGTGAAGGCATTATTAACCTTGGAAATATTAATAATGATTCATTTTCTAACATTATAGAAGGCGAAAGAGCAACAAACATTGTCGATGGATTTTCTAGAAGAGTTGCAGTTGAAGAGCTATGCAGAAAATGTGGATACCGTAAAAGATTTGGAAAGTAAATATGAAATAAGCCCTCATAAAGCGAGGGCTTATTTTTTATTCTTCATAAGAGCGTTCTAATTCATCAATTAAGGAACCGACGTAAGAAACAGCTTTCCGGATTGCATCTGGTTTTGACATATCTACTCCAGCATGTTTCATTAATTCAAGTGGTTTCATCGTACCACCAGCGCGAAGTACGTCTAACCAGCGATCAACGGCAGGTTGCCCTTCCTCTTTAATCATTTGAGCTACCGCAGTAGATGCAGTGAGGCCTGCGGAATAGGTGTAAGAATATAAGCCCATATAATAATGAGGTTGACGCATCCAAGTTAAGCCAGCCCCTTCGTCAATTTCTACAGAATTTCCCCAGAATGTAGAAAGTACATTTGTTTTTATTTCAGTTAAAGTTGTAGCTGTAAGTGCTCCGCCTTCTTCTGCTAGCGTGTATACCCTTCTTTGATATTCTCCCTCAAGTAAATGGGTAACAAAGTTATGATAATATGTGCCGAGTAGTTGCAGGATCACCCATCTACGCATTCTCTTATCATCATTCGTCGCTAATAAATGCTGGGCTAATAGTAATTCATTCATTGTAGATGGTGCTTCAACAAAGTACATAGATGGACGTACATTCATAATACGCTGATTTTTATTTGCTAAATAAAAATGACCAGCATGTCCAAATTCATGGGCTAATGTGAAGCAACCACGCATCGTATTTTGCCATGTAATTAAAATGTATGGATGAGAACCATATGGGCTTGAACAAAATGCTCCTGTTGATTTCCCTACATTATCTGCAAGATCGACCCATCTTTCTTTGAACCCTTTTTTGATAATGGCACTATATTCATCGCCAAGTACTTGTAAAGAGTCTTGAATAAGTTTTCCAGCTTCCTCGTAAGTAATTGCTGGATTAAATTCGGGATCTAAAGGTGCATGTAAGTCGCAGAACAGCATTTGATCGAGTCCTAATACTTTCTTTTTTAAATCTGCAAAACGGCGCATATGAGGTGCTAATTCTTTATAAATAATATTAAGTTGATTGTTATACATTTCAAGTGGAACTTTTTGAGGTTCTAAAAGCATATGAGTAACAGATTCAAATTTGCGTAAACGAGAGAGTGTTACTTGTTTTTTTACTTCGGTAGCATATGTTGTTGCCACGGTATTTTTATATCGCTTCAAGGTGGACACAAATGATGAGTATGCCTTTCTGCGTATGTCTACGCTTGGAGAAAACTCATATTTACTTTCAAATAATGCAAATGAGACAGGAAGTTCATTTCCTTGTTCGTCTTGTATGGAGTTAAAATCCATATCGGCCAATTTAGTCATACCGTAAATTTTGTATGGAGAACTATGTACTTCGCCAAGTGCAGCAAGTGCTTCTTCTGTTTCAGGAGAGAGCGTGTGCTGCCTTTTTTGTAATATGTCTAGTAATGATTTACGGAAAGGTTCAAGTTTTGTTTCTTCCGTTAAATATTTTTCAATTGTGCCTTCTTCTAATGAGAGAATTTCATTATGAATAAAGGATAGCGCCGTATGTACTTTCGTCCATAAAGCAGCAATTTTGGAAGAGTTCGCTTGAATAACTGGATTTGTACGATCAGTAGATTCTTTTAAATTTGCATAGGAGTATAGTTTTGTTAACTTCATTAAAAGCTCTTCTTCTAAAAGTAGGCAATGTAATAAGGTGGTAGGGCTAGTGTGTAATTGTCCTTTAAACGCATCAAGTTTTTTTATATCATCTGTTAATACACGTAATGCAGTTTCCCACTCTTTATCAGATTCGTATAAATCAGAGAGGTTCCATGTTAATTCAATAGGAACTCCTGCGCGAATATGGCGTTTCTCAATTACATCTTTCATATATTATATCCCCCTTATTATAAGTATCTAAAAACATGATACTAGAAAATTCAGTAAAATGAAAATATTTTACATTTCTATATATGAAAAAGGACAAGCATAAAAATACTTGTCCTTCGAGTTAAGTTTAAAAATTAATATACTTTATCACCGTTGAAAATAGAGTTTTTTACGACTACATAATCTACAGTACGAATTGAGTCTAATTTTGTTCCACCAGCGTAAGAGATAGAAGATTGAAGATCTTGTTCCATTTCGATTAAAGTGTCTTCTAAAGAACCTTTATGCTCAACGAACATTTTCTTACCTTCAACGTTTTTCTTCTCACCTTTTTGGAATTCAGAAGCTGAACCGAAGTACTCTTTATAAAGTTTACCATCTTTTTCGATTGTTTCCCCTGGAGACTCTTCATGACCAGCGAATAGAGAACCGATCATAACCATAGTCGCCCCAAATCGAATAGATTTAGCTACGTCGCCGTTTGTACGGATACCACCGTCAGCGATAATTGGCTTACTTGCAGCTTTTGCACACCAGCGAAGTGCAGCTAGTTGCCAACCGCCAGTTCCAAATCCTGTTTTAATTTTAGTAATACAAACTTTACCAGGTCCAATACCAACTTTTGTTGCGTCAGCACCAGCGTTTTCTAATTCTCTTACCGCTTCTGGAGTTCCAACGTTTCCAGCGATAACGAAGCTTTCTGGTAAATGCTTTTTAATATGTTGAATCATGTTGATTACAGCATTAGAATGTCCATGCGCGATATCAATCGTGATGTATTCAGGCGTAAGGTGCTCAGCAGCTAATTGTTGTACGAATTCATACTCGTCTTCTTTTACACCAACGCTAATAGAAGCGATTAATCCACGTGATTGCATATCTCTAATGAATGAGATTCGTTTCTCTGGTTGGAAACGATGCATGATATAGAAGTAATTATTTTCAGCTAAATAAGTTGCAATTCTTTCATCAATAATCGTTTGCATATTTGCAGGTACGACAGGTAATTTAAATTTATGTTTTCCTAAAGTGACAGTTGTATCACATTCAGAGCGGCTATTTACAATACATTTTGCAGGAATTAATTGAATATCTTCATAGTCGAATACGTTTTCCATCATTTACACCCCTAAAATACGAATATTTTATTCAGTTTGTTTAAAAATGTTCGTCCAAAGGATAATTTACATTATTTTCACTCATAAGTCAAAGGTTTTCATGTTTATATTTGAAAATTAAAGTTTATCTACGTATTTTGTCAGTTCTTGTAATGAAAATATGTTTAAACATAGTATTATTTGATGTAAAATTATGTTTGGAAAATAGAAGTTAAAGAGGGAATTTTAGGAGGAGTACTAATGAAGCGTCTAGTATATATGGATTGGTTGCGAGTATTAGCGACAATCGCAGTTGTTACAATTCACGTTTCTGCTGGTTATGTTTCCGTTTTAGATGCAAATAATGCTTCACGCTGGATGGCTGGTAATCTATTTGAATCGATTTCACGTGCGAGTGTTCCGATTTTTGTAATGATTAGTGGAGCTTTATTGTTAAAGGGGACAAAAGATATTTCAGTCGGGGAATTTTTACAGAAGCGTGCAAGTAAAGTGATTATACCTTTTATCGCTTGGAGCGCTATATTTTATGCATATGGAGCATATGCAGGGTATTTTCCGGCATCTTTAAAGCAAGGGATAAAGCACTTTTTAACGGATACTATCGGGGGACATTTATGGTTCTTATACATGATTGTAGGGATATATTTAATTACACCTCTATTAAAAATCTTTGTGAAGAACGCTAAAAAAAGAGAGATAGAATACTTTTTAATTTTATGGCTATACGCGTCTGTTGTAGTCAATTTAGTTAAATATTATTATCCTATCAACTTTAATATTGAATTGTTTTACGTTACAAATTATGTAGGGTATTTCCTACTTGGTTATTACTTATCTAATTTTGATATTTCGAAAAAGTGGAGAAATATTTCTTACATTGGAGGATTTGTAGGATTTATTAGTACATTCTTTATTACGTATTTCTATACAGTAAAAGCAAATGGACAGTTAGAGCAGTTTTGGTATGGATATTTTGCGCCAGGTGTCGTACTGATGGCGATTGGATTGTTTATATTTTTCAAATATGCATTCCAAAAATCAGAACGAGAATTACCATTGTTATTCCGTTTTATAAATCAAGCAAGCCTTGGAATCTATATTCTTCACTTCTTCTTATTAAATAACTTGTTGTACATGGTTTTCCCTAAAGTAAATAATCATGTGCATGCAATATTGGCAATACCTATTAATGTAACGATTACAATTGTTCTCAGTATGGTAATTACGTTAGTATTGCAAAGAATACCAGTTGTGAAAAAACTAGTTCCGTAAAAAATGAATATGGTATAGATAGGGCAGACTTATTATTAAGGCTGCCCTTTATTATTTTAAAATTATACTTAGATAAATTTAGATTGAAACGAATGAAAAACAGTGGATTAATATAGTATCTTACTATAGTCTAAAGTGAGGTATAAAGAACATAATAAGTTAAATATAAAATCAAATGAGGTTAATATATGAGTAAAAAAGGTTTTAGTAATTATGCATTAAGTAAAGAAGTAAGACGAGCACTTACTGGTTTAGGATATGAGCATCCAACAGAAGTACAAGGAGAGGTTATTCCAGTTGCATTACAAAAGAAGGATCTTGTTGTAAAGTCGCAAACAGGAAGTGGAAAAACGGCTTCGTTCGGTATACCACTTTGTGAAATGGTAGAGTGGGAAGAGAATAAACCACAAGCGTTAGTTTTAACACCAACGAGAGAACTTGCTGTTCAAGTGAAAGAAGATATTACAAATATAGGGCGATTCAAAAGAATTAAAGCGGCTGCAATTTATGGTAAATCTCCATTTGCACGTCAAAAATTAGAGTTAAAGCAAAAGACGCATATTGTAGTAGGAACTCCAGGACGTGTGCTAGATCATATTGAAAAAGGGACTCTTTCATTAGAACGATTAAAATATTTAGTGATTGATGAGGCAGATGAAATGCTAAACATGGGCTTTATCGACCAAGTAGAGGCAATTATTGATGAATTACCTACAAAAAGAATGACAATGCTATTTTCAGCAACCTTACCGGAAGATGTTGAAAGGTTATCACGTACGTATATGAACGCACCAACTCATATTGAAATTAAAGCTGCTGGGATTACAACAGATAAAATTGAACATACCCTTTTTGAAGTGAGGGAAGAAGGGAAGTTGTCACTTCTTAAAGATGTAACAACAATTGAAAATCCAGACAGTTGCATTATTTTTTGTCGTACACAAGAAAACGTAGATCATGTATATAGACAGCTAAATCGAGTTAATTACCCTTGCGATAAAATACATGGTGGCATGGTGCAAGAAGATCGTTTTGGGGTGATGGATGATTTTAGAAAAGGAAAGTTCCGTTATTTAGTAGCAACGGATGTAGCTGCGAGAGGAATTGATATTGATAATATTACACATGTTATTAATTATGATATTCCATTAGAGAAAGAAAGTTATGTACACCGTACAGGAAGAACAGGACGAGCTGGTAATAGCGGAAAGGCCATTACATTTATAACGCCTTATGAAGATCGATTTTTAGAAGAGATTGAGGCGTACATCGGTTTTGCAATTCCGAAGGCAAACGCCCCTTCAAAAGAAGAAGTTATGAAAGGTAAAGCTGCATTTGAAGAAAAAATACAAGCTAAACCAACTATAAAGAAGGATAAAAGTGCGGATATAAATAAAGGAATTATGAAATTGTACTTTAATGGCGGAAAGAAAAAGAAAATTAGAGCGGTGGATTTTGTCGGTACAATTGCTAAAATTCAAGGTGTTTCTGCTGAAGATATAGGCATTATTACGATACAAGATAATGTTTCATATGTTGAAATATTAAATGGAAAAGGGCCACTTGTTTTAAAGGTTATGAGAAATACAACGATAAAAGGTAAACAATTGAAAGTCCATGAGGCAAATAAGTAAACAAAAAAACTATCCACTTTAATAGGTGGATAGTTTTTTGTTTAAGATCCCTTTAAATCATCGACTAACTTCTCTGCTAAACGTCTATACATATTACTCATGTTCACTAAGGAGTTTAGTAATAGAAACTTTTCTAGTTTTGAATCTTCTAAGGAAGAAATCTCACTTACTTCTGAAACACGGTTATTTACGTCTTGTTTAAAGCTTTCGACGTTGTTTTCGGTAAGAGTAAGATAATCTTTATATAGCGTATTTAATTCGAATGAATCATCGCTTAATAAGGATTCATTTATATGTTCTAAGGAACTTTTTATGTCATTAATGGAAAGAGCTCCTTTTAATTGATAAATTAAACTGATTAAAATCATATGCTCTTTTGAGTATTTTTTATTTTTGATTGGAATAAACAATTTACCTTTTGCATAATTGTTAATCATTGTTTTTGTTAATACTTTTTCATCATCGGTTCTTGTTGTATCTGCATAAGTGTTTTCAAATAGTTGGACAACCTGGTCTACATACAAGTCGACATTTGGAATGTCTTCAAGTGTAATATTTTTTTCTAAATGTAATGTTTCAAGCAATTTATTTATATTTTCCACGTAGAATCCCTCACTTTTATAACTTAGCGGAGCATAATGTTTATCGTATCTCTAAATATGGTATTACGAAACAAATGAATTGTAAATGTTGACCTCTAATATTAATGAGTATATAATTACATGTAGTTATCGAAACTACATGTAATTATATGAGGGGTGTTTATATGAATACTTACATAAGAGAACCGGTTAATGCTTTTACCCATTTGGGAGGAGCTGTATTATCATTTATTGCATTACTAGCTATGCTTGTAAAAGTTTCTATTAAGATGCCATCTTTTGCGGCAATTACAGCTATTATTTTGTTTGGTATCGGAATGATGGTTCTGTATACAGCATCAGCTGTATATCATAGTGTTGTAGCTAGTGAACGTGTTATTTATTTCTTTAGGAAGCTTGATCACTCTATGATTTTTATATTGATTGCAGGTACATATGCACCATTTTGTTTAATTACATTACATTCCGCAAACGGTTTATTATTATTTTGTTTAGTTTACGCAACTGCCATTTGTGGTATTGTTTTTAAAATGTTTTGGTTTAATTGTCCGAGATGGTTATCAACAGCAATTTATATTACAATGGGCTGGTTAATTGTTCTGTTCTTTGCACCGTTAGCCGCTAACTTAAGTACAGGAGGTATGGTGCTCCTAGTACTTGGAGGCATTCTTTATACAATTGGTGGATTTATTTACGGAACAAAGCCAAAGTGGTTAGAGTTTAAACATATGGGACATCATGAAATTTTTCACGTTTTCGTGTTATTGGGAAGCCTAGCTCACTTTTTAAGTGTATATTGCTATGTAATTTAACAATATAAAATTTCCGATTGATTTTTATTTTTCTTGATTAATAAAAAAAGATATAGACACATATGTATGTTGAAGAGTTGCATAACGTAAAGGTTATGTGGCTCTTTTTTATATAAATAATAATCGGGAATAATTTTTAGAATCATCGGTCTTTTTAGCGGTAAGATAGATGTGCATTGAGATTATAAAATTTTATAATTAATAATTAGTGGGGGACTATAGATATGGCGATACTTATAACGGGTGGAGCAGGGTATATTGGTAGTCATACATGTGTAGAATTATTAAATAATAATTATAAAATTATAGTCGTAGATAATCTTTCAAATAGTTCAATTGAATCTTTAAATCGAGTAAAAGAAATAACAGGAAAACAATTTGAATTTTATAAAGAAAATGTTTTAAATCGTGAAAAAATGAATGAGATCTTTTTGGAAAATAACATTGAAGCGGTTATACATTTTGCGGGGTTTAAAGCAGTGGGAGAATCTACCACAATACCACTTGCATATTATTATAACAATATAATAAGTGCAATTGTACTATGTGATGTGATGCAAAAACACAATGTTAAAAATTTTATTTTTAGTTCATCTGCAACTGTATATGGAATTCCAAAAACATCACCAATTACAGAAGAATTTCCGCTGAGTGTGACAAATCCGTATGGACAAACAAAATTAATGATTGAGCAAATTATGCGTGATGTAGCAAAGGCTGATGATGAGTGGAGCATTGCATTACTTCGTTATTTTAATCCATTTGGAGCTCATCAAAGTGGCCGTATCGGAGAAGATCCAAATGGGATTCCGAACAATTTAATGCCATATGTAACGCAAGTAGCGGTAGGTAAGTTAAAGGAGCTAAATATATTCGGAAACGATTATCCAACGAAAGATGGGACGGGTGTCCGTGATTATATTCACGTTGTTGACCTTGCGAAGGGGCATGTAAAGGCACTTGAGAAAGTACTTAAGACGAAAGGAGTCGAGGCATATAATCTTGGCACAGGTAAAGGGTATAGTGTATTGGAGATGGTAAAGGCTTTTGAGAAGGTTTCGGGTAAAAAAATACCTTATAAAGTGATAGGGCGTCGTCCTGGTGATGTAGCAATCTGTTTTGCGGATGTATCTAAAGCGAAACGAGAATTAGGATGGGAAGCGGAATATGGGTTAGAAGAGATGTGTGTAGATTCTTGGAGATGGCAAGTAAATAATAAAAATGGCTATCAAATGATTTAGGGTAGCTAGTAAAGCATGCTCTTATTATGTTGCTTGAGGTCAGTAATATGTTCATTTTAGGAAAGAGAGTGTAATAAAATATTACTGACCATAGCGTTTGAATAGTAACTAGTTATATAAATTGGGGATAGAGAAAAGAACCTTTAATGAATGCGAACAAGTTGTTTATGATACACCGTATTACCTTCTTGACTTGTATAAGGCGGAATGCTTCGTCCGAAACAATTTGCAATAATATTGGAATGAGTAGGATAAGAAATACGAATTTCATACAAATCAATTGCTTCATCTAAATTAGCATAAAACACTGCTAGGTTGTTGCCTTGTAAAAGGTAGGGGAATTCTACCACTGTATCTTCACCAATTAGTACAGGTAATTTTACGGGATTAGAATAGTTAGACCAATCCCACACTTCTATATTTACATTGTGTGCGTAATATGCATCTAA
This sequence comes from Bacillus sp. TE9106W, assembly GCF_054062215.1. Taxonomy (NCBI): domain Bacteria; kingdom Bacillati; phylum Bacillota; class Bacilli; order Caryophanales; family Bacillaceae; genus Bacillus; species Bacillus sp. TE9106W. Next base: position 48,029 of record NZ_JBSSFA010000008.1, read on the forward strand.
ATTTACAATGTTTATTACTGCTGAAACCGTTGCAGGCTCTCTTGTTAATACACCTGTTGAATGAATAACAGCGGGATGTGGATAATGAAGAGGCATAAATATCAGACCTTTCTAATTTAATATGATTGTACAATATTCTATGCAGATCATTGATAGATTGAGATAGGGAAAATGTATTATTCTATTAATTTTTTATAGAAATAAAAAATGTAATATTGAATAATATTTCAATACTTGTATCATTGTTAAAGTGCGTTTATAATCAAATAATCCCATTAGCTTTTTGATTGCATTGTGTATTATTGAAAGCGTTTTTATTTTGTGATGCGTTTTGATTGATATCACTACTGTATGACATGTATCGCAGGGATTTTTTTATTGTTTTTTAAGGTAGGAAGTCTGACTTATTTTCGAAAAAACTTTGTATGGAGTTGTAAGTAAGAAGAAGAATAAGGAATAATGTAATTTTTACAAGATAGGGAGGGTACAGTGTGAAAATGTAAGGTTTTCACATGAGGATATATGGGTTACGTAGGATTATTACTTTCTGGTGCAGCTTTATTTTTAAATAGTCTTGTTATATTAGGAAAAGCAGAGATGAAAAGTGCGGGTGTTTTTAATTTATTTGTGGGTGCACTGCAAATTATTATTCCGTTCTATTTGATCATGATTTCTGACCAAAGCAATTGGACAGTGTATTCATATGCAGCTACTTTCTTATTTGGATTAACTTATTTATATGTAGGCGTTACCTTTATAAAAGGAATGGATAGTAGCGGTCTAGGGTGGTTTTGTATTTGGGTAGCAATTATTGCTTTATTTTATATGGTTGTTTCATTTGTTCAATTCCACGATGTTGTTAATGCGTTAACGTGGTTTATGTGGGCATTACTTTGGTATTTATTCTTTGTATTAAATACACAAAAAAAGAACATTAATCAATATCTTGGAAGGATTGCCTTTGTGCAATCATGGGTAACATTGACGTTACCTTCACTCTTTTATTTTATGGGAGTATGGGGAGAGGGATTTGTATATGAATTATGGGTTTATGTATCCGTAATTTCTATTTTATACTTCTGTTATTGTATTTATAAATATCGAGTACGTTAATATATTTTCTGTAGAAAAGCATGGAATCGTTAAACGAATTCCATGCTTTTTATATGTTAGCATTTATAATAGAGAGGTAGTATTTTACAATTTATTAAAACGGGGATGATGAAGTTGAAAAAAGTATTGGTACTAGGGGGAACAAGATTTTTTGGGAAACATTTAGTAGAAGCACTCTTAAAAGATGGACACGATGTAACGATTGCGACGAGAGGAATTAAGAAAGATTCCTTTGGAGGTACAGTAAAAAGACTTATTGTAGATAGGGAAGACGAAAAACAACTAGCAAGTTGTTTAGAAGGAAAAAGTTATGATATCGTATACGATAATTTATGCTATAGCTCGAATGCGGCAAAGATAGTATGTGAAGTTTTGAAAGGCAAAACGAACAAGTATATTATGACATCTTCAATGGCCGTCTATGCCCCTGCACTAAACTTATCAGAAGAGGAATTCAATCCGTACGAGTATGCAATCGTGTATGGAGATAGGAATGACTTCAATTATGGTGAAGGAAAGAGAGTAGCCGAAGCAGTTGTATTTCAACAAGCAACATTCCCAGTCATTGCAGTTCGTTTTCCAGTTGTTATTGGAGAAAACGATTATACGAAAAGGTTACAATTTTACGTTGAACATATTGTGAGGAAAGAACCTGTCGCCGTGAATCATCTAGATGGAGAGTTGTCGTTTATACATGAAGCAGCAGCAGGGGGATTTTTAGCTTGGTGTGGGATGAAAGACATAGAAGGGCCAATTAATGCTTGTAGCAACGGGGTAGTTTCTAGTCGTGAAATTCTTCATTTCATAGAAGAAAATACGGGAATAAAATCACTCGTTCAAGAAGTAGGAGATCATGTAGCACCTTATAATGAAGTGACTAATTGTACGTTACATAATGGAAAAGCTAATGAATTAGGATTCCAGTTCCGAGAGTTGAAAGTAGAAATAGAAAAAGTATTACGTTATTACATACATGTAATGAAATAATCATAAATCCCCCGGTGGCAATCCGGGGGATTCTGGAGGATTTCGACAATACTAATTTTACATTACCAAACTTACCTTATACGCACGACTAATGTTTTTGTGATTGAATTGCTTGTAAATACTTTTCATTTACCCGGTCCCAGTTCACTGTATGCCACCAGTTGGTAACAAATTCTGGGCGCCGATTTTGGTACTTTAAATAATAGGCATGTTCCCATACATCAATGACGAGTAATGGAATTTTGCCTTCTTGCAAAGGTGTATCTTGATTCGGTGTACTCATAACAGAAAGTTCTTCACCGTCAAGAACAAGCCACCCATAACCACTTCCAAAACGGCTAATAGCTGCTTTAGACAGTTGATCTTTTAAGTTGTCAAAGGTATTGAAATAATAATCAATTACTTTTGCAACGTCTCCATTAGGCTCGCCGCCACCCCGTGGGCTCATTACTTCCCAAAAAAGACTATGACAATAATGTCCACCACCGTTATTTCTGACAGCTGTAACAATTTCCTTTGGTAAAGTTTCTAAATTACATAGTAACTCTTCTAAAGATTTATTATGTAATTCCGAATAGTTTTCTAATGCGGCATTCAAATTATTTACATATGTCGCATGGTGCTTTCCATGATGAATAGAAAGTGTATTGCTATCGATATATGGCTCTAGTTCATCATAGTCATATGAAAGTTTTGGCAATTGAAATGAAGACATGACATTCCCTCCTTTCACCCAAAAAGTTGGTCTAGGTAAAAATAATTTACCTGAGTCAAAAATACACCTATTTTTTATAGAAGTCAATAGTAATCCCTTTAATTTTCTGAAAAATATTACAATAAAAGTAACACTGCGACTTTCATTTGTGACTCTCATTCTTTTTGCTTATACTGTAAAGTAGTAATGTTTTGTTGAAATAGAAGGAGATCGTTTATGAGTAAAACGAAACAATTAATAGAGGAAGCGAGTCATTTTATTACGATTTGCTATAAAGAGCTTAATAAAGAACATTTCATAGAAGAACGCATGAAAGAAATTCAAGCTGAGATAGAGAAGACAGGGACATATGAGCATACATTTGAAGAACTTGTTCATGGATCGCGAATGGCATGGCGCAATAGTAATCGATGTATCGGAAGACTATTTTGGAGTAAGATGCACATATTAGATGCACGTGAAGTAAATGATGAGGAAGGTGTATATCATGCATTAATTCATCATATTAAATATGCAACGAACGACGGAAAAGTGAAACCGACAATTACAATTTTTAAGCAATATCAAGGTGAAGAAAATAATATACGAATTTATAATCATCAATTAATTCGATATGCAGGATATAAAACAGAAATGGGAGTGACTGGTGACTCTCATTCCACTGCATTTACAGATTTTTGTCAGGAACTTGGCTGGCAAGGAGAAGGCACGAATTTTGATGTATTGCCACTTGTGTTTTCTATAGATGGAAAAGCGCCTATATATAAAGAAATTCCGAAAGAAGAAGTAAAAGAAGTGCCAATTGAACATCCAGAATACCCAATCTCATCTTTAGGAGTAAAATGGTATGGAGTTCCAATGATTTCAGATATGCGCTTAGAAATTGGCGGTATTTCCTATACAGCAGCTCCGTTTAATGGATGGTATATGGGAACAGAGATCGGGGCACGTAATTTAGCGGATCATGATCGTTATAATTTACTTCCAGCAGTTGCGGAAATGATGGATTTAGATACATCGAGAAACGGTACGTTATGGAAAGATAGGGCATTAGTTGAATTAAACGTGGCTGTTTTACATTCCTTTAAAAAACAAGGAGTTAGTATTGTTGACCATCATACTGCAGCGCAACAATTTCAGCAATTTGAGAAGCAAGAAGCTGCTTGTGGTCGTGTTGTAACGGGCAATTGGGTTTGGCTCATTCCACCGTTATCTCCAGCTACCACTCATATTTATCATAAACCGTATCCGAATGAAATTTTGAAGCCGAATTTTTTTCATAAATAGTTTGTAGTATAGAGCATTTTCTATAAAAATATAATTTTTTTTAATTACTGTTACGTAGCAAATGGAAGCCTTTACTCTCGGTTATTTTTGGAAGGGGCTTTTTGAACCAAGGAGTTCCTTATGTTATAATCAAATTTCTGTTTCGAAGACCTTATAGAAATATAAGGTCTTTTATTTTGCTTTTTTATGTAATAGAAATAGAAATTTTCTTTTAAATAAGGGATTTAGCATATTTTTAGGGACAACATAAGTGTGTAGAAAATAGATGAATTATTATACTTATATAATCATTGTGTTTTGGGTGTAAACAATAAAACATAATAAAGTTGTTTTTTTAGATTGCTGAGGAAGGAGGAAGTATAAATGAGGATGAAGAGTCGGAAAACGGATTGGCCTGTATTTCTTATTAGTGGTGGCTCACTTTTATTATTTGTAATTGCAGTTTTTTTTAATAAAAGTTACGTAGAGGGAGTCATTAATAGCAGTTTTGCAGCTTCAATTAAATATTTTGGTGCCTTTTGGCAGGTTTTATTAATCGGTACATTTATTGTTGCAATGTGTATGGCGTTCTCGAAATATGGAAGAGTTAAACTTGGGGGATTGGAAAAACCTGAGATTAGTACGACGAAATGGCTTGCTATTATTATGTCGACATTACTTGCCGGAGGTGGCGTTTTTTGGGCAGCTGCAGAGCCGATGTACCACTTGATGACGGTGCCACCGATACATGAGGGTATATCTGCTGGAACGAAAGAAGCGGTCATGCCCGCTTTAGCGCAAAGTTATATGCATTGGGGTTTCTTGGCTTGGACGATTTTAGGGACAATTAGTGCGGTAGTTATGATGTATGGGCATTATCATAAAGGGATGCCATTAAAACCTCGAACGCTTTTATATCCTATTTTTGGAGAGAAATTGCGAAAGAGTTGGCTTGGAACAATGATCGATGTATTTGCCATTATTGCGGTAGCGGCAGGGACGATTGGTCCAATTGGATTTTTAGGCCTACAAGCAAGTTATGGCCTACAAGCATTGTTTAACATCCCGGATGTGTTTACGACTCAATTAGCCATTATTGTTTGTGTAGTAGCTGTTTCTACTATATCTGCGGTAACAGGAATTGATAAAGGGATTCAAATTATAAGTAATTTAAATGTTAGGTTAGCAGTTTTATTAATGCTATTCGTATTACTGTTTGGACCAGGTGGATTTATTATTGATTCATTTGTTTCTTCGTTTGGATTTTATATAAATGAATTTATTCCAATGAGCACATATCGTGGTGATACAACTTGGTTAGGGTCGTGGACAATCTTTTTCTGGGGATGGTTTATTGGGTATGGACCGATGATGGCAATTTTAGTGAGCCGTATTTCAAGAGGAAGAACAATCCGAGAAATCATCGTTGCAATTGGAATTATTGCACCGATTATTACAACGTTTTGGTTTACTATACTAGGGGGATCAGGTGTGTTTTATGAGTTAATGAATCCTGGTTCTATATCGGCAGCATTAAGTGAATCTGGTATGCCAGCGGCTATGATTGCAATTACAGAGCAACTGCCACTCTCTCACATTATTGGACCGGCATTTCTTTTATTAACAATTTTATTTGTAGTAACAACAGGGGATTCAATGGCGTATTCGATTTCAATGGCAGTGACTGGAGATGGAGACCCTAGAATTAGCTTACGAGTGTTTTGGTCGCTTATTATGGGAACCGTTGCAGCGATTCTTTTATACATGGGTGAGGGAAGTATTAATGCGCTGCAATCATTCATCGTAGTAACAGCTGTCCCGGTATCCATTCTGTTATTCCCAATGCTATGGCTAGCGCCAAAAGTTGCGGGGGAATTAGCTTTAAAGCAAGGTATTGTAAAAGAAGAAGAGAAAACCTCCTTCTTGTTCCAAAAAGCTAGTAAATCAAAGTAAATAATTGCATTTATATAAAAAGAGGAAGCATCTCATTTGGGATACTTCCTCTTTCCTGTTTATCCAACTATTTTTTTGAAGGATACAGTTTCAATCTATTCTAATACTTTATCTTTCGTCTCTGGGACACATAATAGCATTGTAACTAAACCGATTGGATAGATAATGAAGATAAGAGATAGTGCTCCCATTACATTACCACCTGCAGCAAGTAATCCGATAATAACAGGCCCAAATCCAGCTAAACCACGTCCTGTACCGAAAATAAAGTTTTCTGCTGTAGAGCGAGCTTCAGCAGGATAGTTTTCAGCCAAAATTGCTCCAAATCCTCCCATCATGCCATTTGCGAAGAATCCAAGCAATGCACTTCCCCATAACAATAATGTTGAATCTGTGAATAAGAAGAAGTAAATGAGACAGTATATAGTACCACCGACATAATAGATTGTAAAAGTTTTACGGCGACCAATTTTATCAGCTAGAATACCAAAAGTTGCAATTCCAATTAACATACCGATCGTAGAGATGAACATCCAACCGCTCGCTTTTGCTAATGTGTAGTTATATTTATTCGCTAAAATGGTTGGCATCCATGTGAAAATTCCATAATATCCGAAGTTTTGGATGAATGACATAATAATAAGACCAATTGTTGTTATCGTTACTTTTTTATTTGCAAATAACTTTCGAAGTGGGAACTTTTTCATTTGCTTTAATTGCTCTGCCTCAGTAGTTGTTAAATTACCTTCAGCTTCTTTTTGTAACAATTCTTTTTTGTATCGTTGTTTTTGTTCCCATATTTTCGGTTCACTTAAACTCTTACGGACATAGACAGCTAGTAAAGCGGGAATGAGTCCAAATAAGAACACAGCTCTCCATCCAAAATGCGGAACGATAAATGCTGGTAGGAGTGAAGCAACTAATACGCCAAATTGCCATCCAAGTGCAACAACTGATGTCGCCTTTGCGCGCATTTCTTTAGACCATGTTTCAGTTACGATGGCCATTCCAATCCCGAACTCACCACCAACTCCCATTCCAACTAAAAAGCGAAGAATTAATAATTGCCAATAATCTGTCGCGAAATAAATAAGTGCTGTCGCTAATGAAAATAGTAAGATTGTAAAGGCCATCGTACGGATACGGCCGAATAAATCAGCAATAAATCCAAATAAATAAGACCCGATCAGCATTCCTATGGTAGTAGCTAATGTTAAGTTTCCACCTTCAACAGGGCTTAAATGAAATTCTTTTAAAATGTAGACGAGTACGAAAGATAAGAGCAACATATCTAAACCTTCTGCTGCATATCCTAGCGCAGAACCAAATAATGTTTTATATCTTTTCTCTTTCGTCTCCTCTGTTGTTGATTGTACATCAGTAGTGACGTTCATCATTATTCCTCCTTATTTTCTTCTACAGTCGCTATGGAAGAATAACAAAAGGCCTTCTCACCTGATATGATGAGAAGGCCAAAAAAGCATACGTATTTCTAAAAAAGAACATACGTATATTGTATTCCGACTTCCTTCTCAACCTCACGGGGTTGGGTTAAAGGACTGTATTATATTACTTTATTTTTAGCACTCTTCTATTAGATTGTCAAATAAAGAGGGAGTTGTTATGTGTAAAATATTGCAAAAAGCATTTCATTCTTCTTGACGCCCACTTCACTATTTCCCGATAATAAAACTAACTACTATAAAAAGGAATGAATCACAGATGCTAAATTTAGTACTTATGATGATTGAACGCGTCGGACTTATTGTTATTTTAGGATTTTTACTTTCGCATATTAAAACATTCAGGCGCCTTCTTCATAAGCAAGATGGTTATGTAGATAAGCTTAAGCTTATTTGTATTTTTTCGGTGTTTACAATTGTAAGCAATTACACCGGGATTGAAATAGCAGGGAATACGATTATGAATGAAAATTGGCTACAGGGTGTTTCTTCATCGAGCACAATCGCGAATACACGTATTATGGGTGTTGGAATTAGTGGATTGCTTGGTGGTCCTATCGTCGGAATTGGAGTAGGATCGATTGCTGGTATTCACCGTTATATGCTTGGCGGGACGACAGCGCTAAGTTGCGCAATCTCTTCAATTTTAGCAGGCGTTATAACTGGATATATTGGATACATTTTTAAAAAGTATAATCGTACAATTACGCCTAAATTTTCAGCAGTTTTAAGTGTGTTTATCGTTTCTTTAGAAATGATTATGATTCTATTAATTGTAGAGGATGGCATTAGCATTGTGAAAACAATTGCGATACCAATGATCCTTGTAAATAGCTTTGGAAGTTTTATTTTACTTTCTATGATACAAGCTATTTTGCGCCAGGAAGAGAACGCAAAGGCACTTCAGACTCATAAGGTATTACGTATTGCAGATAAAACGTTACCGTATTTTCGTCAAGGCTTAACAGAAGAATCTTGTAAGCATGTGGCACAAATTATTCACCGCTTTACAGGAACAGATGCGGTATCCTTAACAGATACAGAGAAAATATTAGCTCATGTTGGATTAGCGTCAGATCACCATATTCCTTCACATAGTTTAATAACCGGTTTGTCGAAAGAAGTATTACATACAGGGAAAATAATGAAAGCGAAATCACGTGAGGTCATTAATTGTCAACATGAAGGCTGTCCTTTGCAAGCGGCGATTGTTATTCCGCTAACTTCACATGGAAATATGATAGGGACATTAAAACTATATTTCAAAAATCCTAACCAGTTAAGTCGTGTGGAAGAGGAATTAGCAGAAGGGTTAGCAAAAATATTCTCTACACAACTTGAATTAGGTGAAGCTGAGTTGCAAAGTAAATTATTGCAAGATGCGGAGATAAAGGCATTACAAGCACAAATTAACCCACACTTTTTATTTAATGCGATTAATACAGTATCAGCTTTATGCCGAACAGATGTAGAAAAAGCAAGAAAGTTATTATTACAGCTTAGCGTGTATTTCCGTTGTAATTTGCAAGGGGCACGTCAGTTATTGATTCCACTAGAACAAGAATTAAACCATGTACAGGCATACTTATCACTAGAACAAGCAAGGTTCCCAAATAAGTATGAAGTAAAGATGTATATTGAGGATGAGCTCAAGACAACTTTAGTACCACCGTTTGTTCTTCAACTATTGGTTGAAAATGCATTGCGACACGCTTTTCCAAAGAAGCAACCCGTATGTGAAGTGGAAGTGCATGTTTTTGAAAAAGAGGGTATGGTTCATTTTGAAGTAAAGGATAATGGACAAGGGATTGAGGAAGAACGTTTAGAACAATTAGGAAAGATGGTAGTTTCGTCAAAGAAAGGGACTGGAACAGCTTTATATAATATTAATGAACGTCTTATTGGGTTATTTGGGAAGGAAACGATGCTTCATATCGAAAGTGAAGTAAATGAGGGGACAGAGATTACTTTTGTTATTCCAAAAAAAGTAGGGGAGGAAGAGCAGATTGTTAAAAGTACTAGTAGTTGATGATGAAATGTTAGCACGTGATGAACTAAAGTATTTATTAGAGAGAACGAAGGAAGTTGAGATAATTGGGGAGGCTGATTGTGTAGAGGACGCATTAGAAGAGTTAATGAAAAACAAACCAGATATTGTTTTCCTAGATATTCAGTTATCGGATGATAACGGATTCGAAATCGCGAATATATTAAAGAAGATGAAAAATCCGCCTGCAATTGTATTTGCGACTGCCTATGATCAATACGCGTTGCAAGCATTTGAAGTAGATGCGTTAGACTATATTTTAAAGCCATTTGATGAAGAACGTATTGTACAAACATTAAAGAAATATAAAAAACAAAAACAATCGCAAATAGAAATGAAGCAAGAAATAAAAGGGGCAGATGTAACGGCAGAGATGCATAAATTAGCATTACCAATTGAGGAATCGATTGTTCTTGTAAATATTGAAGATATTGTATATGTAGGGCTTGTGGACGGAAAAGTGACAGTAAAAACAGTGAGGGAAACATATGTAACACACGATACGCTTGTAATTTTGGAAAAGAAGTTGCCACAAGCAAGTTTCATGCGTGTCCATCGTAGTTTTATTGCAAATATTAATCATATTACTGAAATTCAGCCATGGTTCAACTCTACTTATAATTTAATTATGAAAGAAGGATCAAAGGTACCTGTTAGTCGTACATATGCAAAAGAACTCAAGAAGCTGCTTCGTATTTAAGAAGCAGCTTTTGTATTTCATCCTTTTATATTTGTAACTGATTCTGTATATTTGACGTTCCATTATGTAAACGCTTACTAGAGCGGTTATATCCTATACAATAAAGGTACCAAATCGAAAGAGGTGGCCAAAATGAGTACAAAAAAAGTATATAGTTTCTTATCACAAGCATTCATATTCTCAGCTATTATGTTAATTTCTAATATTATTGCAACACATTTACCAATTCCAATGCCCTCATCGGTAATCGGGTTAGTCATTTTATTTAGTCTATTATGCTTAAAGGTTATTAAATTGGAACAAGTTGAATCACTTGGAACAGCTTTAACAGGTATTATCGGATTCCTTTTCGTCCCATCAGGTATTTCAGTTATTAATTCCCTTGGTGTAATGGGACAATATTTTGTACAAATCTTAACTGTAATTGTTGTCGCAACAGTTATTTTACTTGCTGTAACAGGATTATTTGCACAATTTATTTTAGGAAAAGATGAAAAAGAAACAGAAGATACAAAAGAATTGAAAGTAGTAAATAAAGGACGCAAGCACGGAAGAGTTGCGTAACCATTGTAGTATATATTGTTAGGAGGTAATGGACATGGCAAGCACAATGACTCCATATTTCGGAATCGTCGTTTCATTAATCGCATACGGAATCGGAACATTATTGTTTAAGCATTCAAAAGGCTTCTTCTTATTTACACCGTTATTCGTAGCAATGGTTTTAGGGATTGTCTTTCTAAAAGTAGGTAACTTCACTTTTGAAGAGTATAATACTGGCGGAAAAATGATTAGCTTCTTCTTAGAACCAGCAACTATCGCCTTTGCAATTCCATTATATAAACAAGTTGATAAGTTAAAAAAATATTGGTGGCAAATTTTATCAGCTATCGTAGTTGGATCTATTTGCTCAGTAATTGTCGTATTCATTGTTGCAAAAGCAATTGGCCTAGATACAGCAGTAATGAATTCAATGTTACCACAAGCAGCAACAACAGCAATTGCGTTACCAATCTCTGAAAGCATTGGTGGTATACCAGCAATTACATCCTTTGCAGTAATCTTTAACGCAGTTATTGTATACGCATTAGGAGCATTATTCTTAAAAACATTTAGAGTGAAACATCCAATTGCAAAAGGTTTAGCACTTGGAACAGCGGGTCACGCATTAGGAGTGGCAGTAGGAATTGAAATGGGTGAAGTAGAGGCAGCTATGGCAAGTATTGCTGTAACGGTAGTTGGGGTTGTAACTGTAGTTGTCATACCGATGTTTATGCCGTTTATTGGATAGGAAAACTTACTTAAAAAAATGAGAAAAGCAAGCTATTTGTAGGACAGATTTCTACTGATAGCTTGCTTTTTATGTTACAGTAGTGGTAAGACCTCTTTTAACAAAATGTAAGTTTCCTTAAATCTTTATTAATACTTTGTAGAATACGTTTTGAATTAGGTCATTGTATTGTAAAATAAGAAGTAAGCTACTATAGATCTGCTAAGGTAGGCGTATAATGAGCTTATAAAAATCTTAATATGAATGAATAATTAAAAGTAGAAAAGAGAGAAAAATCTACTTATTAACGTTTTACTTTATAGGACAGGAGAGAGTACTCGTCGATTATGCAAATAAAAAACCTGTTTCAAAGCAAAGGATTTCAGAGGTTACTCGTATTAGTAATACTTGCTCTCGTGTTATATGGGCTGCAAAGTATGTTGAATTTAATATTAATTACGTTTATTCTTACGTATTTAATGGATCGATTTCAAAAGTTTATTTCTCGCAAATTAGACCACTTTATGCCCATTAATCGAAAGCTTATTATAGCATTTCTATATGTCATGTTAATTGGTGGAATTGCTATTACGCTATTTAAATATTTACCAGTGTTAACAATACAAATTTCACAATTAATTTATCAATTTAACGTATTTTTAAGAAACCCACCAGATAGTGAATTAATTAAGTATGCAGTTAATGCTGTCAATCATATGGAACTTTCGAAGTATGTAGGACAAGGCGTTGACATTTTGTATAAATCGATTACGAATGTTGGAAAATTTGGCCTTCAAGTGTTACTTTCTTTAATCTTAAGTCTATTTTTCTTATTGGAGAAAGCTCGCATCGTTGCTTTTACTGCAAAATTTAAAGAAAGTCGACTTGCAATTTTCTATACTGAAATTGAGTACTTCGGTAAGAAATTTGCACGTTCATTCGGAAAAGTAATCGAAGCCCAATTTTTAATTGCAGTTGTTAACTGCGTTTTATCCGTTATTGCACTATGGATATTAGGATTCCCACAATTATTAGGTTTAGCATTAATGATCTTTTTACTCGGTTTAATTCCAGTAGCTGGGGTTATCATTTCGTTATTCCCGCTTTGTATGATTGCTTACAATATCGGCGGTATTATGTACGTGGTTTATATTTTAGTTATCGTAACAGTCATTCATGCGCTTGAAAGTTACGTGTTAAATCCGAAGTTTATGTCGCAAAAAACAAACTTACCGATTTTCTATACGTTTATGGTATTAATCTTCTCAGAACACTTCTTAGGTGTATGGGGATTAATTATCGGTATTCCAATCTTCATTTTCTTATTAGATGTCTTAGATGTAACAAGTGATGAAATGGAGAAGGACGTTGGAAAAAAATAAAGCGAAGAAAAGAAAAAGCATCGATGTTCGATGCTTTTTCTTTTATAACATGATGTTTCTTATGCCATACTGTAAGGAGAAGATAGAATAGGGGTGAAGTAATGGTTGTAAATGAAAAGGTAGAGTTAGCTACATTTGCTGGAGGATGCTTCTGGTGTATGGTTTCGCCATTTGAAGAGATGGAAGGAATTATAAAGGTTGTTTCTGGCTATACAGGTGGTCATAAAGAGAATCCGACATATAAAGAAGTATGTTCAGAAACGACGGGACATTATGAGGCAGTACAAATTACATTTGATGCAGATAAAATGCCGTATGAGGAGTTATTAAATATATATTGGAGACAAATTGATCCGACTGATGTAGGCGGGCAATTCCACGATCGCGGACAGTCTTACGAAACAGTGATTTTTTATCATAATGAAGAACAACATAAAAAAGCAGAGGCTTCAAAAGAAGAGCTTGCAAAGAGCGGGCGCTTTTCAAAGCCGATTGCGACAAAAATATTGCCAGCTGCTACGTTTTATCCGGCTGAAGAATATCACCAAGGATATCATAAGAAAAACACATTTCGCTACGAGTTATACCGTAAGGGCTCAGGGCGAGATGCATTTATTAAGCAACATTGGCCAAAGGATAATGCTCATTTAAAAGAAAAACTGAATGAGATGCAATTTTATGTAACACAGGAAAATGGTACAGAACCACCATTTCGAAATGAGTATTGGAATCATAAAGAAGAAGGTCTTTATGTAGATATCGTTTCAGGTGAACCGTTATTTACTTCTTTAGACAAGTTTGATAGTGGATGTGGTTGGCCTAGTTTTACGAAGCCGGTTATGTCAGCAAGTGTGAAAGAGAAAATGGATGTGAGTCATAATATGACGCGTACAGAAGTGAGAAGTAAGGAAGGAGATTCACATCTCGGGCACGTATTTCCAGATGGTCCAGGACCGAATGGACTTCGTTATTGTATAAATTCAGCAGCTCTTCGATTTATTCCAAAAGAGGAATTAGAAAAAGAAGGCTATGGTGATTTCCTAATCTTGTTTGGAAATAAAAAATAACCTCGCAGTTAGCGAGGTTATTTTTTGTTATTTTGCTTTTTTCTTTTTGAACTTGCTTAATACTTCATAAACGATTGGAACAATAAGAAGTGTTAATAATGTTGAACTTGTTAATCCACCAATTACTGTTACACCAAGTCCTTTAGAAATTAAGCCGCTACCTTCAAATCCTAATGCAAGCGGGATAAGGGCACCGATTGTTGCAATTGCAGTCATTAAAATCGGGCGAAGGCGTGTTGCACCAGCTTCTAATAAAGCTTCACGTGTTGATAGACCTTCATTTTCTTTATGAATAACGCGGTCGATAAGCACGATTGCGTTTGTTACAACGATACCGATTAACATAAGCGCACCGATCATTGCAGAGACACTTAACGTTTCACCAGAGATTAGTAAGGCAACAAGAGCTCCGATGATTGTAAATGGTAGCGAGAATAAAATTGCGAATGGTGCAAGAGCACCGCCAAATGTAACGACAAGAACGAAGTATACAATGGCAATCGCAGCTAACATCGCTAAGCCAAGTTGTTTGAATGATTCTTCAATATCTTTTGTAACGCCGCCCATAGAAACATCTACGCCAGAAGGAAGATCCATTTTATCTACTTCTTTTTGAACCGCGGCGGATGCTTTTGAAACATCATCAGATGTTAGTTTTGCACTTACTTCCGCATAAACACGGCCATCGCGGTGTTTCACTGTATTCGAAGTTTCTCCTTCTTTTACAGTCATGACATCTTTCACAGCCACTTCATTACCAAGTGGCGTTGTAATTTTACGATTTGTTAAGTCATCGATTGTTTCATAAGTTTGTTTTTCAGCTTCTACATATACATTGACATCTTTACCGTCTTTTTTAATTGTTGTCAGAACAGGGCGATCATGTTGATTAGAAAGTCCCATTCCGATTTGTGCAGCTGTTAGACCCATTTTACTTAGTTTTTCCTGATCAGCGACTAAAGTGTATTCTGCATATGTTTTTGCAATACTAGAGTCTATATCCTTTAAGTCTTTATTTTTCTTCATGATATTTTGAATATCTTTTACGACAGGCTTAATGTCTTCCGAGCTATCTCCGTAAACGTATAGTTTGATTTCGTTACTACCGCCACTTGCTCCGAAGTCTTGGTTTTTCCATTCGCCTTTTCCAGACATTTTCTGTAAATCTTTAACGACTTGTTCTTTCTCTTTTTCGAAGTTTTTTGTGTCGTTATCATATTGTACGAAGAACATTGCTTGGTTTGATTGACCAGGACTCATTGGGTTTTCGCCACCTAATGAGAATTGAATTGTTTTGACGTCTTTATTATCTTGGAAGTGCTTCTCGGCTTTCGTTGCAATTTTTTCAACGTCTTCTAACGTTTGACCTGGTTCAGGGTTGTACGTTGCAATGATCATTTTTTCTTCTTCAGATGGTAAGAAACTTACACCGATAATTGGCACAAGTGCAAGACTACCAACTAATAGAAGGACAGCGATACTTGATGTAATAATTTTGTGATTTAAAGCCCATGCAAGTATGCGTTTATAAATATTTGCTAATTTACTTGGTTTTTCTTCATGATGTACTTCTTTTTCTCTCATGCTCTCTTTTTTAAATAAAGAATGAGCTAGCATTGGCACAATTGTAACTGCCACTAGTAATGATGCTAATAAAGCGAAGACGATAGTTAAGGCGAATGGTAAGAACATCTCGCCAATCATACCTTTTACTAGTCCAAGCGGTAAGAATACAGCAATTGTTACAATGGTAGAAGACATAATCGGGATAAACATTTCTTTCGTAGCTTCACGAATTAAATCTTTTCCGCGTAATTTCTCTTCTGACAACGACATACGTCGGTAAATATTTTCAATAACAACAATAGAGTCATCCACAACACGCCCGATAGCGACTGTCATTGCTCCGAGCGTCATAATGTTAAGTGTAATATCCATTTGCTTTATGACTAATACAGCAATTAATAAAGAAAGTGGTATGGAAACGACAGAGATTAATGTTGTTCGGATATTTCGTAGGAACAGCATAATAATAACAATCGCAAAAATAGCACCAAAAATGGCTTTGCTCAGCATTGTTTCTACTGATTTCTCAATAGGTGCACCTTGGTCGAATGTTGAAATAATCTCTAAGTCTTTATATTTTTTCTCAAGTTCTTTTACTTTATCTTTCACTGCATTTACAACATCAACTGTGTTGGCGTCAGCAGCTTTGACAATTTGAATTCCAATTGCTTCTTTTCCATTTGTTCGAGAAATAGATTCTGCTTTTCCGACTTCCTTAATGTCAGCAATTTCGTCTAATGTAACTGTCGGAATCCCGTTCATAGCGGCTGGATTCATTTGCGGCATTTGTGCACCAGCTCCAGCAGTTTGACTTCCTTGACTGCTTGCTGATGAAGGAACAGCAGGGATTTTTAGTTCTTTTAATGCTTTCATTGTTGTAATATTTCCATCTACAACAACTGATTTTTCTGTGTCTTTAAATGTATATAGGCCAAGTGGTAAAGATACGTCCGATCCTTTAATTACATTTTTCACAGTATCTTCACTTAAACCTAATTCTTTCAACTTATCTTTTTTAAAGACAAGTTGTACTTCATCTACTTGTTGACCTGAAATTTGAACAGATGCGACCCCATCAAGTCCTTTTAATCCTGGAACAACATTTTTTTCTACATTTTCAGTTAAGGTAGCTAAAGATTCATTTTTACTTGCTACACTTAATGAAATAACAGGAAAGGCATTGAAGTTTACACGTGAAACTTTCGGATCCTTTACGCCTTCTGGCAGTTTTACATTTGCAAGAGCGTCTTTTATTTCCGTTTCAGCCTTTTCCATATTTTTATCAAAATCATATTCTACCTGAATAGAAGATGCATTTTGAAAAGATGATGAACTAACAACATTTACACCACTTAAATTTTGCAGTTGCTCTTCCATCGGTTTTGAAACTTTATCAGCTACTTCTTCTGGTGTAGCACCAGGATAAACCGTGGTTACTGTTACAACAGGTGTTGTAATATCAGGAATTGTTTCCAGCTTCATATTTAGCCCAGAATAAATACCTGCAATGGTAACGATAATGGTTAGTAGCCAAACTGCGAACTTATTTTTTAACGAAAAATTAATAATTTTGTTCATGTTTGCGCTCCCTTTGTATTGTATTGACCAACTGGTCAGTCTAATACATAATATAACTGACTGATTGGTCAGCCGTCAATGAAAAGGAATGGTATAATGAATTCATAATAAGATGCGAGATTAAATTTAGGAGAGACGATATGAAAGAAAAAGAGCGCTTAATTATAGAGATGGCTATGAAGTTATTTGCGACTAAGGGTGTAAATGCGACATCAGTGCAGGAAATTGTGACAGCTTGTGGCATATCTAAGGGAGCCTTTTATTTATACTTTAAATCGAAAGAGGAACTTTTATTAGCAACACTTCGATATTACTATGACAAGATTCAAAACAAAATGATGGATATTGAAAAAGAGTCGTTATTGCCACGTGAAAAATTTGCAAAACAACTGCATTGCCAGTTTAACGATATACAAAAGCATAAAGAATTCATTATTATGCATGCCAGAGAAAATGCTATTCCCTTTAATAAAGAAGTAGAAGAATTTATGATGCGGATGAAGTTAGAGTCTCACGCATTTTATCGAAATAGTTTACTGTCTATTTATGGTGATAAGGTTATGCCATATTTATTAGATTTAGTCATTATGGTAGAAGGCATATGCCGTGGATATTTAGAACTAATTATTTTACAAGCGCCAGAAATCGACTTATCTTACGTCTCTGCGTTTATTTTGAAAAGAGTAGACGATTTAGTAGATGGATTGGTAAAATCTTCGGAAGAACCTGTGTTACATGAAGAAAAGCTTGGAGAATTTCTTTGTAAATCAGAGCTTATTAAGGAGCAGGTTAAGGAACATTTTTTAAAAGAAATTATTGTGTTTAAACGTACATTAGCGGATCAATTAGAAGATGAGGAATTGCTTGTTACGTTAGATGTTTTAGAGGCAGAAATGAGGTTACTAAATCCAAGGATTCCGGTTATACAAGGAATGCTGTCTAATTTAGAAGTATATCCAAATTTAAAAGAATTTCGTTTGAGACTTATGGGCTATTACAATATAAAAAGGTAACAATGATAGTTTTCATTGTTACCTTTTTTATTATGCATTCACTTTTTCTTTTTTCAGTGCAGCCTCTTCTTGGTCAATGTTGATTGTTTCTTTTACGATATAAATCGGACGGTTTTTACTTTCGTCATAAATACGAGCGATATACTGACCAACGATTCCAAGACCAAGTAATTGAATACCGCTAAAGAATGTAATAGCAACCATAATAGATGCCCAACCTGTTTGTGTACCATTGCCGATAATTTTCACAGTAATTGTATATAGTAAGACAATTATAGAAATCAGAACTGATAATAAACCTAAAGACATAACGATGCGTAATGGCTTTGTCGAAAATGCAATAATGCCGTCAGATGCAAATTTAATCATTTTCTTTAATGGATATTTTGTTTCACCAGCAAAGCGCTCATCACGTTCATATTCAACATACGTTTGGCGGAAGCCAACCCAAGACATCATACCGCGGATGAAGCGATTTCGCTCAGTCATTTGATTGAAAACATCAGCTACTTTGCGATCGATGATTCGGAAATCACCAGTATCTTTTGGGATATCGATATCAGACATGTAGTTTAAGAACTTATAGAAATATTTAGCTGTTAAAAGTTTAAACCAAGTTTCACCTTTACGTTGCTTACGTTTTGCATAAACAACTTCATATCCTTCTTCCCATTTTGCAATAAGTTCAGGAATAACTTCAGGTGGATCTTGTAAGTCTGCATCTATAATTACAATAGCGTCACCTTTTGCAGCAGCAATACCAGCTGTAACAGCTACTTGGTGACCAAAGTTACGAGCGAAATTAACGATTTTTGTACGGTAATCATTTGCTGCAATCTCAGATAAGATTTCCATTGTACGATCTGTACTACCGTCGTTTACAAAGACAAACTCGTAATTAATATCATTTTGAAGCATAACGGACTTTAAACGGTTATAACATTCCTGTGCTACTTCTTCCTCGAAGTACATAGGAACTACAACCGAGATTAATTTTTGCATGTTGTATCCTCCGTATTTTTAATAAATTGTTTCAGTTTAATTAGTAGCCTTTTCCGTTTGGTTGAATGTCCAAATTTTATTAAGGACAAAATTTATAACCATTCCGACACCAATTGCGAAGATCTGTGCAATTAATTTATTGACAGTAAGTTTATCTACCAATATAAATAAACATAATGTATTAAAACCCAATACAATTAAATTTACAGTTAGAAATTTAAAGAACATTGACGTGCTTTTATTATTAGGTTTAAACACCCAATTTTTATTCCAATAGTAGCTATTGGCAACACCAATTAAATAGGCAATGGTATTCGCAATCAGGTAGTTCATCCCGAATTTTAATAATATCCAAAAGCTAATAATTGTAATGAGTGTATTAAAGATCCCTACTAAACCAAACTTTAAGAGTTTCTCCATAATAGTATCCTCAACTTTATAAAATGTATAAACAAAACAGGAAATGTAGAAAGGTTACTCGTACATAACAACTATCAATTATAGCATAATTTATGCTAAGATGTTATATGTTTTGGGCGAATACCATTTTAGGATATAGAATAAATCTGTCAATAATAAAAATGGTTATTTAAAATTGGTATACTTTGAAATATAAAAGCAAACATGGAAATCATGGTAATATTAATGTATAGTAGCTGGTAGTGTAATTTTTTTAGGAAATATAATGTTTTGCCATATAAATATGTTAAGGAGTGAATTTTTTTGGAACGCTTTTCTGGATTATTTTCAACTTTTTCTACACGTGCCATATACGGCATTTATAGCTTTTTCGTTGCAATATTAATTTTTGATTATTTTTCAGATACTCAAAAGTATAATTATGTAATGATATTAGTTGGAGTTTTATTATTATGTACAATTGGAAACTTTATACTTAGCAGTGGATCGCTATATCTTGAAAGAGTAAATGAAAAAATATGTTTTTTTGTACTACTAATTATTTGTTTAGCAGTGAAAACTGCATGGATTGTTACATATAAGATTGATCCGATTGGTGATTATGAAGCCTTTTTCAATACTGCAAAAGCATTAGGTGATAACTTTGTTATTCATGATAGATATGTAGCACTATTTCCACATATTTTTGGTTATGCTTCATTCTTAAGTATCTTCCTAAAAATATTTGGGGCAAACTTTATGATTCCGCCAATTATTAATGTTGTTTTAACTACAATTTCGATGGGATTAATATATTTTATAGCTAGACGAATTGGTGGAGTGAGAACAGCGATAACAGCAAGTGTTTTATGGATTCTCTTACCATCACAAACGATGTATAACATGTTTGCACTTTCAGAACCGTTGTATTGTACAATACTGTTATTAGCCTGGGCAATTATGATAATTGTTTATGATAAAATTGAAAATATGAAGATTGCAAAAGTTCTTATGTATTCAATTCTATTAGCTGCATTACTTGTATTAATAAATATGGCAAGACCAATTGCAGCAGTGCCAATTATAGCCTTAGCGATATGGATGTTTATTATAGATACAAAGCATATCGGGAATAAAAAGCTACTTATTAATAAGTTGGCATACGTAGGGGTTATCATTATTGGATACTTAATGATGTCTTCAGCGGCAAATCATTATGTAACATTACGTTTAGGTGAAGAGATAGCAACAGTGCCGGGATACAACATTCATGTAGGATTTAATAAGGGAGCCTCAGGAACATGGAATCCAGGAGATTCAGCGTTACTATATCATTATAGTGGTCAACCAGGATGGAGTGCTCAAGACGTTCAAAAGCAAATGCTTGAAGAAGCGAAAAAGAGAATCAAAAACGATGATATAGATTTCGGGAAACTAATGTATGATAAATTTATTATCTTTTTAGGTAATGATGATCAAGCTGTTAAATATGCAGATCCAATTATGGACCATAAAGTACGCTATACTATAATTTCTAATGTTTTCTATTACTTTTTACTAGTTACTTCACTGTTCGGAGCGTTAGTAGCTATAAAAAATAAAAATAAATCTTCACTTTTAATTATTTGTTTATATGTGATTGGGCTAACAATGGCACAAATGATAGTAGAAGTAGCACCGAGATATCATTATTCGGCTACAATACCTATGATCTTTTTAGCTGCTTTTGGCATTAAGCATATTTACAATAAAAAAAGAATATAAATAAAAAGCGTAAGCTCGGTAATTGCACCGAGCTTACGCTTTTTTATTTGGCCTTTCTTTTAGACATGAGATGATAAACTACATATAACCCATAACCTTGAATGATTGTAAAGCTAGGGATGATAAAGTATCGATATCTTGTTTGATATTCTATTAAGAAGTGAATCGTTATATAACCAATTATTAATAATAAAAATAGTGTGTAATGTGTGTTGTTCTGCTTCGTTAATAAGAGATAAAGCGTTGCTAACGTACCAAATAACATCGTTGTAATATAAATATACTTGTCGTATGTTTTAAGATCATCTTGTAAGGTAACCATATCACTCTCTGTGTTACTTAGTGTTGCCAGGCTCCATACTGGGGCGGAATCATAATCTGCCCACATAATCGTGAATTTATCACCAAATAAAGATAAAACCTTTTCTGGATCAGCTAGTCGCTCTTGAATCAATTTCTTCTCAACGGCTTCTCGTTCTTTTCCAAGCTTAAAGGACATAACATATTCTACATCTGCTGAAGAATATCCACCTCTTGTTTCGTGATTAAGTCCTACTGTGAATTTCCAAAGAGGATCTCGGTTAGATAACGGATATTGTGTAATTCCGGTATATATAAATGAAGAGCTTATAATGTAATGAACAAGATAAAAAACGATGAAAATCCCAGAAAGTTTTTTTATAGAAGTTAAAATATCCTGTTTTGATTTTCCTAATATACCTTGTAAAAAGACGTAAAGAGCTACTGCAATCAAGACGAAAGCGCCAAGTGGACGCATAATATCTCCTAAGGCTAGGAAGATCCCTATAAAAATCCACATATATTTATGGGTTAGACCTTTTGTAATTAATAAGTAAAATCCAAGATAAAATAGGAATGTGGCAATATGTTGATTCGTTAGTAAAGAGCTCAATACAATGCTAGGGATATATAATGCATATAGTAATCCAGCCATTCTTCCAGCCCATTCATTAAAAACATATGAAGTTATTTTGTAAACTAGCCATGTTGTTCCTGTGCAATACATTATATTTAAAAGTTTTAGAAGGAAAGGCCCTTCGCCGAATAACTTAATAATGAAAGCTTGGTACATTGTAAAGCCAAGTTGATAAACCCATGAAGTATAATAGTCGTCTTGTGCAAAACTAAAATCGCCTTTAGTAGCTTGAATAGCACTATTGTACATCACTGAAAAATCTGATTCGATAGGGGTTGGAACGTTGAGAACCCAAATTAATCGAACAGAAAAAGCTAAAACAATGAGTGAAACGGTAAATGTAAATGTAGACATATACTTGTTAGAAATATAGCCAATAAGCAAAAATAGAAGACCTATTAAAATAATAATCGGGATTATAATAAAGGAATGCGTGTCGGTTTTTTCTTGAATGATGCCTATTGATTGCCACGTTATAGCAGCAGAAATAATTAGACATAGTACTAATAAGCACTTTACAAAAAACGTATTAAGCTTTAGGGGGAATGTGTGTTGCATTATTAAAAACTCCTTATCAAATTGCATGGTTATTTTAAAATGAAATCCCTTTACACATTAAATATCAGTGTAAAGGGATGTTTTTAGGGGATTAAGAATTTTCTTGGGCCCATTTCTCTACATCCCAAGTTTTTGTTACCCAATCTTCATAAAAATCAGGTTCGTGGCATACAAGAAGAATTGTTCCTTTGTATGCTTTCATCGCCTTTTTCAGCTCTTCTTTTGCTGTAACATCAAGGTGGTTTGTTGGCTCATCAAAGAGTAACCAGTTACTTTCTTCACCCATTAGTTTACATAAACGAACTTTTGCTTGTTCGCCACCACTTAATTGGTTCAGTGGACGAGAGATATGTTCATTCTTTAAACCGCATTTTGCTAACATTGCACGGATTTGATGTTGGTCTAAGCTAGGGAATGTATTCCAAACATCATCAATTGGTGTTATATTATCAGCTTTTACTTCCTGCTCGAAGTATGATGGATTTAAGAAGTCACCAAGACTTGTCTTTCCGCTTAATGGTTTAATCTTACCTAAAATTGTTTTTAGCAGTGTTGATTTACCGACACCGTTACATCCAACAATTGCAATTTTTTCACCACGTTCAATTGTCATTGTTAATTTCGGTAATAACGGATGTGTATATCCGATCTCCACATTTTCCCCTTCGAAGACAAATCGACTACTTGCACGACTTTCTTTAAAGGAGAACTCAGGCTTAATAGCTGTTTCAGGACGATCAATACGCTCCATACGATCAAGTTGTTTTTGACGGCTCTTTGCACGGCCAGTCGTTGAGTAACGAGCTTTATTTTTGGCGATAAAGTCTTCTTGCTTTTTAATAAATTCTCTCTGCTTTTCATAGGCGTTGATATGTTGATTTTTATTGATTTCTGCTAGTTCTAAGAATTTTTCATATGTTGCTGTATAACGCGTCATTTTTGTGAATTCTAGATGGAAAATAACATCAACACATTTATTCATAAATTCCGTATCATGGGAAATCAATAGGAATGCATGTGGGTACTCTTTTAAATAATTTGTTAACCAATGAATATGTTCAACGTCTAAATAGTTGGTAGGCTCATCTAATAGTAGTACTTCTGGTTGCTCAAGTAGTAACTTTGCAAGTAACACTTTTGTACGTTGTCCACCACTTAATGCCGCAACATCACGATCTAGCCCAATTGCGTCAATTCCAAGACCACGTGCCGCTTCTTCAATTTTAATATCTAATAAATAGAAGCCACCTGCTTCAAGAGCATCTTGAATTTCTGCCATTTGCTCAAGAAGTTCCTCCAATTCTTCTGGTGTAGCAGTTCCCATTTTCTCTGTAACTTCATTTAAAGCTTTTTCTTTTTCAAATAAAGGTAAAAATGCATCTGCTAATACATCACGAATCGTGCGACCAGGTGTTAAAATAGTATGCTGGTCTAAGTAACCGTAATTCGTACCAGGTGTCCATTCAACGCGACCTTCGTCATGGATAAGCTGACCAGTAATTATATTCATAAATGTTGATTTACCAACACCGTTTGCTCCAACTAATCCAACGTGTTCTCCTGCAAGTAAGCGCATGGATACATCTTTAAATAATGTACGATCACCAAATGTATGGCCTAATTTTTCAACAGTTAATAAGCTCATAATGTCCTCCGTTCATTTCTAAATAGTGTCTTGAATCATGATACTAAATTCTTGGGTAGAATGCTATCATTTCCAAAATATATAATGTAATTGAATAGTAGGGTATACGATGACAAAAGGATGACGGATTGCTGTGATGTGAGAGAAATAAAAATAAGGTATAACCATTTTATATAAGTGGTTACACCTTATTTTTTATTTTAAATATCCACGAACAATTCCGCGTAAGCGATTTGCATGGAATTTGCGTTTATCATTAGAAATATTTTGTGTCATACGGAATGTTGCAGCAGCGACAGCACGCAAGAAGTAAGGGAATCCATAGTGTAAGCGAATAACTCTACCAAAACCACCAGCATAAGAAATGGCACGTTTTAATGATTGTTCATTAATAATTTCCTCTTTTACAGGATGGTATACGAACAGATCTTTTCTAAATAGACCAGTATAATTTTGTTTCATACCGCGTAACACAAAGTCAGTTTCTTCACCGGCTCCATAAATCGTTCCAGAACCAACACCTAAATCTTCATCAAATGTACCTACATCTTGTACAAATTGCTTTGTGAAGAATAGGGTGAAAGAAGGCCCCATGAACCCATACTTATTATTTAAAATAATGTCTGTATTCGGTGCGTGTATTAAAGAACCAGTTCCTTCAACATTTGTCGTGTTTGTTGAGATGAAATGCACATCTTTATTAGAGTTGAAAGTTTCTAATATACTCTCTAAAACATTCTTTTCATAAATACAATCATCATCTGGAAAAGCGATAAAATCGCCATCTGCTACTTTTAAGCCCGCATTGCGAGCTCTTGATAGTCCTTTAATAGGTGTATAAATGTAATTAATAGAAAATTTATCTTTATATTCATCAAATAAATCAGAGATTGGCGTATCATTTTGATCTACTACGATAAGTTCAAAGTTTTTGTAAGTTTGTTGTTCAAGTGATTTTAGTAAGTCAAGAATATCATCACGTCTGCCACAAGTAGCCATGATTAAAGAAAATTTCAAGTTTAACAGCTCCTTTTAGAGATTGCGTTTAAGCCTTTTTGAATCGTGCTAGTATCTTTTCAAGTAGCGAAAAGAGAATTTCATCCTTTGTTATAAAGAGGATAAGAGCATACGTTAATCCACACGTTATTATTACTAGGATGACTTGTAGTATTTGTCCAGATACGATCATATCAATAACGAATGCTATCGGTATAAATGTTAGAGAATAAAATAGATATTTAAGTTTTTGTATATCGAATAACGTATAATTCACTTTTAGTTTCTTTTTCACATAAATATATTCAAATGTAATTAAGAAGCAATTCGCAATTGTTGTTGTGAAAATCGCTGTTGTTGGTGTAAGTACATGGAAGAATATGAGTGCAATATTAGATGCTAAGTTGATAAATCCGCAAATGAATAAAAACCGCACTAAAATGCTTTCTTTCTTTTTCACATAAATAATTTGATTCGATAAAATGGACTCAATACCAACCGTAATCATATAGAAGGCGAAAACAATTAATGTATTACCAGCTGCAGCAAATTGTTGTCCACCATAAATAACAACAGCTCCATGAGCAATAAGCATTAAACCAATTGCAGCAGGGAATAGGGTAATGAAATATACTTTTGAAATTTTATTTAGTAAAGATTCATATTCCATTTCAGATGCATTTCCTGATAAGTAAGACAGCCTTGGAACGGTTACTTGTACAACACTTAACATAAGTGTGTTAATAATCATCATAATTTGAAAAGCCATTACGTAATATGCAACTTCTTCTTTTCCAACATATACTCCTAGAACAAGACGATCTAATTGAGTATATAAAATATTAGCATTTGAAAAAATCAATACTAATAGTAACGGTTTTAAATGAGGAATAATCGTTAAGTCGGAAAAATCAAATTTCACTTGGCGTTTCACATATACAAAGCTAATAGAGTGGTTTAAAAATGTTGATAATACTAATAAACCAGCATATGTTTTATAATCGTCAACCCCATGAATGAAAGAGAAAAGAAGTACGACATAGATTAATCGAACGATAACTGTTTTTTTAGTGATGAAGTCATAATTTTCATATGCTTCATTAAACCATTCCACATAAAACATGTTAGATATAAAATTAAAACCGAAAATAAGAAGAACAGGAAATAGACTTTCATGTCCATATCCAATATAGCTAAAGAGCATAAAGGATGATAAAGCTAAAATACTAGTTGTGAAGTTAATTACATAGAGACTTGTAAATAGCTTAGAAACTTTCTTCTTATCGTTTTTAATTAAGCTAATTTCACGTAAACCATATTGATATACACCAAATACGGCGAATACGAAGAAGTAATTGAAAAAAGTTTCAGCAACATTAACGGTTCCGATTGAAGTTGCTCCTAACGTTCGATATGCGTAAGGACCAACTAAAATTGGAAGGATAATATTAAACGTATTGAGCAGTATTTTATAAAAAATATTTGAAGCAATTGATTTCTGCATAATTTCACCTTTCCATTAAAATAATCCAATTTAATTAAAATGCTTGCTATGTCATAGTAAGGTTTTTAACTACAGTTAATTCTTTCAATATAATGAAGTGTAAGGTGTTTCCTACACGATTTACAAATCCTTAAATTGTTTTGTTGACCACCCGTATAAGTGTACCCTACATAAACTTTGTAAAGCAACTGTTGATGGCATAGAACCGTGTTATAAATAAGATTTTATTCATTAGAAAAAGTGAATAGCGAGCGGGTATGTATAAAAATATTACATAGTATGTGTGAAAAGGAGGAATGGTTGTATGAAGGCGGGAAATTGTTTATAAAAAATGAGCGAATACATGATTGTTATTCGCTCGGAAGATTTCTTAACGGTGAAGGTTTCTACATACTCCAAGGTTTACTTAAAGTTAGAACTTCAGCCATTTCTTTGCTTTTTACACGCCCTTTTTTTCTACTTTCTGCACGCTCAGCACCAGTTGTGTGTAGCCAATGTTCTTCTTCCGTTTCAGGCAGTACTTGTGGAACAGAAGAAGGTTTTCCATCTTTTAATGCAACGAATGTAATGAAACATGTTGCAGCTATTCTACGTTCTCCTGCTAATAAATTCTCTGCAATTACTTTTACGAACACTTCCATTGAAGATTTTCCTGTATAACATACGAATGCCTCGTAACAAACAGAATCTGCTTGGTGAATTGGAGTTAAAAAATCAACAGAATCGATAGATGCTGTTACGCAATGTTTACGACTATGCCTTGCAGCTGCAATTGAAGCGATACTATCAATTTCTGCCAATAATTTCCCGCCGAAAAGTGTTTGATGATTATTTAAATCATTTGGAAAAACACGTGTTGTTTTAATTGCTTTAGATTCTCGCATGAATTTCTTTTCCATATGGTCAGCCCCTATTTTCTGTTTTCAATCAGAATGACATGTATTGTAAGTGGAGTACAAAAATATTAAAAATCTATAGATATTTAATGAAGTAAAGAATTCCTGAAGAGGATTAGTAAAACTTCTGTATTTGTATTCATGTAACTGAAAGAAAATTTATCATATATAAAATGTAGTGTAAAAGAGTAGTCGCTTACATTGCAAGTGAAAAAGTTATGACCCTGTATTTGTCATAGAAATTCCCTATCAGCTGTGTACCTATTCGTGATAGAATCGTTTTGTTATGAATGGAAATAGAGGTGCAATGGACATATGAATCATATACAAACAAATTTTTCGTCTTTTTTCAGTAAAATAATGATCGGTGCGATGCTCGCATTTTTTGTTTATAGTTGTTGGTCTGCGTTCGAAACAAGTAAACAGTTTTTTGGAGGCAGTACAACAAGTGTAACAATTGTATTGATTATTTTTGTTATTCTCATGCTGTTAGTAGCATCGATTTTACAGTATCGTTTTACAGATAAACAATTTCTTATTTTTCTTATTGGTACATCTATAGTCGTGAGACTGAGTATGGTTTTATTTGTAGATGTTCCGGTAATCGATGATATGAAAGCTATGTTTGAGTCTGCAAAGCAGATTGCAATTGGTAATAGCGTAGAGAATGTTGCGCACTTACCTTTTATTATTTATGAATCAATTATTATTCGTGTATTTGGCGATACGGTATTCGCATTGCAGCTATTTAATATTTTATTTTGCACAGGGACTGCATTTTTCATTTATCGTATTGCAGCAATGGTTTTTGGAGAAGAATGCGGCCGTGTTGCTTCTGTATTTTACGCTTTATATATTCCAAATATATTTACGAGTGCTTTATTAACATCAGAATCGCTTGCAATATTTTTATTTTATTTAGCTTGTTACATACTTTTATATAAAGGTTTAGATCATCCTTATATGTGGGTGCTTTCAGCAATTTTATTTGCATGTAGTAATATGATTTCCCCAATGGGGTTATTTCTTCCTATTTTTATTGCTGTATATGTGTTGTTAATTGAACTCTTTCAATCAGCAATGAAGCAAAAAGTATTATTAAAGATGATAGGGATACTTATTCTATTTTATAGTACCCATTTTGGTGTGAGTTATGGAATTCAGACAATGGGAATGTCACAATATACGATTTCGAATGAGACGTATGTTCAATCTGTTTTAATTGGAAAAGGTAAAAATGAGGAGAAAGTAACAAAGAATCGAAGCGTAACAGAGCATATTGATCAAAAGCAAAAAGAGATTGAAGAAGAAAGATTTAAACTTTTAAAACCAGTAATTAATCAATTCTCAGATGAAGGAATACATTCTATTCTATTTAAATGTGAAAAACTTATATATATAGCGCTAACATTGTTTATGTCTATCGCTTTATTACACTTTCTTATTAAGAAACAACAAAACGAAGGGTATATGTTATTCTTATTGTTAATTAGTGGGTACGTATTGTTAAGACTCTTACAAGTAGATATGACCTATTACAATCTTATTGTGCCAGCATTGTTTATTTTGCAAAGCTTTGGTGTTTATATGAGTTATATGTACTGTCAAAAAATATTCTTTAGAAAATAAAAAGAATCCAATTTGGATTCTTTTTTTGATAGAAGATGAAGACTAAGGGTCAGTAGATATAAAGAATCTCTACTGATATAACCGCTTTATCGGTTCAGCTCCAGTTGTAAACTATCAGCTGTTAGAGCCATTTTTGAGGAATCATCTTGAATTCCTTTCATTACTTGTGAAATGGTTTCTAACTCATTTTCAATTTTTTTATTCTGTTCTTTTGAGTTAGACATGTCTTTTACAATTTCTTGGAAGTATTGATCTGTTGCAGACATACTATCTGTTCCTTCAGATACGAGGGAGCTAATTTGTTTCACTGAAGAAGAGACACGAATAATTTGTTCATTTGTTTTTTCAACGAGCTTTGTAACGTTGAATATAGATTCTTTCGTCTGCTCCGATAACTTTCGAATTTCTCCAGCTACAACGGAGAAGCCTTTACCAAATTCCCCAGCACGTGCAGATTCAATAGCAGCATTTAGTGCGAGTAGATTTGTTTGCTCTGCAATTGATTTTACAATATCTATAATTTCATTAATTTTGTTAGAAATATCGAGAAGTTCATGAGTATCAGTAATAATCGTTTCCATGTTTGCTTGAATGTATTCCATTCGTTTATTTTGCTGATTTAATTGTTCTTTACCTTTATTTGCTTTTTCTTCCGATGTTGTAGCTAATGATGTACCTGTTTTGGCAATTTCTACAATAGTTTCAGATTTAGCGGTTAATTGTTGAATAGAAGCGCTCGTTTTTTCAGATACAGATGCTAGTTCTGTTGCAATATGCGTAATGGTCATAGATGTTATTTCTTTTTCTTTTTCAAGTTCTTTTTGCATTCTTTCATATTCAGATTCATAGGCCGCAATAACAAGTTCTTGTTCAAGTGTAAATAATTTATTTATTACGTTTATAGAGTAAGAAAAATCATCAATTGTTGTAATTTTCGTTTTTAAAATCTTCATGATAGAGCGGAATAATTCTTGATAAGCAGCTGTATACCATTTTCTATGTAACCCAATTTGTACATGTCTTTTTGCAATTTTAACACGTTGCTCAATGAAATCTTCATGCATATCTCCGCTGAATAATTCTTTTATATGTGTTTTTAAAGTTTGCTTTAGCTTTGGAATAGAGCTATAACGTTCAATAATGGTAATTAAATTAGGCTGTTTTGTAATATTGGCATAGAATTTTTCTGTAATCCAATCAATTTCTTCATAAATAAAGGGCTGTAATACCTTTACGATTTGTAAATCTTCTTTTGAAATATGTAGCATATCCATTTGCACTTTTAGTTCAGAATTAGTAGGCACATTAAAAGTGATTTGTTGATCCTTACTTAATTCAAGTATACTGGCGTTTGTTTTATTTGTATGTTTTTTAAAAACCCCAAGCATCGTTCTTCCCCCTGTATGTGAAGCGTTTTCATTTTTTGTTTCTAATATAATTATATATTTTTATATACAATTACTCTACATTAGTGTGTAGAATAGTATATAAATTAAGAGAATTCTATGTAGAATTCTCTTAATGGCCTTTATTAATTTTAGCATGTGTTTTAAAGAAAACTGGGAAATGTACATTATATATTACAGTGACAACACGAATAATGAATGTTACTAATAAACAAACATAGAAAGCTAATATGTGTGCCCCCATTGCATATGTGATTAGGAAACTAATTGCTCCTAAAATAGAAGCGATTGCGTAAATCTCTTTTCGGAAGACGTAGGGGATATCTTGAGCGCAAATGTCACGCAAAATACCGCCTCCAATACCTGTAATGACTCCCATTGAAACGACTAGAAATGAGGCGTCAACATGATGTGACATTGCCGCATTTGCACCGATAGCTGTAAAAACACCTAAGCCAACAGCATCAGAGAGCATAATAACGACTTGAAGTTTATTGATACGCTCAAAAAACATACAAGTAAATAGTGCTGATAATACGCTTACGAAAAAGTAAATAGGTTTAACAAATGCGACAGGAGGCAAGTTACCGATCATAATATCACGAATAATACCGCCGCCGAGCGCAGTAGCTACAGCTAAACAAAGGACACCGAATAAATCTAAATCTTTTTTTAAACCAACTAATGTACCGGAAATAGCAGCGGCGATAATGCCAAGAAACGTAAATATGTCGATTAATAACATTGCTGTAATCCCTTCCTCCTAAAGATGTTCCAGAGAAAAAATATACACTAAAGTTATGTAAATAACAATGCATTTTCGTTACATGTAGAAAAAAAGAAAAAATGAGGAAAGAAAGCGCTTGAAAATACAAATAATCTTTTTTTGAAAGGTAAGGTTGGGGTAGAAATGTGAGACGTTTAATTAAAAAATATATGTTATAATAAATATTTGAGATGAGAAAAAAATATTAACTGTATAGATTGAAATTAGGTAATAGTTATGGAGGTTCTAGATGTTAAGCGAAAATAGTAAAAGTAATAAATTTGAAAATTTTCTACTAATCTTTATTTTGTTGCAACCGATTTTAGATTTACTTACAGCGTTCTGTATCATGGTTTTAAAAATTGATACGACCATTGGAGTTATTACACGCTTATTCGTTATGTTCCTAGGCGGAATATATATTTTAATTCAAACGAAGAAACAAGGAAATATAAAATATATATTGTATATAATCTTAGTAGGAATAGTCTTTACTATCGGATTGGTAAATAATAAGCTTACAAAAGATCCTATGGTACTTACAGAAGAAATGAAGTTTATAGCAAAAGCTTTATATCCGTTTGTTATGCTTACTTGTTATGTGTTTGTGTTTAAGTCTTTAAAAGAAAAAAGTCATTCGAAAATGCGTAACTACATTACGTATGCATCGCTAATTATAGGAGTAGTAATGGTAGCTTCAATTACTACTGGCACAGATTATAATAGTTACGAATGGGTAAAGTTAGGATCACGCGGTTGGTTTTATGCAGGTAACGAGCTAGGATCTATTTTAGCTATCATGTGTCCAATTGTTATTTTGTACTCAATCGAAAAAACAAAAAGTATAGGTAAAGCATATTATTGGATTCCTTCAATTTTAGTTGTTTATTCACTATTTGCAATTGGGACAAAGGTTGGCGTAGGAGCAATTTTTGGATCAATGGCTATCGCAGTTGTTATGTGCTTTATTCAAGCATTTACACAGCGTAAAGATGGAAAGAAACATGCCTATTTATTAAATGGTTTTCTTGCAATGACTGTATTTGTAGGCATATTGGCATATACACCTTTTTCACCATTTATGAAAAATATGGGATTCCATTTCCAATTAATTGAACAAGAACAGAGTGCGAAAAAGGAAGAGAAAAAGAAGGAGGAAGCTAAAGAACACAAACCTCCTGTGACAGAGCAAGAAAAAGAAAAAGAGAAAGAAAAAGAAAAAGTAGCAGAGAAAAAAGAAGAAACGCAAGCTCTTATTTTTAGTGGGCGTCAACTATTTGAACAAATGTATAAAGATTTCTATAATGAAGCCCCAATGTCTCAAAAATTATTAGGAATGGGTTATGCGGGTAACTATAAAGAACAGCCGAAATTAATTGAACGTGATTTCCACGATTGGTTCTATTCTTTCGGAATCATAGGGTTCATTTTACTTGTAATTCCATTCTTATACTTTGGTATTAAATTTATTGCATGTATATTTACTAAATTTAAACAAATATTCACTGTGAAATATGCAATGGTGATTGCGGCGATACTTCTTGGATTAGGTATCTCATTCATGGCTGGTCATATTTTAATTGCACCTGGAGTGAGTTTCTACTTAGTAGTAATCATGGCATATTTAATAGTTGACCTGGAAATTGAATGATAGAAAAATAAAAGCTAGCATATGTTAGCTTTTATTTTGTTATAGTAAATAAAAAGAAAAAAATGGGGGATGTAAGAAATGAAAGTGTTGCATATGAATGCTGGTGCAGAAGAAGGTGGGGGAAAAACACATATTATTTCACTTTTATCTCAATTTTCAAAGGAAGAAGTGGAATTAATGGTATTTGAAGAAGGTGCGATTGCTAGAGAGGCGAGAAACCTTGGTATTCAAGTACATGTTTTTACCCAATCATCTCGGTACGACCTATCAATTCTTTCAAAAATAAAAGCATTTATTAATGAAAATCAATTTGACATTGTGCATACACATGGCGCACGAGCAAATTTCTATCTCTCCCTCTTGAAAAAAGGTATAAAAGCGAAATGGATAATGACTGTCCACAGTGATCCAACTTTGGATTTTATGAAGAGGGGATTAAAAGGATGGGTATTTACGAAGTTAAATTTACGTTCTTTCAGGAAGGTAGATTTATTCTTTGCAATTACGGAGAACTTTAAGAGAAATATAATAAAACTAGGTGTACCAGAAGAGAAGATTTGTACTGTTTATAATGGAATTGAGTATGATAGTAATCCGGCAAAACCTTATGATAAGAGTGAATTTGGCATCGATGAAGGAATATTTACAGCCATTCAAGTAGCACGTCTTCATCCTGTTAAAGGTCATGATATTTTATTTGAAGCATTACAAAAAATTAAAATTCCCAATATAAAGGTACTCTTGCTTGGTGATGGTCCTATAGAAGCAGAATTAAAAGAGATGGTGAAACAAAAGGGTCTAGAGGATAAAGTAATGTTTCTAGGTTTTCGTACAGATTCAAAGGAATTATATGCGTCTGCACACATTAATTTGTTAACCTCTTATAGCGAAAGTTTCCCTCTCGTTTTATTAGAAGCGGCTAATCAACGCTTAACATCTATTGCAACAAATGTAGGTGATATGAAAAAGTTAATAGTTGATGATACGTATGGATGGATTGTACCGATTGGTGATGCAGACTCGTTAGCAAATGCATTAGCAAATGCTTATGAAAAATGGTTGAATGGTGAATTAGAAGCGATGGGAAATCGTTTATATACTCACGCATCTACTCACTTCTCGCTAAAGAATTTGTATGAAGATACTTATAATGCATATAAAACACTTTTACTGAAATAGAGAGGATAGTTAATCATGCAAGTAAAAACGGTTGATATTCTAGGTGTTCCTTTTTCTACAATGACAATGGATGAAACAATCCAATATTTGAAGGGACAACTAGAAGTGGAGCGAACGCATACTTTTCAAGTAGTAACAGCAAATCCTGAAATTGTTATGTGTGCAAAAAAAGATGAAGCATTCTATAAAACATTATTAAATACAGATTTAATTACGCCTGACGGAATTGGGGTTGTAAAAGCAAGTGGTATGCTGGGCACACCTTTAAAGGAACGTGTAGCAGGTTTTGATTTAATGTGTAATTTATTTGCGAAGCTATCAGAAGAGAATAAACCAGTATCTGTTTTCTTACTTGGTGCAAAACCACATGTTGTACAAGCTGCAGCAGATCATTTAACGAAGACGTATTCAGCTGTATCTATTGTGGGTATACAAGATGGATACTTTAAACAAGAAGAAGAAGAGAATATTGTTTCTCGTATTCAAGAGGCAAAACCAGACTTATTGCTTGTTGCACTTGGTTTCCCGAGACAAGAGAACTTCATCCAAACGAATAAGCATCGTTTAGAAACGAAAATGGCTGTTGGAGTAGGCGGAAGTTTAGATGTATGGGCTGGAGAGGTAAAACGTGCACCAAAATGGATTCAAGCGATCCATTTAGAGTGGTTTTATAGATTGTGTAGCAATCCAACGCGTTGGCGTCGTCAGTTAGTATTAGCGGAATTTTTAAAAGAAGTTATGCGTTCGAAAAAGTAGCGAAATATCGCTACTTTTTTATTTGTCCATTTTTGATAAAGTAAGGTTTTGTTCGTTTACCATCAATTGCGAATCCTCACGAAACGGGTGTTTACTGGCAATGGCTTTTTAATCTAACCCCTGGCGTGGATCTTACTGCCCTCCAATAGTCGGATAAGTATTTTACTTTTTGGGAATGATGAAGGAGAATTTTTACACGAAAGTATTTTACTTATACAATTCACACATGTAAAATGATGTGTAAAGACAGCTGTGTAAGGAGGACTTCTTGTGGGCAAGGTGAAAGAAATTTCGAAGCGAAAGCTACTTGGTATAGCGGGGCTTGGATGGTTATTTGATGCAATGGATGTTGGAATGCTTTCATTTGTAATGGTGGCATTGCAAAAAGATTGGGGATTAAGTACGCAAGAAATGGGCTGGATAGGCAGCATTAATTCAATTGGTATGGCAGTTGGAGCGCTCGTTTTTGGAATACTATCAGATAAAATAGGGCGGAAATCAGTCTTTATTATTACATTATTATTATTTTCTATAGGTAGTGGTCTAACGGCTTTAACGACAACACTTGCTATGTTCCTTGTTTTAAGATTTTTAATCGGTATGGGGCTAGGGGGAGAGCTTCCAGTTGCCTCTACATTAGTATCAGAGAGTGTTGAAGCACATGAACGCGGCAAAATAGTTGTGTTATTAGAAAGTTTTTGGGCAGGTGGATGGCTAATTGCGGCTCTTATCTCGTATTTTGTTATACCGAAATATGGTTGGGAAGTTGCGATGATATTAAGTGCGATTCCGGCGCTATATGCTTTATATTTAAGGTGGAATTTACCGGATTCTCCGAGATTCCAAAAGGTTGAAAAAAGGCCATCCGTTATCGAAAATATAAAGTCAGTTTGGTCTGGGGAATACCGTAAGGCAACAATTATGTTATGGATTTTATGGTTTTCTGTTGTCTTTTCCTATTATGGAATGTTCCTTTGGTTACCTAGTGTAATGGTATTAAAAGGATTTAGTTTAATAAAAAGTTTCCAATACGTACTTATTATGACGTTAGCTCAATTGCCGGGTTATTTCACAGCTGCTTGGTTTATTGAACGTCTTGGTCGTAAGTTTGTTTTAGTTACGTATTTAATTGGTACAGCATGCAGTGCTTACTTATTTGGAGTAGCAGAGTCATTAACAGTATTAATCGTAGCAGGCATGTTACTATCCTTCTTTAATTTAGGTGCTTGGGGTGCATTATACGCCTATACACCTGAACAATATCCAACAGTTATTCGTGGTACAGGTGCAGGTATGGCAGCAGCATTTGGTCGTATTGGTGGTATTCTTGGACCGCTATTAGTAGGATATTTAGTTGCTTCACAGGCTTCACTATCACTAATATTTACGATTTTCTGTGGATCAATTTTAATAGGCGTATTTGCTGTAATTATACTTGGGCAAGAAACGAAACAACGAGAATTAGCATAAGGTGAAATTTTAATCGATGAGGATCTATTCCTTCGCGGATTATCGGTTTGTACTATGGCAGTAACACTTGCACTTTATTTCTTCACATTTAGCCAATGTTGAAGTGTGAGTGTTACTGACTCTAAATAGCGGAATAAAAGAGCAAGGGGAACCGTGAAGGTTTCCTTTTTTCTGTTTTTTTAGATAAATAATGGTATAGTAAGAAAAAGGGAATGTTCTTTATAAAAGCGAATGTATACAACAGGACATACGGACAAAAGAATTAGGTGGTTGAAGAAATGAAAATTTTACTGATTATGGAAGAAGCAGAAGAGCGAAGAAGTTTAGCTGAAAAATTTATTGAAAATATAAAGAATGTAGAATGTTTTGAAGCAAGTATGGGAACAGAAGCACTATTTATCATGAAAAAGCATACACCAGATTTTGTTTTTTTAAACTCAAAATTAATGGATGGAACTGGATTTGAATATGTGAATTTATTAAGGGAAGTAAATTGTTATGCAAAATTTATTTTTATGGGTGAAGATATAGAAGAATCCATTACGGCATTTCGTTTTCAAGCATTTTATTATTTACTACGCCCATTTCGCGAAGAAGATTTGCAATTCCTTTTATATAGAATGGGTAAAGAGCAAGGAGAGAAAGCAAAGAGTTATTTGCGAAAACTACCGATAGAAGGTCAAGAAGGAATTCGGTATATTTTTCCGGAAGATATTGTATATGTAAGCAAAAATAAGGAAAACAAAACAGTTTCAATTTATACAACAAATAATCAGTATATTTCAACATATACACTTCAGGAGCTAGAAAATAAGCTAAATGCATATGATTTTTTACGTGTGCATAAAAGTTATTTAATTAATATGTCATATGTACAAGAGTTAAAGCCTTACTATAATGGCACATATAATCTATATTTAGATAAATATGATGAGCAACCGATTCCAGTTAGTCGTAATTATGTGAAACGACTTCGAAATAAAATTGAATTATAGCAGATAATGCAATTTTTTTAACATGATAAACTAAAAATCCTTCATGATAGGGAGGATTCAAGTTAAATATTCAGAAAATTTAGTACAATCCCACTAAGAAATAGTATTGGGGGGATTGTATGTGAGAACATTGAAGTCGATTTTACTTTGGGGAGTTATTGCAGCAGTAGGAGCAGGTGCTTTCGGTGTAATAGCTTTATCACAAGGTGAAACTATTAATGCCGTATGGCTCTTAGTAGCTGCGGTATGTGTGTATGCAGTTGCTTATCGCTTTTATAGTAGATTTATAGCGAGAAAGGTATTCGGTTTAGATAATAATCGGCAAACGCCAGCCCATACATTAAATGATGGGAAAGATTATGTTCCAACAAATAAATGGGTATTATTTGGGCATCATTTTGCAGCAATTGCTGGAGCTGGACCTTTAGTAGGACCGATTTTGGCGGCACAAATGGGATATTTACCAGGGACAATATGGATTATTGTTGGGGTCGTTGTCGCTGGAGCTGTGCAAGATTTTATCATTTTATTTGCTTCGATGAGACGTAATGGTAAATCTCTCGGTGAAATGATTAAAGATGAGATTGGTCCTGTTACAGGACTTATTGCCATGATCGGTATTTTAGGCATTATGATTATTTTATTAGCGGTATTAGCATTAGTAGTAGTAAAGGCGCTTGTCGGAAGTCCTTGGGGAATGTTTACGATAGCAGCAACGATTCCTATCGCTATTTTAATGGGAGTGTATATGCGCTACATTAGGCCCGGACGGGTTGGTGAAGGGTCAGCAATCGGAATTATCCTACTTATACTGTCTCTTATTGGAGGGCAGTATGTAGCGGAGAATCCGGCGCTTGCAAGCATGTTCACGTTTAGCGGAGAAACAATTGCTATTATGCTTATTGTATACGGGTTTATCGCATCGGCATTACCAGTGTGGATGCTTTTAGCACCACGTGATTATTTAAGTACATTTTTAAAAGTCGGAACAATTGTAGGATTAGCAATCGGTATTTTAATTGTAGCACCAGATTTACAAATGCCAGCAGTTTCAAAATTTATTGATGGAACTGGCCCTGTGTTCTCCGGAAACTTATTCCCATTTTTATTTATTACTATTGCTTGTGGTGCAGTGTCTGGATTCCATGCTCTCGTTTCATCAGGCACGACGCCGAAGATGATTGAGCAAGAGGGACACGCACAGCCAATCGGCTATGGAGCAATGTTAATGGAGTCGTTTGTAGCAGCGATGGCAATGATTGCAGCTTGTGTATTAACACCGGGAACGTATTTTGCAATTAATAGTCCCGCAGCACTTATCGGTACAGATGTCTCGCAGGCAGCTCAAGTTATTTCCTCATGGGGATTTGCTATTACACCAAATGAACTAAAAGATCTCGCTGTAAACGTTGGAGAGCAAACGATTTTATCACGTACAGGTGGTGCGCCAACGTTAGCGATAGGTATGGCATATATTTTCTCACAAGTAATAGGTGGAACAGCCATGATGGCATTTTGGTATCATTTTGCGATTCTCTTTGAAGCTCTATTCATTTTAACAACGATTGATGCTGGAACGCGTGTCGGCCGATTTATGATTCAAGATATTTTAGGGCATGTATATAAGCCGTTTGGGAAAACGGATTCCACATTAGCGAATGTAATAGCTACAACGTTATGTGTATTAGGATGGGGCTATTTCTTATATCAAGGAGTAGTGGATCCACTTGGTGGAATTAATACATTATGGCCACTTTTCGGTATTGCAAACCAAATGTTAGCAGGTATTGCATTATTACTTGGAACGACAATTTTGTTCAAAATGGGAAAAAAGGCATATGTTTGGGTGACGCTTATTCCAACTGTCGGGTTGCTTATTGTAACGATGACGGCGGGTTATCAAAAGCTATTTCATGAAAACCCTAAAATAGGATTTCTATCTCACGCAAAGGTGTTTCAAGGAGCGTTAGATGAGGGGAAAGTGTTAGCACCAGCTAAAAATGTTGCTCAAATGAAGCAAATTATTTTCAATGATTATATTGACGCAGCACTGTGTGGGATTTTTATGATAGTTGTAATTGCAGTATTAATTTCTGCGCTTCGAATTTGGATTCAAGTATTAAGAAACAAGCCAATGCCGTTAAAAGAGGCACCATATATTCCTAGAGATGAAAGTGAGTCGAGGAACTATGCTTAAAAGACTACGGCAAGTATGGGGACAAAGGAAACACTTTATTAGTTTACTTGTTGGGGTACCAAGCTATGAAACATATGTAGAGCATATGAAAAAGCATCATCCAGAAGAAGAAGTTGTATGTCAAAAACAATTTTTTGCAGAAGCGCAAGAAGCTAGATTTAATGCAAAGGGTGGAAAAATATCACGCTGTTGTTAATGAGAAGGACGAATTTGCGTCCTTTTTATTTTTTTGCTGTTTCACGTGGAACAGCAAAAAATATATAAAAAGCTTTGGGAATTATAGGCATTTCGTATACAATAAAATAAGGAAAGGGATAGATAGAAAAGTAGGGAGATTATTTTATGTTAAGGGACTTATTTGTAAATACAACAATTATTCTTTCCTTTATTTTTATTGGAGGTCAGCTTTTAAGAGATAAACCGTTAAAAGAAGAGTTCTCCTTTTGGCAGAAATGTGTAGTTGGTATTTTTACTGGAATATTAAGTGTACTGTTGATGTATTTTGGTGTACATATTGAAAATATTATGTTGGATCTACGTTATTTAGCGGTTATTTTGGCAATTATAATCGGAGGTCCGATAGCTAGTAGTATAACAGTTACGATCATTTTAATTACCCGATTATTTTTAACCGAGTACTCTTTAGCCTCTGAATTGGCTTGTTATACTATTGTATTGATAGGTATTGGGGTTACTTTCATTTGGCGGATGAAAGTTTCTATGTTTACAAGGTGGATCTGGTTTAATGTATATAGTTTATTTATTTTAGCGGTGCCACTTTCTATGCTGTTTAAGGATATGTCTATAGTAGCATTATATTTAGTTTGTAGTAGTGTTGCAGCATATATCACATTTATAAGCGCGAATTATGTATTGCAATCCAATGAGTTATTTCAAAAGATGAAGCAATATGCAACGATAGATGCATTGACAGGTTTAGGAAACGTAAGGCAGTTTGATTTAGAAATGAATCATCATATTGGTAATAAGCGCATGAAAAATAATTCACTTTGTTTACTACTTATAGATATTGATCATTTTAAGTCTGTAAACGATACGTACGGGCATCCTGCAGGAGATGAAGTATTAAAACAAATAGGGCGTATTTTACGAGAAGTTTCAACGTTTCCAGATTTGGCTTTTCGAAAGGGTGGAGAGGAGTTCGCGCTTCTTATACCGCAGAAGGGATTAGCTTACGGAATGCGTATGGGGGAACAAGTTCGCGCAGCTGTTGAAAAACATTCATTCCAATTGTTAGATGGAACAAAAATAAAAATTACAGTTTCAGTAGGGATTTCAGTATATGAACAATCACCAGAGCAATTTATTCAAGCTGCTGATGATGCATTATATTACTCCAAAAGAAATGGTAGAAATCAGGTCAGTTCTGCATCTTAAAGGTAAGATGACCAGAAGAGCTTATAAAAAACACCCACAGAGAGGAAATATATGAACTCTGTGGGTGTTTTCGTTTAGTTAGACAAGTTCTTTTGATACGACGAATTTACGATATGCACCGTGATGTGTTGGGCCTACGTATTCGTTAATCTTAAATGAATAACGGATAGCAGCTGTGATAAATTCTTTAGCAGTTTTTACTGCTTCTTTCACAGATTTTCCTTTTGCAAGTTCTGCTGCAATTGCAGCAGAATATGTGCAACCTGCGCCGTGTGTATTTGTCGTATCAATTTTTTCTGATTCTAGAAGGTCGAATGTCTCTCCATCATATAGGACGTCGATTGCAGTTTCCGTACCAAGCTTGCTACCGCCTTTAATTAGGACGTATTTCGCACCTAAAGCGTGGATCTTTTTCGCTGCTTCTTTCATGTCTTCAAGAGAATTAATCTTTACGCCACTTAATTGGTAAGCTTCAAATAAGTTTGGTGTTACAACTAATGCCTTTGGAACAAGAACGTCACGTAAGCAATCATTCGTTTCAGGGTGTAATGCTTCATCAGCACCTTTACATACCATAACAGGGTCAACTACTACATTTTTGAAATTATGTTTTTCGATTGTTTCTGCAACCATTTCAATAATTTCTACCGATCCAAGCATACCCGTTTTTAAAGCATCTACGCCAACGCCCTCAATTGTCGTTTCTAATTGTGGTTTTAATGTAGAAGCTGGGA
Organism: Bacillus sp. TE9106W; assembly: GCF_054062215.1. Classification (NCBI taxonomy): domain Bacteria; kingdom Bacillati; phylum Bacillota; class Bacilli; order Caryophanales; family Bacillaceae; genus Bacillus; species Bacillus sp. TE9106W. Next base: position 90,031 of record NZ_JBSSFA010000008.1, read on the forward strand.
TTGGGAATACGTTATGTGCCCAACCGTTATGTGGATCCATCGTTACGATTGTCGTAAGTGATGTCATTCCGTATACACCAAGTTCTTGGAATGTTTTTAAATCTGCTTGTATACCAGCACCGCCACTTGTGTCAGAACCAGCGATAGTAAGTGCTTTATTTAATGTCATTATGAAAAGCCCCCTCAGGTGATATAATGAAAACTATGTTTTCACCATTATATCAATGTTATGAATAAGTACAAAGTGAAAAGTAGATGATTTATGTTAGGAACTATGTAAAATCTTGTATGTAGGAGACGAATTATGTTTCAAGAGAATCGTACAAATGAATTAGTTATATTAAAAGAAATTGCAGAAACGCTAAATACATCAAATGATACATACCATGTATTGCAAGCAGTGCTAGAAAAATTACTTAGTGTAACAGGTTTAACGACAGGATGGATATTTCTTGCGGATGAAAATGGTAGATATACAAAATTAATTGATTATCAATTACCAGAGGCACTTACATATGAAAATAAACGCCCGATGTGTGAAGGGGAATGCTGGTGTTTACGTGGCTTTGTGGATGGAAAGTTAGAGAGAGCTGTTAATATTATTGAATGTAAAAGAATTAATAATGCAATTGAATATAATTGGGGAGATACAGAAGGGATTCTTCATCATGCTACGGTTCCTTTAAAGGCTGGAGGAGAAAAATTTGGTTTGTTAAATGTGGCAAGCCCAAGTAAAACACATTTTTCAGAAGAAGAATTAGTATTGCTTCAATCAGTTGCTTTCCAAATTGGAACGGCTTTAAAACGAGCAAAGTTATATGAAAATGAAAAGCGAAGAGCGCATTATTATGTGAAATTAGAACGATTCATTCAAGTTTTAAGAACGATTCATCAATTTAATATATTGCCTGAAAAAGTTGTAAATCAATTAGGTGAAGTGTTTCAGTGGAATCAAGTGGCGTTTTTTATTAGGGAAGAGAAAGAATTATCCTTGCGGGCATCTTATTGTCAGGAAGAATTGCACGAGGATATAAAAGAAGCAGCGAAAGAAGCATTAGAAAAAGGTGAACTTATTTTATTAAACGATCAAATCAGTCATAAGGTAGCCTCTAATAGAACGGTTATTGCCACACCAATACAGATTCAAACTCACATATTTGGTGTTTTATGTGTTAATTCAAATCATGGTGAATTTGATGTGAATACGATAGATGTACTTCAAGCAATAACAAATCATATTTCCTTCGTGATAGAAAATTTAAGGTTAAATGAGCAACGACGCGAACTTGTACGAATGGAAGAAAGAAATCGGTTAGCAAGGGACTTACATGATTCCGTCTCACAAAAGCTATTTTCGTTAACCTTTATGACAAAGGGCGCTGAGGCAGTCTTAAAAGGTCAAAATGAAAAGGTGGACCGATCTTTGCATGAGATGCGTGAACTAGCGCAAGGAGCTTTAAAAGAAATGAGGACGTTGATTTGGCAACTACGTCCAGCAGGTTTAGAGAAAGGATTATTACCAGCTTTAAAGCAATATGGTGAAAGTTTGGGGTTGAAAATTCGGGAACAAATTACAGGTGTCCGAGATTTACCGCGCGTAGTAGAGGAAGCGTTATGGAGAATTGGACAAGAAGCTTTAAATAACGTAAGTAAGCATGCGAATGTTAGAGAAGCGACGATTTATTTCAAAGTGACCGAGAAGAATGTATCATTAGAAATAGTCGATCAAGGAAACGGCTTTGTAGAAAAGAATATAAAAGAGAAGAAATCACTTGGCATGATTACGATGCGCGAAAGAGTAGAATTAGTCGGTGGAACAATTAAAATTGTAAGTCATAAAAAAAGAACAAGTGTAAAAGTAAACGTACCATTATGATGTGAAAATGAGGGAAGTTTGTGAAAATAAAAGTATTATTAGTTGATGATCATACAGTCGTTTTAAAAGGATTAGCATTTTTCTTAAGTACACAGGAAGATATAGAGTTAGTGGGAGAAGCAAGTAATGGGAAAGAGGCACTAGTGAAAGTAGGAGAGACAAATCCTGATGTTGTACTAATGGATTTATATATGCCCGAAATGGATGGTGTTGAAGCGACAGCGTGTATTAAAAAAGAATATGCGGATGTGAAAGTAATTGTATTGACTAGCTTTTCTGATCAGGCGCATGTGTTACCGGCATTAAGGGCTGGAGCAAGCGGGTATATTTTAAAAGATGTAGAACCGGATCAGCTTGTTGAAGCTATTCGAAGCGCATATAAAGGTAATATTCAATTACATCCAGATATAGCAAATGCTCTTCTCTCCCAAACGTTACCTGTGGAAGAAAAGGAAGAAGAGCCTTCTATTCAAGTAGATGTGCTAACAGCGAGAGAAAATGAAGTATTGCAGCTATTAGCGAAAGGGATGAGTAATAAAGAAATCGCTTCTGTTTTAGTTATTACAGAAAAAACAGTAAAAGCTCATGTAAGTAGTATTTTGAGTAAGTTGCATTTATCTGATCGCACGCAAGCGGCATTATATGCAGTGAAAAACGGAATTGTATAAGACAAAAGTCGTAAGACCTAGTTCGCCTTTAGAAGGTGGACTTTTTTTATGGAAAAATACGTCTATGTGAGGACGAAATTGTCTCGATATGAAGATAAAATATGTTTTGTAAGCAACAAACAACAATTACAAGGGATACCTTTTTTGAAAGCATATAACGACAGAAGAGCTAGTACTAGGAGGAAAAGATAATGACAAAAGTTTTATTCGTAAAAGCAAACAACCGTCCAGCGGAACAAGCAGTTAGTGTGAAATTATATGAAGCGTTTTTAGCAAGTTACAAAGAAGCGCATCCAAATGATACAGTAGTAGAACTTGATTTATATAAAGAAGAATTACCATACGTAGGCGTAGACATGATTAATGGTACATTCAAAGCAGGTAAAGGATTTGATTTAACAGAAGAAGAAGCAAAAGCAGTAGCAGTTGCTGATAAGTATTTAAATCAATTTTTAGAAGCTGATAAAGTTGTTTTCGGTTTCCCATTATGGAACTTAACGATTCCAGCAGTGTTACACACATATATTGATTATTTAAACCGTGCTGGTAAAACGTTTAAATATACGCCAGAAGGCCCAGTTGGTCTAATTGGAGATAAGAAGATTGCATTATTAAACGCGCGCGGCGGTGTATACTCTGAAGGTCCAGCAGCAGAAGTAGAAATGGCTGTTAAATATGTAGCAAGCATGATGGGCTTCTTCGGCGCAACAAACATGGAAACAGTAGTTATTGAAGGACATAACCAATTCCCAGATAAAGCGGAAGAAATCATTACGGCTGGTCTTGAAGAAGCAGCTAAAGTAGCAAATAAATTCTAATTGAAATTATAATCGTCACTCAAAGAAACAGCATTAACGTTTATGTTAATGCTGTTTCTTTATATTTTTAGCTCATCAGCAAGTTTTTCTAGTTGATTGCGATCTTGTATGTAATAGGTTCTTCCGTCTTTCTTTAAATAATTTTGTTGGCAAAATTGATTTAATACATATAAAAGGTGACGGTAGCTAACATTTAAATATTCCGAAGCCTCGGTATGTTTTTCTGTATAACTGTTATTTTGTTCTGTTAATAGAATAAACGCTGCTAATCGATTTTCGAACGGATAACTATTATTTTTGGCATAACTTTCTGTTCGGGTAATTGTTTTTTCACCGATAAATTTGCATAGTTTCTGTAGAAAAATAGCATCTTGTAATAAAATATGCTGACAATCTTTAAGAGGAAGCGCTAAGCATATACAATCTTCCATTACTTCCACCGTTTTCGTGACGGATTCTACGCCAATTAATCCTAATTCCCCAATGAACGAAGGTGCTTGAATAAAGTTAATTAAGGAGACCTTTCCGTTTTTGTGACTCATATATATTTTTGCTTTCCCGGAAATTAAGTAATAAAGATAAGGAACATCAACCCCTTCATTACATATCTTTTCTCTCTTCTGAAAGGAATGTAGTTCAGCATACGGTAAAATGTCAAAAGAAAAAAGAGTATGGAAGTTGTAAGTTTGTATGTAATGAGAGATTTCTTCGCTATTTTTACTGACTTTCATGTTTTCACCTCATATTTAGTATGAGATATCTCCTATTATTTTTACAAGAAAGAATGCTACGATTTACGTAAATTTGTTTTTGTAGAAAAGAGAGTGTGAGGGGCTTATGAAAAAATATAAAACACTATTATTTGATGTGGATAATACATTGTTAGATTTTCAAAAGGCTGAGAGGATAGCGTTACGTATGCTTTTTGAGGAGAAAGGAATTCCTCTAACTAGTGAGATTGAAGCGCAGTATAAAAAAGTTAATAAAGGTCTTTGGGATGATTTTGAAGAAGGTAAAATAAATCGTGATGAAGTAGTAAATACAAGGTTTTCGGTTTTATTTAAAGAATATGGACAAGAAGTGGATGGGATATTATTTGAAAATAATTATCGCAACTACTTAGAAGAAGGGAATCAACTCATACAAGGTGCATTTGAATTTATAAATCAAATTGAAAGTGAGTATGATTTATATATAGTGACAAACGGTGTTTCGAAGACGCAATATAAACGTTTACGTAATGCAGGGTTACATTCAATGTTTAAAGATATTTTCGTTTCTGAAGATACAGGTTATCAAAAGCCAATGAAAGAGTATTTTGATTATGTTTTTGAAAGAATTCCTAATTTTGCTCCTGAAGAAGGGCTCATTATTGGGGATTCGTTAAGCGCTGATATGAAAGGTGGATATGTAGCGGGAATTGATACTTGTTGGTTTAATCCAGAAAAGAAATCAAATCATAGCGAGATTGTGCCAACATATGAAGTGCAGAATTTTGAGGAGTTATATGCAATATTGAAGCAGCGTGTGTAATAAAAATAGGCAGTAGAACTTTTGTCCCTACTGCCTATTTTTTTAATTTGTAGTTTCGTTATGTTTTGGAAGTGGAAATGCATTTCCGATAGCAGCTGCCCCAAGCATTGGTAATAGTAAATTAAGCGGGAAAAACATAAGCAATAGTAATGTTATAGCTATTGGCTTTCGTAACGCATAGCTTGAAATTGCTGTCGTTACGATGGCAACAGATGCTACCGGGTCTATAGGAAGAATAGATGCTACAGCATATCCGATACTTGACCCAGAAAATATAATTGGGAAGATATGTCCACCTCGCCACCCTGTGTTTAAGCAAACGGCAGTAACGCACAACTTTAAAATCCCTGAAAGAAGTAGTATCCAAAAAGATAAATGGCTCCATTCGACAACTAATTCTTTTAATTGATGTTCCCCTGAAAATAATGTGTAAGGAAGAAAAGTTCCCGCAATTCCTAATAAAATACCACCGATAATTCCGAGTGTCAGTTTGTATTCCCTAAAAGGGTGAATGAATTTCTCTAATGTGAATTCTAACTTGAAATAAAAGAAACCAACTATAGCACCGATACTAGCAAGTGGAAGAAATGCGATCCATTCATTGAAAGAAAGTGCACCTTCCCCGAAATCAACAATAAAGGATCCACGATTATCGAGTTTACTCAGTAGTAAATAAACAGAAAAACCTGCGAAAGTAGTAGCTAAGTATACAATTGCTTTTTTTCCTTTAGAAAAAGCAGCAATTTGTTCCCCCTCATTTTCATTCGGTGCTAAATAACCGAATAATGGTGCGTTAAAAATGACACTTAAAGTAGCGCCAATTCCGATCTCGGTTAGCTCATTCATACCCTTTAAGGCAAAGTTAAAGCGATCCCCTACCCATGTGCACAGTCCACCTATAATTCCAACTAGTGCGGCTTCTGGACCAAGACTAGCTCCAAAAATTAAAACAATAATCGCTGTTAAAGTAGCTCGATGGATAAAGCGATATTCGATTCGACTAGTTTTTTTATATTCAGCCATCACTTCAGGCATAAGGCGTGGGTATGTACCGAAATGTTTTTGTGATAGACCAACAAGGACCCCACCAATTATTGTTACGCAAAGGGTGTAATAAGAGGGAAAAGAGAGAACTTCAGGCAAGTATCCCCAAATAAAGTGGATTCCAATATTTATTGTGACTAAAAATAACCAGACTGTAGCTCCTACTATAGATCCTAGAAGAATGCCATATAGAGCAAGTATGTACTGCATATCTTTTTTATTTGTCATGTTATACCTCCGTTATGTAAATCTTAGTAGGGAAAAAAGTGAAATATACTAGTGGAAAGTGGATTGAATATATATAGTATCTTTTTGAGAAGATGCCCTATTCAACATATAGACTAACTTTTGGGGAATTTGAATTATAGGTTAAATTACTTATTTAATTTTATAGACTGATTTGAGGTTTTTAAAGGTCTTTTTTGAAATAGACTAGAATATATTTCTTTTGTTGCTTTATATGAAACTGTTAACATTTATTTTAGAACATTCAGAAAAACTAATTGACATTAGGAAATTATTGCTATAAAATCAACGGTAATTGCATAGTCTTATCAAGAAAAGGTGGAGGGACAGGCCCGATGAAACCTTGGCAACAGCCGTATAACGGAATTGTGCCAAATCCTGCAGGTAATAAATCCTGAGAGATAAGAAAGAGCCTTTAGAGCGTGTTTTTAAACTGCTCCTTTCTTGTTTTCAGGAAAGGGGCAGTTTTTTATTTTGTATAAAAGAAAGGAGAATGAGAAATGGGAGAATCATGGGGGAAAGGAACGATTTGTGTGCAAGGTGGCTATACGCCAAAGAATGGAGAACCGCGTGTTTTACCGCTTTATCAAAGTACAACTTATAAATATGATACTTCGGATGATTTAGCAGCGTTATTTAATTTAGAGGCAGAAGGATATATTTATACGCGTATTGGTAATCCTACTTTAGCTGCATTTGAGCAAAAGCTGGCGGAATTAGAGGGCGGTGTAGGAGCTGTTGCAACGGCTTCTGGGCAGGCTGCTATTATGCTCGCCGTTTTAAATATTTGTAGTAGCGGAGACCACTTGCTTTGTTCTTCCACAGTGTATGGCGGGACGTTTAATTTATTTGGGGTGAGTTTGCGTAAGCTTGGTATTGATGTTACGTTCTTTAATCCAAATTTAACAGCTGATGAAATTGTGGCCCTTGCTAATGATAAGACGAAACTTGTTTATGCAGAATCGCTAGGAAACCCAGCGATGAACGTTTTAAATTTCAAAGAATTTTCAGATGCAGCGAAAGAGTTGGAAGTACCTTTTATCGTGGATAATACATTAGCAACCCCTTATTTATGCCAAGCATTTGAACATGGAGCAAATATTATCGTTCATTCTACGACGAAATATATTGATGGTCATGCAAGTTCTTTGGGCGGCATTGTCATTGATGGAGGAAACTTCGATTGGACAAATGGAAAATATCCTGAACTTGTTGAACCGGATCCAAGTTATCATGGCGTAAGTTATGTTCAAAATTTTGGAGCGGCAGCTTATATTGTGAAGGCACGTGTTCAATTATTAAGAGACTACGGAAACTGTATGAGCCCATTTAATGCGTATATTAGCAATATCGGCTTAGAAACATTGCATTTACGAATGGAGCGTCATAGTGAAAATGCTCTCGCAGTTGCTAAATGGCTTGCTGATCATGAACGTATTGAATGGGTGAATTATCCAGGATTAGATAGTAATGAAAATTATTCGTTAGCACAAAAGTATTTGAAAAAAGGTGCGAGTGGTGTTTTAACATTCGGCATTAAGGGAGGATTAGAAGCAGCAAAAGAATTTATCGCAAATGTAAAACTAGCAACTCTTGTAACGCATGTAGCTGATGCACGAACTTGCGTTATACATCCTGCTAGTACAACGCATAGACAATTAAGTGCTGAAGATCAACGTTTAGCTGGCGTCACATCAGATTTAATTCGTTTATCAGTTGGCATAGAAGATGTTTCTGATATTATTGCAGATTTAGAAGCAGCGCTAGTCGGAGGCAAACAACATGCCGATCATAATTGATAAAGATTTACCAGCTCGCAAAGTATTGCAGGAGGAAAATATTTTTGTAATGACAAAAGAGCGAGCAGAAACACAAGATATCCGGGCATTGAAAATTGCTATATTAAATTTAATGCCTACAAAGCAAGAAACAGAAGCGCAATTACTTCGTTTAATTGGAAATACACCATTGCAATTAGATGTTCATTTACTTCATATGGAATCACATTTGTCCCGTAATGTAGCACAGGAACATTTAACAAGTTTTTATAAAACATTCCGTGATATTGAGAATGAGAAATTTGATGGACTCATTATTACAGGAGCACCAGTTGAAACCCTTTCTTTTGAAGAGGTAGATTATTGGGAAGAACTTAAACGTATTATGGAGTATTCAAAAACGAATGTAACATCTACGCTTCATATTTGCTGGGGAGCACAGGCTGGTTTGTATCATCATTATGGCGTTCCAAAGTATCCTCTTAAGGAAAAAATGTTTGGTGTATTTGAACATGAAGTCCGTGAGCAACATGTGAAATTGTTACAAGGGTTTGATGAATTGTTTTTCGCCCCGCATTCTCGTCATACAGAAGTACGAGAGAATGATATTAGAGGAGTGAAAGAATTAACATTGTTAGCAAACTCTGAAGAGGCAGGTGTTCACCTTGTTATTGGACCGGAAGGAAGGCAAGTGTTTGCGCTTGGGCATAGTGAATATAGTTGTGATACGTTAAAGCAAGAATACGAACGGGACCGCCAAAAAGGGTTAAATATTGATGTGCCGAAAAACTATTTTAAACATAATAATCCAAATGAGAAGCCGCTTGTACGGTGGAGGAGCCATGGGAATCTATTATTCTCTAATTGGCTGAATTATTACGTGTATCAAGAAACCCCTTATGTATTATAAAAAAAGATTGTGTCACACGTGGCAACGTTTTCTTTGTAAAGGTTAATATATATTATTCCGAATGTTCTAAAAATATTGTTTTTCAGATTTTTTACTCATATAATTTCATCTAAACACAATTTTTGAGGGGTGGACAGTATTATGAAAGAAATTCAAGTTGGTTTATTAGGTCTTGGGACGGTTGGTAGCGGTGTAGTTCGTATCATTACAGATCATCAAGAGCGACTTATACACCAAGTAGGTTGTCCTGTGAAAGTAACGAAAGTACTAGTGCAAAATATTGAAAAAGAGAGAGAAGTAGAGGTACCCTCTACTCTATTAACACAAGATGCACATGAAATTTTAGATAATCCAAATATTGACGTTGTCATCGAAGTAATGGGTGGCATTGATGATGCAAAAGCATATATTCTGCAAGCTTTACAAAGTGGGAAGCACGTTGTGACTGCGAATAAAGATTTAATGGCGTTGCACGGGGCGGAACTACTAGCGGTAGCAAAAGATAATAAAGCAGATTTATTTTACGAAGCAAGTGTAGCCGGAGGGATTCCAATTTTACGAAGTATCGTAGAAGGGCTTTCTTCAGATCTTATTACGAAAGTAATGGGAATTGTAAATGGAACGACTAATTTTATTTTGACGAAAATGTCAGATGAAGGGAGAGCATATAACGACGTGTTAAAAGAAGCCCAGCAACTTGGATTTGCAGAAGCGGATCCAACATCAGATGTAGAAGGTTTAGATGCAGCAAGAAAAATGACAATATTGGCTACCCTTGGTTTCTCTACAAATGTAGAGCTTGGAGATGTCAAGGTAAAAGGGATTACTTCTATTACAGAGGAAGATATCGAATACAGTAAGAGTTTAGGGTACACGATTAAACTAATCGGTCTTGCGAAGCGAGATGGTGAAAAATTAGAGGTTACAGTTGAACCGACTTTACTTCCAAATACACATCCTCTTGCGGCCGTGCAAAACGAATATAACGCTGTATATGTGTATGGTGAAGCAGTTGGAGAAACGATGTTTTATGGACCAGGTGCAGGAAGCTTACCGACAGCAACCGCTGTTGTTTCTGATTTAGTAGCTGTAATGCAAAACATTAGATTAGGAGTAACAGGAAATAGTGCTGTAGTTCCTCAATATCAAAAGGTATTAAAAGAGCCCGATGAAATTGTTGTAAAGAAATTTTTAAGACTTCATGTAAAAGATGAAATTGGTGTATTTGCAAAAATTACTTCCTTATTCTCTGAGCGTGGTGTTAGCTTTGAAAAGATTATTCAAATGCCGCTTGAAGAGAAAGGAAAGGCTGAAATTGTCATTGTAACGCACCGTGCGTCTCTTGCTGATTATGATTATATTCTACATACGTTGCAAGGGTATGAAGAAATAGATTGTTTGAAAGCAAACTATCGAATTGAAGGGGATGCAAAGTAGTATCTCCACTAATAAAGAACCTATTAAGCGGCTTGCTTAATAGGTTTTTTTCTATTTAAAATGTGCGTACCAACTTGAATAAATGCTTGAATAATCCAGCCAGTTGTAAAGGATAAGATGATTGTACCGAAATAAATGGGCCCGTCTAATAAGAAACTTAACGTTAAAAATAAAAAAGCTAATGAAATCTCCGTTCTTCTAAACGTCCATTTTTTCTTCTCAGCAACCGTTAAAACAAAAGCCTCTTGAGGCGCTGCGCAAAGATTTGTAGAGACGTAAAGACCAATTCCAGCTCCAACGAATAGATTTCCGCAAATAAGTGTTATATATTTTGGAAGAGAGCGGATAGCATCCATAATAGTTGTAGTGGAACCAATCCAATCAACAAAAAGAGAAATAAGAACCATCGTTACGATAGTACCAATTGTTATTTGTTTTTTATTCCAAAAGAGTACGATAAGTGTAAAAGCGAAGTTAATCATGAAAATCCAAAAACCGATACTTATCCCGAAATTTTGATATAGTGCAATAAAGAAGGAATCATAAGGGCTAAGTCCAAAGGAAGTAATGGTCGTCATCATATTAATACCGATGGCGAGAATGAGTAGACCGCCAATGAAAAATATATATTCTAATTTGAATCGAAACATAGTTGTATATCCTTTCAAAATGTATTTGCTAGGAAAGGATATATTGTGGAAAGCTTACCAGGTCAAGGGAGAATTTTTGCAGGGAAGGGGAAAATGAGATGACAAATATAAGAAAGATTGCTGAACTTGCTGGGGTATCTGTTTCAACTGTTTCACGTGTACTAAATAATCATCCTTATGTGAATGAACAGAAACGAAAAGAGATTTTAGCAATTATAGAAGAATTAAATTATACGCAAAATGTGAATGCAATTCATTTAGTGAAAGGAAAAACGAATGTAATTGGCGTTTTATTACCGCACGTAAATGATCAATATTATAGCGCTATTATTGAAGGCATATCGAAGGAAACAGCAAAGAACAGTTATAATATGATGCTTTGTCAGACGAATTATAGTGAGGAAAAAGAATTAGAAATTTTGAATATGTTAAAAATGAAAAAGCTTGATGGGGTTATTATATGTTCCCGGACAAATAGTAAGGAAAAGCTTGAAGAATATACGAAATTTGGTCCAATCGTTATGTGTGAGGAAATAGATTCAAAATACATTTCAAGTGTACATGTTGATTACTATAAAGTGTTTTCACAAGGGATGAAAAACTTAATAGATGCTGGTCATACACGTATTGGGTATTGCATTGGAAGAAGTAATAGCATTAATAGCCAAAGAAGAAAACAAGCATATGAAGATTCACTTCAACAGATTGCTGTAACACCGTTAGAGACCTGGAAGTTTAAAGGCTGTTTTACGGTGGAAGACGGGCGTAATGTAATTAGGGAATGGGCCTGTATGTCAGTAAAGCCAACTGCGTTTCTTGTATCTTGTAACCATATTGCAGCGGGAATGGTAACGGAGGCGAAAAAACAAGGAATTCGTATTCCAGAAGATATTATGGTTATCGGTTGTGATGATCAAGATGTAGCAGACATTTTAGGTATTACGACGATTTCATATTGTAGTAAAAATGTTGGCGTGAAGGCATTTGAATTATTATATGAAAAGATTAATGATGAGCAAATAGATGTAAAGCACGTGGAGTTATTGCCAGAATTCGTAAAAAGGGAAACGACATAATAGATAAGGTGTGAAAATCGCTTTTCAAAATTGCGTTTGGTATAATTATGGACAATCTATGAGGGCTAAAAGGGGTTTTGATATGAGATCAAAAGTGGTAAAAGTAATTCTACTCATTACAATTGCATCTTTCTGTTTATTTGCATATGGCTTTGTTTCAGGTGTAAATGATGTATTAAATCCGAGAGCTTCAAATTTAATTAAAAAAACCGATGTAGTAGCAAAAGAGAAAAAGAAAACAGGAACGTTACAAATCGTTAGTTTAGGTGATTCATTAACACGCGGTGTTGGTGATAAAGAAGGAATTGGCTATATTGGACGAATGAAAGAAGATTTACAAAAAGATTATAAGCAAAAGGTTGCTTTAACGAACTTAGCTGTTAGTGGTGCGAAAATGCCTGACTTATTAAAACAAATTGAGAGTAATGGCGCTCAATATTCAATTAAACAAGCAGATGTAATCGTTTTAACGATTGGAGGAAATGATTTATTTCCGGGCTGGGAATCGCTTGGAAAGATAGATTTAGAAACATATCGTCCGGATACGGAAACATTCCAGAATGAAGCGAAGAAAATTATAGAAGAAATTCGTAAATTAAATACAGATAGCCCTATTTTTTGGCTAGGTTTATATAATCCTTTTGAAGATGTAGAAGATTTAAAGGGGTCTTCAAACATTGTTGTAGACTGGAATGCATCTTTAGAAAAGTTAGCGATAAATAATAAAAATGTGTATATTACACCGACATTTGATTTATTCCAAAATCGTGGGAAAGATTTATTATACTCCGATCATTTCCATCCGAATGAAGTAGGGTATACATATATGGCGGACCGATTAGTTCAAAATGTTGTAAGTAAATTAAAACTAGAACAAGGAGGGGTAAAATGACAACGATACTTTCCGTACGAGACGTGAAGAAGGTAATTGGAAAGAAGACAATTGTAGAGAATATTTCCTTCGATGTAAAACAAGGAGAAGTGTTCGGCTTCCTAGGACCGAATGGCGCCGGAAAAACGACTACCATTCGAATGTTAGTCGGATTGATTAAAGAAACAGAAGGTACGATTTCTATCGGCGGTTATTCTATTAAGGAAAATTTCAGGGAAGCGATGCGTCAAATTGGGAGTATCGTTGAAAACCCAGAACTGTATACATATTTAACAGGATGGGAAAATTTAAAACAATTTGCCCGTATGTTAGGTGGTATATCAGATGAACGTATTATTGAAATTGCTCACATGGTTCATTTGGATGAGAGAATTCATGATAAGGTAAAAACATACTCACTCGGTATGAAACAGCGCCTTGGCATTGCGCAAGCGCTTCTTGGAAATCCGAAACTACTCATATTAGATGAACCAACAAATGGTTTAGACCCAGCTGGAATTAGAGAGCTTAGGGAATTTATACATAAGCTTGTGAAAGAAGAAAATATGAGCGTGTTTATTTCAAGTCATTTGCTAAGCGAAGTACAAATGATATGCGATCGCGTTGCTATTATTCATAAAGGAAAAATGATAACAGTTGCCAAGGTTGAAGAGTTAATTAAAACAGCAAGTGATCGCGTAGAATGGATTGTTACACCAATTTCTAAGGCAAAGGATATGCTAGTAGATGCTGAGGAAGTAAGAGAAGTGAGTATAGAAGGTGATCGATTACTATGCCGGATGCATATTTCATCTATAAGTAATTGGAATAAAACCTTTGTAGAAAACGGGATAGATGTACATAGTGTTAAAGAGCTTGTGTTTACACTAGAAGATTTATTTATTGAACTCACAAGGGGTGAGCAGCATGCGTGAATTTGCGAATCTAGTTTTAAACGAATCGGAGAAAATTTATCGTAAGAAGCGTATTTTTGTTGTTATGCTTATTTTAGCAATCTTAATCCCGCTCTTCGTATATGCGCAGTATCGTGAAATAGAAACGACACAAAAAAGGCTAGGTACAACGGATTGGAAGGTTTCGCTGCAGCAACAAATTGTTGATTCTCAAAACCGTTTGAACAACTCTAGATTGCCAGAAGAATGGCGTGATTGGTTAAAGGTAAGAGTAGAGCAGCAACAATATTATTTAGATCATGATATTAATCCAATGGCACCGGGCGCACCAACTTTTGTAAGGGTGTTTATTGAGCAAGGAATTACATTATTTATTCCGCTTCTCGTCATGATTGTCGCCATTGATATTGTTTCAGGAGAACGAAGTGATGGAACGATGAAGATGTTACTTACTCGGCCGATTCGGCGCTGGAAAATACTCCTTAGTAAGTACGTGACGATGTTATTCTTCATTTCACTTATACTGCTTCTTGTAGGTGTGTTTGCATACATATTATCAGGGCTTGTATTTGGATACTCGGGATGGAATTTACCTGTGTTAACAGGATTTGTTATTGATAAGGAAACGTTAAATACAAACTTTGTACATCTTATTCCGCAATGGCAATATATCTTGATGGCGTATGGATTAGCTTGGTTTGTTGCTATCGTCGTCGGGACTATATCATTTATGGTTTCGGTTTTAATTCGAAATACACCAGCTGGGATGGGGGTTATGTTAGCGGCATTAATTGCAGGTGGCATTTTAAGCTCATTCGCAACATCTTGGGAAGGTGCGAAATATATTTTTAGTGTGAATTTATCATTAACAGATTATCTATCAGGGAAACTACCTGCATTACAAGGTTTATCGATGGGGTTTTCTTTAATGAATTTAACTGTTTGGGGAATTGTATCTCTTATTATTTCATTTGTAGTATTTACAAAGCAGGATATGGTGAATTAATTAGACGGGAAGTGAAAGTGTGAAACATGTTTTGAAAAATGATTGGGGGCCGTTATTGGCACCAGAATTTGAGAAAGAGTATTATCGCGAGCTGGATGTTTTTTTGAAGGAAGAGTACAGTATACATGTTGTTTATCCAAAGATAGAAGATATCTTTAACGCTCTAGAGTATACAAGTTATGAAAATACAAAGGTCGTTATTTTAGGACAAGACCCATATCATGGGCCGAATCAAGCGCATGGTTTAAGCTTTTCTGTACAACCTGGTGTTAAAACGCCACCGTCATTGTTAAATATGTATAAAGAGCTTCGAGATGAATATGGGTATGACATTCCGAATAACGGTTATTTAGTGAAATGGGCAGAGCAAGGAGTATTACTACTAAATACTGTATTAACAGTTCGACAAGGCGAAGCAAATTCTCATAAGGGAAAAGGATGGGAGCATTTCACTGATCGTGTAATTGAGCTGTTGAATGAACGTGAAAAACCAGTTATTTTCATATTGTGGGGACGCCATGCACAGGCGAAGAAGAAGTTAATTACAAATTCAAATCATCATATTATCGAATCTGTACATCCAAGCCCACTATCAGCAAGACGAGGTTTCTTTGGGAGTAAGCCATACTCTAAAGTAAATACGATTTTAGCTAATATGGGCGAGAGAGAAATTGATTGGGAAATTCCAAATTTATAAATAGAAAAGGTAGTTAACAGTCGTTAACTACCTTTTTATTATTGTTGCTCATTCTTTAATTTTGCATCTAGTACAAATGTACCAAATGGGATAACTGATGAAACGAATGCCCCAAGTGCCCATAAAATTGACTTACGGTGTACGATTGTTACTTGAATTACTGCGAAGATGAATAGAATAAATAGAACGCCGTGAGCCATGCCTGTAATTTTAACAGCTGTTGCAAATCCTGCGAAATATTTTAATGGCATTGCTACAAATAATAGTAATAGGAAAGAAATCCCCTCAATTAAGCCGATTGCTCTTAATCGTCCGATTGGTGTAGATAACATGAAGTAGCCTCCTTTAATGTATGCTTGTTTATAGTAAATTTGTATTCTTTTTCAAAATAAAATAGTCTGTTTTGTTTCATTATATACAAAAAGAAAGTTTACACTACGAGAATAGTGCAAAGTTCAAAATATAGTCACAAAAGCATGGTAATTTAAATAAAAACCTATTTGAAGTATTTGACTTCAAATAGGTTTTATGGGTGGAAATATTAAACAAGCGCTTCTCTTTTTAGTACGAACTTCTCTACAACTTTTGCAACGCCATCGTTCATATTTGTATCTGTTACATAGTTTGCAATTTCCTTAATATCATCAGGTGCATTGCCCATTGCAACACCAAGACCAGCAAATTCAATCATCGCCTGATCGTTATAGCTATCGCCCATTGCGATAACTTCTTCACGCTTAATGCCAAGCTTTTGGATTAATTGATTTAAGCTCGTTCCTTTTGTAACACCAGCTTCAGTAAATTCTAAGAAGAATGGTTTAGAACGCATAACGCTTAATTGTCCTTCTAGTTGTTTTTGTAGTTTCTTTTCTACTTCAACAAGGCGTTCAGCTTCTTTATTCATTAATACTTTTACTACAGGCTCTTTAACAGCAGCTTTAAAGTCATCTACTACAATAATTGGCATACCAGTAATATCGCCCTCAATTTCAGTATAAGGATTATTTTCTTCTGTTACGATATCATCGCCAATATAAGTATGAATCCATACACCTTCAGCTTTACTAATTTCAAATAGATTGTGAACGATTTCAGGAGAAAGCGTACTACTAAAGATTTCTTCATTTGTTTTACAATTAATAATTTTTGCGCCATTAAAAGATAGAATGAAACTACCGTATTCTTCTAAACGAAGTTCTTTCGCTACATTGCGCATACCGAATGTTGGACGTCCGGAAGCAAGTACCACTTTTACTCCTTGCTCTTGCGCAGTCATTAGAGCTTCTTTCGTACGAGGTGAAATAGTATGGTCATCACGTAATAACGTATCATCTAAATCTAAAACAATCATTTTATAAGTCATATTGAAAGTTCCCTTCTTTATTTAAATTACATGTTAATGAAGATGTTAAGGAATAATAGTAAGACATCGAACTTCTTAGGAAAGAAGTAGATAAATTATCATAGGCGTATTGCCCATGATAATTTATCGTAACAACTCTACAGGTAGAGTGCAATAATGGAAGTTTTCCAATTTACGATAGTTGTTTCTCTGTAGAACGAGAAAATAATATTTCGAGCAGAATTGCCATTACAGATCCAAGAACGAGGCCGTTACTTAAAAATGATGCTAGAAATGGTGGGAGCGTAGAAAATGCTCCTGCTGGGACAAACATAACCCCGACTCCTGTAAAGATGGAAAGACCTGCTACTTTAAATAATCGTTCTTTATTTTGTACTGTGTCGTATTCACGGAAAGCTAGACCAATCATACTTGCAAATACAGGATAGATAGCAGCATAACCAACTGCAACTGGGATTGCTGCAAAGAATGAAGTGATCTTTGGGAATATACTAACGACAATAATAAAGCTTGATCCTAACATAAATGGGAGTCGCTTATAAATATTAGTCGTTGCAATAAAACCTGCTGATCCAGAAATGGCGACAGGCCCAATAGCTGAGAATAGACCGCCTAGTAATTGATTGATCCCTGTTATGATGCCGGCTTGTTTGAAACGATCTGGCGTTGCATTTTCTTCATATTTAGAGACAACCTTTTGCACAACACGAATACTTGCTAACATATTTGTTAGAAGTAATAATGTAACGAAAACGACCGTAATGGCCATGTTCCATTCAATGCGAGGCATGCCGAAAACAAATAGAGATGGCAGACGGATTATATCTGTCACAGGTGTTATTGGATTAGATAATCCGAAGCATGCAAATAAAATCCAGCCGCAGACGATACTGAAAAGAACAGAATATTGTCCGATAATAGGTAGCTTCATAATGAAAAAGGATAGTAAAATAACAATGAGTGAAAGAATAAATACGTCAGCTTGTACTTCTGTATGTTGTCCGTCAAGACCAAACATTCCTTTTAAGAAGGCCCCGCTAAGTTGCGCGACAAGAAGAAATAAATACGTTCCAATGACTGTCGGTGTAAAATAGCGAACTAGTTTATCGATGAGTCCAAAAACGCTAAGAATAATACAAATGATACCACTTAATAGGAAAGCGTACTGAAGGACTTTAAGCGTTTCATTGCTGGATCCAAATAATACGACACCTAAACTTGCATAAAGGGAGAAAATTCCCCACCAAAGGCCTGCAGGACCTTCTTGAATAGGAAGTTTATGTCCAAATATAGCTTGCAATAAGCCAGCAAAGCCAAGAACAAATAATGTTCTCTGTACGAATGCAATAGCTTCAGCGCCATCTAGGCCATAACTAGTTGCGACACTAATTGGTACAATAAGGCTTCCAGCTAAAATAAATAGTGCCCATTGTAAGGCGGAAAGAAATGTCTTCATTATATCAACCTCTTTCATAGATTCCGTATCTAGTATATACGTATTTCATTTCCACTGGCAAAGATTGTAGGTAGAGAAAAGAGTTGAAACACGATATGAATGCACGTAAACAATTATGGATAGCAGTTATATGTATGACTTTTGTTGTAATTCTAGGAACATTAGGATTTATGACAATTGAAGAGATTAGTTTATTTCAAGCATTTTGGATGACGATGATTACCGTATTAACGGTTGGATACGGAGACGCCATTCCTGTAACACATGCAGGAAAAGTATTTGCGCTTCTTATCATACCGGTTGGCGTTGGTATTGTTACGTATGCAATTGGTGTAGTGGCAGCTATGATTATTGAAGGGAATTTATTTCATGCAGTACGGAGGAAGAAGATGGATAAACAAATAGCACAGTTACAAAATCATATTATTGTATGTGGTTGCGGTAGAGTAGGGCTTCAAGTTGTACATGAATTGCAAGAAAAGAAAATTCCATTTGTCGTCGTGGATAAAGATGAAAGTATATTAGAGAAGGAAAAACTTTTGTATGTACATGGAGATGCAACGGAAGACAAAGTGTTACATCATGCTGGAATTTCAAAAGCAGCTGGTTTAGTTGCCATCGTAGCAAACGATGCGGAAAATGTATTTATTACATTAACGGCAAGAGGATTAAACGATGCAATTAAAATTGTGGCAAGAGCGGAAAAACCTGAAACCGAAGACAAATTACGGCGCGCTGGTGCAAATAAGGTGATTAATCCATCTAGTATGGCCGGCATTCATATTGCAAAAGGCATTGCGAATCCGCTAACAGTTCATTATATTGATACAGTACTGTATGGTGTGGAACAGTCATTTGTAATTGAAGAAATTGCAGTAGGTAAGGGCTCTATTTTAGCTAATAAATCATTATTAGAGAGTGATGTTAGAAATCAATTTGATGTAACAATTTTAGCGATTTTGAGAAATGGGAATGTTATACATAATCCAACGGGGCAGGAAAAGTTGCAAGAACATGATATGATAATAGTATTTGGTTCAGTAGAGAAGCTGGGACAATTTGAGAAAGAACTACAAAGTACGAGGTGATAAGGGATGCAAATATCAAGCGATAAGATTTTAAATAAAATGGCGAATGAAATTGCAAAGGCAAAAAGTAGTGAAGGACAAAAATCAAAAGAGCATTTATTAGTTGTACGAGCTTTATGCGATTTATTATTAGATGAGCAAGTTGAATCTTCTACGTATAGAGAGCCGCAAATTCAATCACAAATAATTGGATCACAGCCAGTAACGATGCAACCAATCGCACCGGTTTCTGGAGAACCAGTATATATAAAAGAAAGTGATGCAAACGGTAATTCTTTATTTGATTTTTAGGAGATAAATCGTTTGGCTTATATGTAAAAATTGCTTATGATAAAGGTAAAAAAGGGGAATTAAGATGAAAATTTTCTTTTTACTAGGTTGTATTGCAGCGGGGCTATCTGTTGCGTTAGGAGCATTTGGAGCACACGGTTTAGAAAATAAAATTTCTGCAAAAATGTTAGAAGTTTGGAAAACAGGTGTTACATATCAAATGTTCCATGCAGGTGGGCTATTCGTAGTTGCATTATTGATGGATAAGATTCAATCATCACTTTTAACTACTGCTGGTTGGCTTATGGTAGCTGGGATTATTATGTTCTCAGGTAGTCTGTATGCGTTAAGCACAACAGGGATTAAGTTTTTTGGTCCAATTACACCTCTTGGTGGTGTAGCGTTTATCGTGGCATGGATCTTAGTTGGAACTGCAGTTGTAAAAGGGCTATAAAGAACAAAAGCTGGCATATGCCAGCTTTTTTTATGGTCTTGGAGCATAAGTTGCTTGTTGACTCGGTAAATACGTAATTTCTTCTGGGAATTCTACATAATCTAAGTAAATCATTAATAGTAAATAACGTTTCCCCGATTGTGGTTCACTAATTACAATATGATCACGACCAGCAGCTTCGATAATACCTGTATACGATTGTGTACCAAGTGAGCTACCGCGCTCATAAGTCATTACAACTGTAGCTTGCTTGCCCTTGTTTAAACGAAGGATGTTTTCGATATAGGATTGTTCTAGAGGTAACATGCCTTGAGAAATTGCATATTGGGCTTGCGCAGCTTGAGCTGCTTGTTGTTGCATCGCTTGCTGTTGTTGTTGCTGTCCAGCAGTCATTTGTTGCGGTTGTACATAAGTTCCAGATGGTTGATAAAATCCTGTTCCATAATACGGGTTTTGTTGCTGTGCCATTCAAAAATCCCTCCTCATTATCAATCCTTAATATACGCTAGGACAATCCTCGCCAGATGGCTGGAAGAAGCAGTGCTTTTTGAAGCGACCAGAGTTTTGTTGATTATACCAAGTTGGTGGACAAGGGCCTTCAGGTCTAAAAAACCATAAGGCAAAATTTGCAGGCCAAAAACGTTGTCCTTGAATCGTTCGCCTTGCTAAAGCGATATCCTGTTCTCTTGCACGTTGATAAAAATATCCTTTTTGCGTTGCCTCAAAACCACCAGGATTTTGATACACCATTTGACGTAAATTACGTATTTTTTTAAAATCTAAACAATTTCCCCGGACACGATTTACTCCAACATTTCCGACCATTAACATACCTTGTTGCCCTTCTCCTTCGGCTTCAGCACGCATCAGTCTAGCTAATAGCTTTACATCTGCTTCGTTATACGCGATAACGCCCATTATGTGTCACCTCTCTTTTTGGAATACCTTGTGGAAAGAGGTTTATCTCTAGATGAAGTGTGTAACAATTACTAGTTCATACGTATGAGAAAAAGGACTCAGATATGACAACCAAACGAAGTTTTACATTGAGAGTGGAAAATAAAAAAAGCTAGCGTGAGCCAGCTTTTTTATTAAAAAACTTTAGACCATAAGTTTGAGAAGAAATCTCCAATAGAGCGCATTGTTAAAACAAACCAATTTGCTTTTTCAACTTCTTCTGTCGTTTTTGCAGTAACTTTCATACTTTTACTACCGTCTAAGAAACCATATTTATCAGTTGATTCTAAAGTAATTGAGCCTACTTTGGCATCCTTCTTAATAGGAGCAACTAAATGCCCATCTTCAGCAAGAGATTTATCTACTTCAGTTCCAATTTTATAAGGATTTTTGCTACCTTTCTTCGCAATTACGGTTATTTCTTTTTCCGGTGCAACAGTTACTTGATCTTCTTTCCCTTGTACTACAGAGAGTGTATTGTTTTTATCAACCTTTAGCTTTTGTTTTTCAAAGTTATTAAACCCGTATTCGATTAACTCACGAGATTCTGTGAAGCGCTCGTCCATTGATTTTGTTTTAATAATAACCGAAATAAGACGTACATCACCACGTTTAGCAGTAATGGTAAATCCGTATCCAGCTGTATCAGAACTTCCGGTTTTTAAACCATCAGTACCTTCATAAGCGAAAGCAGCTCCTGGTAACATCCAGTTCCAGTTTTCCATACGAATTGGTTTCGGATGATTATCTGGGAAGTTTCTAAATCTTTGTTTTGTATCCTCTAGCATTTCTGGATACTTTGTAATCATTGCTTTTGAAAGTATACCCATATCGCGAGCTGACATAGAGTTTTCTGCATTTGGATCAGTACCCTCAGGATGTTTTCCTTTTAAGTCAGCGTTATTTAAACCAGTAGCGTTTACAAATTTATATTTCTTTAACCCTAGTTTTTTTGCATGTTCATTTGCAAGATTTAAGAAGTTTTTCTCACTTCCTGCAAGAAGCTCTGCTAAGGCAATACTAGATCCGTTTGCAGAGAAGATAACGATAGAGTGATATAGTTCTCTTACAGTATATTGACGTCCTTTTTCGAACGGTACGTTAGAGAATTCGTTATTACGTGAAACTTCATAAGCATAATCAGAAATGTTTACCTTTGTATCCCATGTGATTTTTCCTTCTTTAATTGCTTCTAATACAGCATAAACAACAATTAACTTTGACATACTAGCGATAGCTAGTAATTCATCAGGATTTTGTTCATGCAGTATTTTTCCTGTATCTGCATCAAATAGAAGTGCAGCCGCCGCCTCAATGTGTATTTTCTCTTCTGCATGGGATGTTGTTACTCCTAAGGAAGAAATTGACAATAAAAGCGCTAGTAAAATAGACAAGATTTTCTTCATATAAATTATCACCTTCGCATCGTTATTAGCATATAGCCCGTACCATTTTAGCATAAATTTGGATATGAAAAGGTTACAATTTTACAAGAAATTTGAAAAGGATTTGTCGATTTTTGTTCAAATTTGCGGAGAAAAGAAGTTTTTTGTGGAGAAATATAGAGGATAATAAAAAAGGAACGAATTTCGTTCCTTTTTCACGATTTATATGTGTAAAAATTTCTCTACCTTTTCGTCTGGTAAAATGTTGCCGACGAAAAATGTTCCAAATTCACCATAACGAGCACTTACTTCATCGAAGCGCATTTCATATATAAGCTTTTTAAATTGAAGAACATCGTCAGCGAATAATGTTACACCCCACTCGAAATCGTCGAATCCGACTGATCCTGAAATGACTTGGCGTACTTTCCCTGCGTACTGGCGGCCGATTTTACTATGACTGTACATCATTTTCTTACGTTCTTCCATAGGAAGCATGTACCAGTTGTCATCACCTTGGCGACGCTTGTCCATT
Source organism: Bacillus sp. TE9106W (assembly GCF_054062215.1). NCBI lineage: Bacteria > Bacillati > Bacillota > Bacilli > Caryophanales > Bacillaceae > Bacillus > Bacillus sp. TE9106W. The sequence goes on from NZ_JBSSFA010000008.1 coordinate 113,063, forward strand.
GGATAGAAGCAAATGTGATTTGCTTTCGGTAACTCAGGATATAAGCGAGCTAAGATTTGTGGATTTTGGTATGGATCTTCATCAGCTGGAAGGTAGTTGCTTAGTTCAACAACAGATACGTAAGAGTATGCAGGAACCATATATTCAGCTAATGTTGTTTTATTCAATTCTGTCTCAATTTCGTTTAACTCTTCCATTGTTGGACGTAAAATCATAAGCATAATATCAGCTTTTTGGCCAACAACTGTATACATTGCATGACTGCCTTTTTTTGCAGCAGCTACGTCGTTCCATTTTTCAACGACATTTAAAAATTCAGACACAGCTTGTCCGCGTTCGTCGCTAGATAATGTTTTCCATGCAGCCCAATCAATAGAACGTAAATCATGTAAACAATACCAGCCATCTAACGTTGTTGTTGCTTCACTCATTCTATTCACCTCAGTTAATGATAGTTTTACACGTTAACTATAGCATATATAGTTTTAAAATCATCTATATAAAACCTTGGCACATAAAATTGTCACATTTATATTTATTTGAAATAGGAAGAGACAAGGCTTAAATGGGCTTTATTTCTATGCTGAATTTTATGAAAATATAATCATTTTTATTTTATCTATTTTTTGGGAGCTATAAGTTTAAAATAGAGAGGAAAAGAAGTATTCTTAAAGATAGAGTTTTTTTAACATATGTAGGAGGGTTTATTCGTGAGCAACTTATTTACAACAGTAAAAGAAAAAGTTCAAGGAAAAGGCATTTCTATCGTACTTCCTGAAGGAACTGATGAAAGAATTTTAGGCGCTGCAGAGCGTTTAGCAAAAGAAGAGTTAGTAAAACCAATCTTAGTTGGTAATAAAGAAGAAATTAGCGCAAAAGCTGCTAGCATGAATTTAACATTAGCAGGCGTTGATATTTACGATCCAGCTACATACGAAGAAATGGATGCAATGGTAGCATCTTTCGTTGAACGCCGTAAAGGTAAAGCAACAGAAGAAGACGCTCGCAAAATCCTTAAAGACGAAAATTACTTCGGTACAATGCTTGTATACATGGGCAAAGCACACGGTTTAGTAAGCGGTGCAGCTCACTCTACAGCTGATACAGTTCGTCCAGCACTTCAAATTATTAAAACAAAACCAGGTGTTACAAAAACTTCTGGCGTATTCATCATGGTACGTGAAGAAGAGAAATATGTATTCGCTGATTGCGCAATTAACATTGCACCAAATAGCCAAGATTTAGCTGAAATTGGTATCGAGAGTGCGAAAACTGCTGAACTATTCGGTATTGACCCACGCGTTGCTATGTTAAGCTTCTCTACAAAAGGTTCTGCGAAATCTCCAGAAACAGAAAAAGTTGTAGAAGCAACTCGCATTGCAAAAGAAATGGCTCCAGAATTAACTTTAGATGGAGAATTCCAATTCGATGCAGCATTCGTACCATCTGTAGCTGAGAAAAAAGCTCCAGGTTCTACAATTAAAGGTGATGCTAACGTATTCGTATTCCCAAGCTTAGAAGCTGGTAATATCGGTTACAAAATCGCTCAACGTTTAGGTAACTTCGAAGCAGTAGGACCAATCTTACAAGGTTTAAACATGCCTGTAAACGACCTATCTCGTGGATGTAACGAAGAAGAAGTGTACAAGTTAGCTTTAATTACAGCAGCTCAAGCGCTTTAATTTTATAATGAATTGAAATAAAGACCGTCGCTATTATAGCGACGGTCTTTATTTTTCTAAGCCAAGTGCTTTATTGTTACGATCAATAATACGCTGTAAATTTGTCTCATATAAAGGTATTTCATCTATTGTTAATTGAGATGGTGTTAACTTTGGAGCGAATTGTTGCAATGTTTTTAAAAGGCGCATCATTAAGTCTTGTACTGTAATGGTTTCATCAAGTAATTCTGAAAGTGAAGCCATCGTACTCGGCACAATTTCAGGATACGTAAAGCGTGTTTCTTCTCCTTGGATTGCTAGATTATAAAAATCACGAACGAGTGCGGCACGCTCAGAGCCACTTCCTGTAGCACAAAGATAAATTTGGACAGCGACACCACCGCGAATACGGCGCTGTGAAATGCCAGCAAATTTTTGATCGCGAATACTTAAATCGTAGCTACCAGGACAGTAAGAACCAACAATTTCCTTTGCCTCGATCGTAACGTCGTAATCTTTTAGCATCTCCTGAATTAAATGCCACATCGTATCGTATCCAAGATCAATATCAATACCTTTTTCTGTTTCTTGGAATAAAAGTGATACGTTTAACACACCTTCATCAAGTACGACTGCAAGCCCGCCAGAATTACGAACGATAACATTGAAGTTGTTTTCTTTTAAAAAGGAAATACCTTCTTCTAAGTGTGGTAGGCGTGAATCTTGAATGCCAAGAACAATTGTATTGTGATGAACCCAAGAGCGCATTGTTGCAGCTGATTCGCCCTTTCCAATGCTTGTGCATAATGTATCATCCATTGCGAATGATTGAAGTGCATGGAATGTTGGTCCTAAACTAGACTGATCTACAATACGCCACTCTGGCTGAGATAAAATGGAACGGGAATTGCTCATATAACTAACCCCTTATCTTTAAAATGACAACCTCTATTATAGCAAAAAATAATGAAAGTAGTTTTTAAGAGGAAACCTTACTGAATTGTAAGGTTGTTGTAAGGAAAGTGAATTGGTTAAATGATCTACGATGGCTAAACTAAGAGATGTAATTATTGATTTTAGGAGGCATACAAATGAAAAAAGTGAAATTAGGAATCGTAGCGATTATGTCAGCTGCTGTATTTAGTGGTTGTTCTATTATGGATATGATTGCACCGCAAGCAACGGGTGTTGTTATGTACGGAGATGAAACAGGCGTTCAACAAACAATGGATCAATATAAAGATAAAATTGAATCTCAAAATAAATTTGAAGCCAAACTAGGTACTGTTAATGAGAAAAAGGTTTTAATCATGAATAAAACAACGGCTGAGAAGATGGTAAAGGAAAACATGCTGAAAAAAGTAGTGAAAGAAGATGTAGAACCTATTAAAGCATTGCCGGCTATTTCTGATGAAGCTGGAATCCTATTTGCTAAAGAGGAACAAAAAGATGTGGTAATCGATGGAAAGAAAATGAAGTACGAAGGTAATGTAGTAATTGGTGATGCGCGTAAATATACAGATATGTATGCAGTTGTTAGTGATGCAGAATATGCAAAAATAAGTGAACCGGTAAAAACAATTGGTTTAGCATCTTTTAAAGAGAATCCAAAGGAAAAGATTTTCCCAGATATAAAGAGGGGTTCTAAAGTAGAAGAAGCACATATGGTTGAAGTGAAATAACAAAAAGGATGCATGTAATGCATCCTTTTTACTCTGCAATTTTTTCTAAATTACCGTTTCGATCCATTCGGAAAGATGTTTGAGAACGCTCTTCGTCATCCATGACTGCTAACTTACGAGCTCGGTTCATAATGTTCATAAGTGTTTCGTAATCTTCTTGTACAGTATGAGATTGCTTTTCTAATTTTTCTAGTTTCTTTTCTAATTCTTCATTTCGAAGGATTTGTGCTTTCATTTCTTGTTTCAATCTCGTATTCTCGTTTTCAAGAGCTGTCACTTTTATATTTGAAGATCCGACTGTTTGTAAGAAATAAATAACATCTTGCATTGTCATAGAGCCTTTTGCAGCAGGTACGGTAGATTCTTGATATGGAATAGCTTCTTTATATTGTACAGTTGTTTCTTCTTGAACTAATTCATCATAATCCGTTAGTGCTCCAGAAGCTGGTGGTGTATAAAGTAAACGTTTTTTCGCTTGTTCACCACTTGCAGCACGCATTTTATCTTTACGATGTTTTTTTGCTAGTTGAAGAGCTTGTTCATAGCTATAGCGAACAACAGCATTCCAACGGAAACCACAGGCAGCCGATGTACGATTTAACTTGTCTCCTACTTCTTCAAATGCATTTAATTGAGTACTTCCTTCTCGAACGTGACGAAGTACAGTTTCAGCGAGTAATAAATCATCCTCATCCGTCCAAGCATCTTGTCTTACTTTCATAGATTCAACTCCCTTTCTTTTTATGAACTTCCTATTTTTATAATGGGCAAAAAAATGAGCTTTTATACAAAGCTTTTAAAAATATGGTAGATTTCGATGAAAGGTATAAATTTTGCCAAGAATGACGGAATCTTCTGTAGGAGAACATATAAATATGTAACATTAATATGAAGAAAGAGCGTCGCAAGGAAACTTGCAACGAGCTTCAAAGAGCGGTAAAATACCATTTAGTGTTTATTTTTAAATGTACTTGAGAAAAGTTTAAAATAGAGGAAGTGTTATATGATGGGAAACGAATTTCGTGTGTGCGATGATTGCCAGGCAACGAATGTTAAAACGTTGATTCCAAAGCTAAAAAAAGTAGATTCATGTGCAACGATTGAAGTTGGATGTCAGTCTTACTGTGGTCCTGGCCGTAAAAAATCATTCGCATTTGTAAATAATCGTCCAGTTGCGGCGCCAACAGAAGACGAATTAATTGTAAAAATTGAAGCAAAGTTAAATAAGTAAGGAAAAGAAGAGTGAACAGATTACTCTTCTTTTTTTATGCCCATAAGAGGAAGGATTTATTCTGAGAAAGCTTAGCTGGTGATGATAATAGTTACTGACAGAGGAGCGGTATCTATTCATTAACGTCTCGACCTATATGAATTTGTATTTCAAAATAATAGTTGACAGTCTTTGGAAGCGATAGGTAGAATAGAAGGTGTCTGATTCTGAGAATCATTATCAGAGAAAATAATTCATCTAATTTTTTTATTGCTATTTGAGAATAAATTTCATTTCATTAAATATATGTTGTTGGTTAGGATGGTTGAGGGATGGAAGCGAGCGCAAGGAGTATAGAACAGCAAGATGTGAATGTTAAAGAGATTAAGAGCAGGCCGCTCATTGCTTCTATTATTTTAGTAGCAGGTACAGTTTTGTTAGCTTTAAGCATGGCATTGTCTATTTCGTTTGGTGCTGCTGATATTAGTTTAAAGACGGTATGGCAAGCTGTGTTTCAGTTTGATGGATCGTTGACGCATCATAACGTAATTCAAGAACTTCGCATGCCTAGAGCAATAGGGGGCGTAGTAGCAGGTGCCTTTTTAGCGGTATCAGGGGCAATTATGCAAGGGATGACGCGAAATCCACTTGCTTCTCCATCGTTAATGGGTATTACAGATGGGGCTGTATTTGGAATTGCAATTATGTATGCATTCTTCCCTAATTCACCTTATTTAATGTTCGTTATCGCATCTTTTATTGGTGCAGCGTTTGGAGCGAGCATTGTATATGGGATTGGGTCTTCTTCACCAGGTGGATTAACACCTGTGAAATTAGCTTTAGCAGGTGCAGCGATTAGTGCTTTATTAGGGGCTATTTCATCTGGAATTGCACTGTATTTCAATCTTGCCCAAGAGGTGAGTATGTGGAATGCGGGCGGAGTTGCTGGAGTGAAATGGGAAAGCATCAATATGCTAGTGCCAATCGGTCTAGTTTGTCTCTTTATCGCGATTATGATGTCGAGGTATATTACGATTTTGAGCTTCGGTGAAGAGATTGCGATTGGACTTGGTCAAAATACGACATTAATTAAATTTATCGGAACAGTACTTGTTCTTGTGTTAACTGGTTCTGCAGTTTCTATGGCAGGATCGGTTGGATTTGTTGGTCTTGTAATCCCGCATATGACTCGTTTCCTTGTAGGCTCAGACTATAGATGGGTTATCCCGTGTTCTGCAGTTTTAGGTGGGCTGTTAATTGAATGTGCAGATATGTTATCTCGCGTTATTAATCCGCCGTTTGAAACGCCAATTGGAGCAATTACAGCGCTAATTGGAGTTCCATTCTTCCTCTACTTAGCACGTAACGAAGGGAGAGGGAAAATGTGAGGACAAGTGTCTTAACAAAAAAGAACGTTTCTGTTTTAACAATTTTAGTAGGATTAATCGTTACAGTATTTTTAGTGAGTTTAAATACAGGGACATTTAAAATCCCGCCAATGGACGTATTAAAGTCATTGGTTGGACTTGGGGCTGAAGATCAGTCTGTTATTTTATTTGAATTTCGTATGCCACGTATGGTTATTGCTATATTAGTTGGATCTGCTTTAGCTATGTCAGGTGCGATTTTGCAAGGGTTATCACGAAATCCACTTGCTGATCCAGGTATTATCGGTATTAACGCAGGAGCAGGATTAACAGTTGTTATATTTGTCTACTTTTTCTTCGGAAAAGTTGGGACTGGTACATTTTTATCTGTATTTATCCTTCCGTTCTTCGCGTTAGTTGGAGCGATATTAGCAGCGGTTATTATTTATTTACTAGCATGGAAAGACGGCGTTTCATCTACTCGATTGATACTTGTGGGTATCGCCGTTGCGGCCGGGTTTGGTGCTGTTAGTTTAATTTTTTCTATGAAGATGACATCTAACGATTTCCGTTTTGCTACGATTTGGTTAGCGGGAAGTCTTTGGGGCACAGATTGGAAGTTCGTGCTAAGTGTCCTTCCGTGGATGGTTATTTTCTTGCCACTAGCTATTAGTAAAGCACACATACTAAATGTAATGAACCTAGGCGACTCTACAGCAGTTGGTCTTGGTGTAAACGTAGAAAAGGAAAGACGTAAATTATTATTTATTGCAGTTTGTTTAGCTGGTGCATCTGTCGCTGTTGCGGGAGGAATTGGATTTATCGGTTTAATGGCTCCCCATTTAGCGAGGCGCCTTGTTGGTGGGAAACATCAAATTATGCTGCCTACAGCTGCACTAATAGGAACGTTTTTACTTTTATTCGCAGACGTAATTTCAAGAAGTGTGTTACCAACTTCAGAAATACCGGTCGGTCTTGTTATTTCTGTAATTGGTGCACCGTATTTTATATACTTACTTATGAGGACAAAGTAAAGGGAGGCTTTTTGTATGGCAACTTTAGCAGTTGATGCGGTATCTGTTGGCTATAATGAAGGGTTAATTATTGATGGATTAACAGTTGAAATTCCGGAAGGGAAAATTACAACAATTATTGGACCAAATGGTTGTGGAAAGTCCACATTATTAAAAACGGCTTCTCGTATTTTGAAAGCAAAAAAAGGTACTGTTTATCTTGACGGAAAAGCAATTGAGAAACAGCCAACGAAAGAAATCGCAAAGAAAATGGCGATTTTACCACAGACTGCAGAAGTGCCAACTGGCCTTACTGTGTTTGAACTCGTTTCATATGGACGCTTTCCTCATCAAAAAGGATTTGGAACGTTGAAGGAAGAGGATTATCGCTACATTCATTGGGCACTTGAAGTGACAGGAATGACAGAATTCGCAAATCGTCCAGCAGAGGCATTATCAGGTGGGCAACGTCAACGCGTATGGATTGCGATGGCTCTTGCACAAGGGACAGAATTACTCGTATTAGATGAACCGACAACGTACTTAGATATGGCTCATCAATTAGAAGTATTAAACTTATTGAAAAAGTTAAATGAAGAAGAAGGTAGAACGATTGTTATGGTTATCCATGACTTAAACCATGCTTCTCGTTTCTCAGATCATATGATTGCATTAAAAGCTGGTAAGTTAATGAAACAAGGAACGCCAGATGAAGTGATGACGAGTGAAACACTTCGTAATGTATTTGAGATTGAGGCTCAAATCGTTCCATGTCCAGTAAACTGTAAACCAATTTGTTTAACATATGATTTAGCGATGATTAGTAATCAATTGCGTAAAAAAGCATAAGTAGAATCCCCCTCGTAAAGAGGGGGACTTCTAATGGACGTTGAGCTTCTTATTAGTAAATAGGAAGTTGAACACCCGTTAGAACGGGACATAAATAACAATTAATAAATATATATTGATTAATTGTTAATATTGTTTCTTATAGTTCACCGTAACTTATAAGAGAAATACAGCTAGAAGGAGTGGGAACATGAAGAATTTTAAAATGGCGTTATTAGCAATGGTACTAGTCGTTACTTCTGTACTATTTGCAGCTTGTTCTAACAAAGAAGAAAAGAAAGCAGATGCGAAGGATGCGAAGACTGAAGAGCGCACTGTACAACATGCAAAAGGGGAAATTAAAATCCCTGCAAATCCAAAGAAAATTGCTGACCTTAGTGGTTCAACAGAAGAATTATTAATCTTTGGTATGAAACCAATTATTACTGCTAATACATCTCAAGAAAAAATTGATGCACATATTGAAAAGAAATTAAAAGACGTAAAACCAGTTGGTTCTGCTTGGGGCGATAAAATTAACATCGAAGCAGTAGCTGCTGCAAAACCAGACTTAATTCTTGTAAACAATCGTCAAGAAAAGATTTATGATCAATTATCTAAAATTGCACCAACAGTTATGTTAAAAACTCCATTAGACCAATGGCGTCCAAAATTCGAAGAAGTAGGTCAAATCTTCGGTAAAGAGAAAGAAACAAAAGAATGGTTCAAACAGTATGATGAAAAAGCAAGCAAATTACATGACAAAATCGTTGCGAAAACTGGCGATGCTAAATTCATGAAAATGGCTGCATATCCAAACGCTTTCCGTGTATACGGTGACTACGGTTACGGTAGCGTAATCTTTAATGATTTAAAATTACCAGCAGTTAAAGGTACACCAACTGATAAACCGTTAGTACAAGTGCAAAAAGAAGCTTTAATCGATTACAACCCAGATTACTTATTCGTATTTACGACTGGTGACGGTTCTCAGCGCCTAAAAGAATTCCAAGAAGAATCAATTTGGAAAAATATGAACGCTGTTAAAAACAACCACGTATTTACAATTAAAAACGAAGAATTAAACAAAGGTTACTTCCCACTAGGTAAAGAAATGATCTTAGATGAAGTTGCTGAGTTCGTTTTAGGGAAATAATATATAGCAAAAAATCACTTTTACTTCGGTAAAGGTGATTTTTTCTTTTTATAAAGGCAATTCATATAGTCTTTCATTTCTTTCTGTTTCCTATTTCGTTTATAATATATAGTAAGAATGCAGTAAAGAAAGGGGGATGTCGGAAAGTGGTATATTTAAACGACAAACTCAGCGAAACAAAAGTGTTTAAAGACCCGGTACATAAATATGTGCATGTGCGCGATCGTGTTATTTGGGATTTAATCGGAACGAAAGAATTTCAACGCTTGCGCCGTATTAAGCAGCTTGGAACGACATTTTTTACATTTCACGGTGCAGAGCATAGTCGCTTTACTCATTCGTTAGGTGTATATGAAATTATTCGTCGTATGATTGATGATGTGTTTGATGGCAGACCGAACTGGAATGCTGAAGATAGATTGTTATGCTTATGTGCGGCATTACTTCATGATGTCGGTCACGGCCCATTTTCTCATTCGTTTGAGAAAGTATTTTCATTAGATCATGAGAAATTTACGCAAAAGATTATCGTTGGAGATACGGAAATTAATCGTGTATTAAGCCGAGTGGATAAGGATTTTCCCCAAAAGGTAGCGGATGTAATCGCAAAAACATCTACTAATAAATTAGCGATTAGCATGATTTCCAGTCAAATTGATGCAGATCGCATGGACTATTTATTAAGGGATGCGTATTTCACTGGCGTAAAGTATGGAAACTTTGATATGGAACGTATACTGCGCGTTATGCGTCCGTACGGAAATCAAGTAGTTATTAAAAATAGTGGTATGCATGCTGTTGAACATTATATTATGAGTCGTTATCAAATGTACTGGCAAGTATATTTCCATCCAGTAACACGCAGTGCTGAAGTTATTTTAACGAAGATTTTACATCGTGCGAAATCATTGCACGAGAAGTACTATACATTTAAAAATCATCCGGTTCATTTCTATTCTTTATTTGAAGAAGAAGTAACAGTAGAGGATTATTTAAAGTTAGACGAGAACGTTATGTATTATTACTTCCAAGTATGGCAAGACGAAGAGGATCCAATTTTAAGTGATTTATGCCGTCGTTTTATGAATCGAAACCTATTTAAATATGTAGAGTTTACAGATAAGCATGGTTTAGATAATTGGATGGAATTAAGTAGCTTATTCAAAAAGATTGGACTTGATCCCGAATATTATTTAGTAGTTGATTCAACATCAGATTTACCGTACGACTTTTACCGTGCTGGTGAAGAAGAAGAACGTTTGCCAATCTTGCTTCTTATGCCAAATGGAGAGCTTAGAGAGCTTTCACGTGAATCGGATATTGTTGAGGCGATTACTGGTAAGAAGAGAAGGGACCAAAAATTATTCTATCCACATGATTTAATCTATGAAGATGGAAGAAAAGGAAAATATAAAGAGAGAATCATCGAGTTACTCGAAGGAAAAAAATAAGAAGCAGCTAAGAGCTGCTTCTTATGAAAGAACTTGAAATTATTTGTCGCTTAAGCGTTTTCCGCCAACTGCATAATGGTTTTTAGACATTTCTTCGATGAAAACAACGATGTTTTCTTCAGGAGCACCAGTTGTTTCGCTTACTGCTGCTGTTACTTTCTCAGCAAGAGCTTTCTTTTGTTCCTCTGTGCGTCCTTCTAGCATTTTCACTGTTACGTATGGCATATATAATCGCTCCCTTTATGTAAGTTACACTCTTATTATAGCGGATTATGGGGAAGAACAATCAAAAAACAAATAATTTCTTTTTTTGACATATTGAAGAGGAGATGAAGCATGGATCAGTTATTTAGATACCCGTTGCACCAAATTCCTTTGGTAGCAATGGCCATTATTATTGCGTTATCTGTGCATGAATTTGCGCATGCATATGTTGCATATAAATTTGGAGACGATACTGCAAAGCGGCAAGGTCGCTTAACTTTATCACCGATGGCTCACTTAGACCCTATCGGGATGATTGCTGTATTAATTCTTGGTTTCGGTTGGGCAAGACCAGTTCCTGTTAACCCGTACAATTTTAAAAGACCACGTCTTGCTGGTATATTAGTTTCAATTGCAGGACCAATTAGTAACTTAATTTTAAGTGCAATTGGTTTAATTATTTGGTATAGCTTATTAACATTTGGTGTATTAGACTCAATTCCATTTGCAGTAGCAGATACGTTAGCTCAATTTTTCCAGATTTTTATTATGTTGAATATCGTTTTACTGGTCTTTAACTTATTACCAATCCCACCACTTGATGGATATCGTGTAGTGGAGGATTTAGCGCCAACAAATATTCGTGCGAAAATGACACAGTATGAAAAATACGGGGCGATTGCATTATTAATTCTTGTTATTACACCGCTTAGCAATTACACAATCCAACCTATTTTTAATGTTGTCATTCCATATGTATTTGCATTTTTAAATAGTATCATTGCGCCTATTTTTGGCCTTTTATAATCATTAAGTGAGGAGGAATTTACATATGACAGAGAAAAAGAAAAAAATCGGTTTTAATATCGTGAAAAATGATTCAACGGATGGACATGGTGGATTTGGTGTTGGGGCATTAAGTCTAGAAAACATTTCACCTGTATTCGTCGATGTACTAGAGAAGACTGCATTCGTTGATATCGGTGCGATGCATGCACGTAGTACAGTGGAAAAAGGTATTAAGTTTTTAACAAATAAAGATGAAGTTCCAAACGGAAAACCATTTTGGCTTGTTTGGGTAACGATTGAAAGAACGGCGACAGGTGCTTATTATGCAGGTGTAACAGCTTGTGAAATGACAGTTGACCGTGAAATTCGTCGCGGATATAAGTCACTTCCAGAGCACGTAAACAAAATGGACAAATCATTGAAGCGTCACATTATGGTTGACCATATGGATGAATCATCTAAAAAAGTACTTGGTACGTTCTTGAAAGAACATAACGAAGCGATTTGGAACGAATCTAGTGAAGAATTGCGCCGTGCATTATTAAGTGAATAAAAGAAAAGGATGTCTCGCTAGTCGATTGTTGACTAGGTGACATCCTTTTTATTTTGGCTTGTTGTATGAAAATATATCGACGATTTTTTTGATATATCGACGATTCGACAAGGAATATCGATTTACCGACAAAGAATGACAATAAAGGCTATTCCACATTTTATTGGAATAGCCTCGTGTGTCACCAAGGAAGATATTTCTTCCACCAACTTGTTTTTTTCTTTTCTTCAGTTGTCTTTTCAAATTCTTCTTTATCATCTACATGATCCATACAATACTCAGTTGGTTCTGTACCTTTTGCAAAATACATTTTCACTGAAATTGGACAATTTTTTGTAGCGATTTTCCCGTTTTCAGGGTTAATATCGACTGCTACGACGTCACTTGGCTGTTTAAACTCTTTTTTAGGTTGTCCATCTAAGCCTTTTTCCATCGTATCGGTCCATATTCTTTTCGCATATCCTTGTTCTGCTACGTTTGAAATTGATTTAGGTTGATCATATCCAACCCATACACCCGTTACGATTTGCGGGGTAAACCCAATCATCCAACTATCTGTTTCAGTAGAACCAGATTTTCCGGCATAGGTTCTGGATAGTTTAGATAACATCGATTGACCAGTTACAGCAGCATAACTACTTAGCTTTTTATTAAACATGCCTGTCATCATTTCTTCCATTACAAATGCTTTGCTTTTGTCGAGAACTTGTTTACTCTCCAAATGAGCATCGTATAATACATTTCCTTCATGATCCATAATGCGGCGAATGAAAGTAGGTTTTACTTCTTTTCCACCATTTGCGAACATGCTATAAGCGTTAACCATTTCAATTGGTTTTACAGGAGATGTACCGAGAGCAAGAGAAGGGACGTCTTTTAATGCACTCTTAATTCCGAATTGCTTCGCTGTTTTTGTAAGAATATCTTCGCCTAAAAATAAATTGGTCTTCACGGCATAGATGTTATCAGAGACTGCAAGAGCCTGCGCCATTGTTACAAAATCGTCTGCATAATAGTCCTTATAGTTTTTCGGTTTATACTTTGAAACACCATCACCTAAAGTGAAAACAGTGTATTCGCTTTTTAAGCGCGTAGCAGGGGTGAATCCTCGTTCTAATGCCGCATAATATAGGAATGGCTTAAACGTAGAACCAGGCTGGCGAGCGGCCTGTGTAGCCCTGTTAAATTGACTCGTATTATAATCAGTTCCACCAACAAGAGCAGCTACTTCACCTGTTTTTGGATTCATAGAGACAAGAGCAGTTTGTATGTTTGTTGTGTCAGGTATGTGGTCTTTTACAGCTTGCTCTGCAACCGATTGTAATTTCGGGTCTAGCGTTGTATAAATACGCAAGCCACCTTTTTGTAACGCTTGCTCATCTAATCCGACATCACGAAGAAGAGAAGCTTGTACAGCATCTTGGAAATAAGGTGCAACCTCTGCCACTTTTTTCGTATCTAATGAGGCGAAGGTTAGTGGCTCCTTCTTCGCTGAAGCTGCTTGTTTCTTCGTAATATAACCTTGCTCTACCATTTCATCTAATATGAGAGATTGTCTTCCTTTCGCACGATCCTCTTTTAAAAAGGGAGAATAGACACTAGGTCCTTTCGGGATACCTGCGAGCATACTAGCCTCCGCTAATGTTAATTCTTTTGCTGTTTTATCGAAATAGAGACGAGACGCAGCTTCAATTCCGTAAGCACCATGCCCGTAATAAATTGTATTTAAATATCCTTCTAAAATATGATTTTTATTATAGTTTACTTCAAGGCGGATTGTGTACATTGCTTCTAATAGTTTACGTTTCCACGTTTTATCATGATCTAAATACAGATTACGTGCGTATTGTTGGGTAATCGTACTAGCACCTTGGACTTTTGCCATCGCTTTTAAATCGGCAACAATGGCACCAGCAATACGCTTCATATCAAAGCCATGATGTTTGTAGAATCGTTGATCTTCGATAGATAGTGTCGCTTCTTTTACATAAGGAGAAATTTCATTGAGAGATACATTGTAGCGTTTTTGCATTTCATTACTTTGTCCTATAACAGTGTCATCATTAGCGTAAAAGACACTTGTTTGCGGGACAGCAACAGGAGGAGGTCCCATAATTTTTGCAACTATAATAATAACAAAAAAGGAAAAAACGAAAAAAAGAACAGAAGAAAACATTACGGTGAAGAAAAGACGTTTATATTTTTTAAGTTTCGGATTCATAGTTTGATCCATCTTTTTCAGCCCCTCATTCATACAAACATTATTGTATTAGTATTGAGGGTTTTCGGTTATTTTAAACAATGAAATTTTGAAAACAAAAAGCTCCTTCAATTAAGAAAGGAGCTCAAAGGCACGTGCTGGCCAATCGGTAATAATGACATCTACGCCATAATCCATCATAGTTTGTAAATCTTTGTATTCGTTAATGGTATAAGGGCGGAAAACGTACCCTTGTTTTTGCGCGAGTTGAACAAATTCCTTTGTTAGTAGTTGAAAGTTTGGATGTAAACCAGTTGCTTCTCTAGTTTTTGCTTCAGCGATAGGATCAGCAAGAGGTGTGTCATATAAAATTGCTCTTGGGATTTCAGGAGCTATTTCTGCTAATAATGAAACAGAGTCGTGATTAAATGAAGAGAATACAATTTGATTCGACAGATGGTATTCTCGAACGAGAGCAACAGCTTTTTCTTCAATATTTGGATAGTGAATCACGTCGGTTTTTAATTCAATATTGAGTTGTAAGCTTGTTGTAGATAGCCAAATAAATACTTCTCGTAACGTCGGAATTTTTGCTTCATGGAAAGAAGGGTTTTTATGACTACCAGCATCTAAAGCTTGTAACTCCTCTACTGTTTTTTCAGAAACAAGTCCTATGCCATTTGTTGTACGATCGACTGTTTCATCGTGAATTACGACAAGTTCACCATCTTTTGATAGGTGGACATCAAGCTCAATTCCATGAGCACCAATGCGTTCAGCTTCTTGGAAGGCGATCATCGTATTTTCGGGATGTGTTCCTTTTACGCCGCGGTGGGCGAAAATAAGTGGTTTATTCATACAGCAATCTCCTTATTATCTCTTTTCTTTCATTATGAAACTGCCTTTAGAAAAATACAATTGAATAGGATAAACATTTACAAAAGTCTAACAGTTGCACAAAAGTTAACGTTAACGTAAAATGTAATAATTGAGTGAAGGGAGGAATAAATATGTATAAGATTGATGAAGTTACAAAGCAAGTTGGTTTAACAAAACGTACACTTCGTTATTATGAGGAAATTGGTTTAATTCATCCTCCAGAACGTAGTGAGGGGAACATCCGTCTGTATACAGATGAAGATATCGCAAGGATTAAAAGGATTGTAGAAGCGAAAGAAGTACTAGGAATTACGCTACAAGAAATGCAGCATTTCTTATCGTTAAAAGAAAGAATGGAACAGAGAAGAAATAGCGAGAATCCTCGTGATCGTGAAGTGATTCAAGAAATTAAAGAGATGCTTGAAAAACAAGTGCAAACGCTAGACGAGAAAATGGAGCAAATGCAGCGTGTGAAGGCCGAACTTGAGGATAGCTTACATCGTGCAGTGACATTTTTAGAGAATACAAAAGGAGAGTAATCAAAATGGAGAGCAAACAAAAACTAGGGAGATTGATTACAGTGTTGGCTACTTTCCTTGCCTTTTCAGGTATAGGAGTAGTGGACCCAATTTTGCCGATTATTGCTGAAAAGATTGGTGCATCGCATTGGCAAGTAGAGATGTTGTTTACAGCATATATTTTAACGATGGCAATTATGATGTTACCAGCCGGTATATTTGCATCAAGATTTGGTGATAAACGAATGATGACAATCGGTCTTGCAATCGTAACTATATTTGCGTTTATATGCGGTATATCGCAAACGATTGCTCAATTATCTCTTTTCCGTGCTGGATGGGGATTAGGAAATGCGATGTTCTTCGCAACGGCGATGACTTTATTGATTGCATTAAGTAAAGAAGTTCATGAAGCAGTAGGATTATATGAAGCAGCTATCGGCTTAGGTATGGCGGGCGGACCGTTATTAGGCGGGATATTAGGTGGACATTCTTGGCGGTATCCATTTTTCGCAACGAGTATTTTAATTTTCTTAGCATTTATTTTAGTTTTCTTTTTTGTGAAAGAACCAGAGCGAAAAGTGAAGCGTAAAGCGGCAGGCGTAGGAGAATTACTTAACCTGGTGAAATATAAACCGTTTATGCAAGGTGCGATTTCAGGAATGTTATACTACTACGGATTTTTCGTTGTGTTAGCATATTCACCACTTATTATGCATTTATCAGCTATTCAATTAGGCTTTGTATTTTGCGGATGGGGACTCGCGTTAGCTTACGGTTCTGCAATTTTAGCACATAAGCTAGAAGGGAAATATGAGCCGAAAGCATTATTGAAAGCCAGTTTACTCATATTTGCGATTTTCTTAATTGCATTATTCTTTGTGAAAGTTATGTGGTTACAAATTGTATTAATTGTTCTATCAGGATTAGCATCTGGATTAAATAATGCATTATTTACAAGTTATGTAATGGATATTTCACCTTATGAAAGATCTGTTACGTCAGGTGTTTATAACTTCGTTCGTTGGTTAGGGGGCGCAATTGCTCCGATTTTATCAGGAATTATCGGTCATACTGTTTCACCACAAAGTCCGTTTTTAGTAGGCGGAATTGTGGTGTTAGTTGGTTGTATTATGATCCTAATTCCAATTCGTAAACCAGTAGAAATAGAGACAAAAGCCCTTTCTTAAGAAAGGGTTTTCTTTCCTTTTACGGTGCAAATCCTTTCTGCACATATGTTAGAACCCTCTGACTAAAATATATTTTCGGTATTTTTGTACTTTTAACTATACATTTTGGATGTTTTGTTTTATTTTTGTTAGGGGACATTAATGATGTCCCTATTATAAATTTGCATTGAAAGGCGTGATTGTACGATGGAACTATGGTTCACTGAAAAACAAACAAAACATTTTGGGATTACGGCGCGTATTAACCGCACATTACATACGGAGCAAACAGAATTCCAAAAACTTGATATGGTTGAAACGGAAGAGTTCGGAAACATGCTTATTTTAGATGGCATGGTTATGACGACAGAAAAAGATGAGTTCGTTTACCATGAAATGGTAGCGCACGTACCTTTATTTACACATCCAAACCCTGAAAACGTATTAGTTGTTGGTGGCGGTGATGGCGGTGTTATCCGTGAAGTGTTAAAACACCCAAGCGTAAAGAAAGCAACTCTTGTTGAAATCGATGGAAAAGTAATTGAGTACTCTAAACAATACTTACCATCAATTGCAGGTGCATTAGATAATGAGCGTGTAGAAGTGAAAGTAGGAGACGGTTTCCTACATATCGCAGAAAGCGAAAATGAATATGACGTAATTATGGTAGATTCTACAGAGCCAGTAGGACCAGCAGTAAACCTATTTACAAAAGGCTTCTACGCTGGAATTTCAAAAGCGTTAAAAGAAGATGGTATTTTCGTTGCACAAACGGACAACCCTTGGTTCACACCAGAACTAATTACAACTGTGTTTAAAGACGTAAAAGAGATCTTCCCAATTACTCGTTTATACACAGCAAACATTCCAACTTACCCAAGTGGTCTTTGGACGTTCACAATTGGATCTAAAAAACATGATCCATTAGAGGTAAGTGAAGAGCGTTTCCACGAAATCGAAACGAAATACTACACAAAAGAATTACACAATGCAGCATTCGCATTACCGAAATTTGTTGGCGATCTAATTAAGTAAGAGAATCGCACGGAACAAATAAAGTGTAAGTAGCTCATTTAAGGTGTTTGTCCAGAAGACTTGAACATGCTAGCTATTTACACTTCTGTAAAGAAAATTGTCTTCTTTTTATGAAACAGAAGACCCGGTAAATCGAGAAAGAGGAGCAACTCGCTCCAAATTTGAGAAATAATGAAAGGTTGGGATACCTTAAGTTCCACATAAGGAGGAAAAGAATATGCGTTTTGATGAAGCTTATTCAGGTAAAGTATTTATTAAAAGTCATCCAAGTTTTGAAGAGTCAGAGGTAGTTATTTACGGAATGCCTATGGATTGGACAGTAAGTTACCGTCCAGGATCTCGCTTTGGCCCTGCACGTATTCGTGAAGTATCAATCGGTCTTGAAGAATATAGTCCGTATTTAGATCGTGAACTAGAAGAGGTAAAATATTTTGATGCGGGTGATATCCCATTACCATTCGGAAATGCACAACGCAGCTTAGACATGATTGAAGAATATGTATCAAAACTTTTAGATGCCGGTAAGTTTCCACTAGGTCTCGGCGGTGAGCACCTAGTGTCTTGGCCAATTTTTAAGGCAATGGCAAAAAAATATCCGGATTTAGCAATCATCCATATGGATGCTCATACTGATTTACGTGAATCGTATGAAGGGGAGCCTTTATCCCACTCTACACCTATTCGTAAAGTGTGTGATTTAATTGGTCCGGAAAACGTATATTCTTTCGGAATTCGTTCTGGAATGAAGGAAGAATTTGAATGGGCGAAAGAAGTAGGTATGAACTTATACAAATTTGACGTATTAGAACCGTTAAAAGAAGTATTACCGAAACTTGAGGGACGCCCAGTCTATGTCACAATCGACATTGATGTATTAGACCCAGCTCACGCTCCAGGAACAGGAACGTTAGAAGCTGGTGGTATCACATCTAAAGAATTATTAGATTCCATCGTAGCAATTGCAAATTCAAATATAAATGTAGTTGGAGCAGACTTAGTAGAGGTAGCTCCTGTCTACGACCATAGTGATCAAACACCAGTCGCAGCAAGCAAATTCGTGCGGGAAATGCTGCTCGGTTGGGTAAAGTAAAAGCGGAATCGGCTCGCCCAGAATGTGAGGGGGATGGAGCTTCAGACATAGAGGTGTTTTTTGCCTCGAAGGAAGAAGCGAAGCCACCGATCATTCTAGCCGATGCAGCTAGATAAAATAAAAGTGAAGCCGACTGTTTAGACCCGGTGGCTAAGGTTCTTTCCTGCAAAAGGTGCTTTTTACCTTTTGGCAGGGAAGGTTCTTAGACGCAAGGGTCTAGGAGGCATAACTGGATAGTAATAAAAGCGGAGGCAGCTCGCTCAGAATCGCAGGTCATTGGAACGCTCGACCGAGAGTGTGAAATGGCCGGAGATTCTAGCCGCTGTAGCTGGATAAAATAAGAGTCTCCTATATGATTAGGGGGCTCTTATTTTGTCGTTATGTGTCGGTAAGTCGATATATTTAAAAAATCGCCGATATAATTCGAGTTACGCTGATATATTTAAAAAATCGCTGATATAATTCGAGTTGCGCCGATATATTTAAAAAATCGCTGATATAATTTTATTTACTGTCACGCAACACACAAAAAAGAGCTATTCTCAAACGATGAGAATAGCTCTTTTTCTTATGCAACCTTCTTTTCTGAAGAAATGCCGCGAATTTCATCAGCAGAACGAATTGGGTATTTACGGAACAAGACTGATCCGATGTACCCAACAATCGTGGTAACGATTCCACATAATACGGCGGCAATCGTTACTTTTACAACGTCATTAAATCCGAATAAGACAAGAAGTCCTGGGATTGGTGATGCTGTTCCTGGTGCATTATTAACGAGCTGGAACAGAGATGTAATAATACCAGCAAGTGCACCGCCAACGAAGTTTGTTGCATAAATTGGAATTGGATTTGCTGAAACAACATCGGCTTGTGTTAAAGGCTCGATTGCTACAGCGATTGTGTCTTTCTTTGAGCAAATTTTTAGTCGCTTAAAGAAAATAAAGTTCATTGGGGCTGAAGCTGCTACGGCAAGACTACCAATTGCCATTGGTAAACCTGTTAATCCGAGCATTGCAGTTAGTGCCATAGAACTCAGTGGAGAGGTAGAAATAACTGTGATTAATCCACCAAGCATAATGCCCATAATGATAGGACTTTCTGTAGTTGCAACTGAAATCATAGAACCGATTTTACCGAGCGTTGCGTTTACGAGCGGATCCATAAGCATTGCCATTCCGCGTGAGATTGGTGCAGCAATAAATAAAATTGCTAAAAACTCTACACCAGCTGGTAATTTCTTTTCAAGAAATTTCACGACGAAAGCGCAAACGTATCCAGCGAAAAATCCTGGTAAAATACCGAATCCACTAGTAGCGATACCAATTAAAACAGCATATACGGGTGAAACACCAATTGCTAGTGCGACTAAAATTGCCGCTGCGACACCGCTCATACTACCAGAAGCTTCTCCTACTGATTGTAAAAATTTATTATGAAACATTTCTCCACCAATATAACGGTGAAATGCTTCAATAAGAAAACTTGCGATTGCTGCATTAGCTAAAGCACCCATTGCTTTCATGCCGTAAGGAGCACGGTAACTAAAAAGTGTAAATAGACAAAGTACAACAAGTAATAGTGCTAAACCTTGCAAGATAGCCATTTGAAAACTGTCTCCTTTGATTTTTGTAATAAAAATTTGTATCATTCAATAATAATATAAAAGTTCATGAAACGGAAAAATTTTTTATTGGGAAATTGCCATAAGGTGAAGATGCCTTACAATAATGTAAGGAAAGTGTAAGGTGTTTAGATAGAGTATAGTATGTCATTTTTCGTATAATACAAGTATAGATATATGACTAGGGAAAAAGAAGTGCAAACAGGAGGCTCATGTATGAAATTGGTAATTAAAGTTTTAGTTGTATTCGCCATCATTCTAGGTGGAACAGCGTACTATTTGAACACAAAAACAGAAGGTGTACATGCTTTTGTAGACAACTTCTTTTCAAATAAAGAAATACAAGATTATTATGCGGTTATAGATAAAGGTGAGAAAAAAGACGGAGAATACTTGTATACTTTTAAAGGGTATACAGAAGATGGGAAATTACAGGTTATTAAAAGAATGATGAATCGTGAATTGCATACGGGTGCTTTTATAAAAATTTATGCAAAAGGTATGCAAGGAAAAGGATGGGCCGAAATCCCGAAAGAATCAATTCCGCAAAAAGCGTTGGAAAAAATAGAAAAACGATAAAAGGAGCGACTCATTCGCTCCTTTTTTAGTGCGTTAAAATAGTGATAGATGTCTTTTCTTTACTAGAAATGATTGTTGCACGTCCGCCAATTGGGAAAGTGAAAATCGGGGTTGTATGACCAAAACTTGCGTTTGCAATGATAGGGATATGTGCCAGTTCAGGCTTTGAAGCAATCATTTCTTGAATGTCTTCTATCGTACATTCTGCGCCCTTTTGCATCTTTCCTATAACGATGCCTTTTACATGTTTAAAATCTTGTTGCTGCATAAGAGAGTGTAAATAGCGATCAAAAGTTTTAAGAGTAGATGTTCCAGTTAAACTATCCTCTTCAAGAAATAAAATTTTATCCTTTAAGTTTGGCATATATGATGTACCTTGCAGTAAGTTCAATGTGCTCATATTACCACCGATAATATCTCCCGTAGCTTCTCCTTCGTGAATCGAAACGTATCCTTCATTTTTAATAAATTTTCGATTTTCTTGATCTATATACCAAGAATCATCGCTCCATGTTTCAGATGGCAGGACTTCAATAGGCTTATTAGAAGTTAAGCATTGTAAAAAGTAATCGGTTGTATACTCGAGCCCTTTCTCCATTCCAAATGAAGAGAAATGGGGCCCCGAATATGTAACAAGTCCTGTTTTAGTGTAAATTGCATTATTTAAAGCAGTAATATCTGAATAACCACAGAAAAATTTCGGATTTTCACGAATTAAATCGTAATCGAGATATTTTAATAAGCCATTAGAATTGTATCCGCCAAGTGTCGTCAAAATGGCTTTTACATTGGGATCTCTAAATGCTTCGTGGAGGTCTTGAACGCGTGAAGAAATAGAAGAGGAAGCGAATCGATCTATTTCTTCAGCATGTGTTGAGAATGTAACGTGAAAGCCAAGGTCGGTTAATCTTTTTATAGCAAAATTTCTGTTTTCAATTGAGACAATACTTAAACTACAAGATGGTGAAATAACCCTAATTTCATCACCCTTTTTTAATTTTGTTGGTAGCATCTATTTCACCTCTTTAAATGAAAGAATATTTAGACTTAAAAAATATTTTAGCATATGAAATAAAGTGAAAGTGAATTATTTTTTGAAATGGAGTTTTCCTGATTTTTCAGCAGACAGACAGAGGTTTTTTTTGATATGATAGGAAAAGTGATTTATTATAAGTAGTATTTAATATCTATAACATTTGAAAGGTGTGCAAGACGTGGAGAAACAACTTGCAGGCTTGCCGGTACACGTTCATTTCGTAACAGAAATCCGTGAAGGGGCGAGGAAGGAAACCGTTGCTTTTGAAGCAAATGGTCAATACTATGTAAAAGGTCAAGGTACATATGTAACATTCCAAGAGCCGAACGAACAAGGCGAAGTGAAAACAATTATTAAAATTCAAGATGAACAAGTTCTCATTATGCGTTCAGGTGCTGTTTCGATGCGTCAGACGCATGTGAAAGGTGAATGGACAACTGGTACGTATACGAGTGAACTTGGTACGTTTGCATTGCAAACGAAAACTGATAACGTTCTTTTTAAATGGTCGGATGAAAAGAAAAAAGGACAACTCTTCTTAACGTACGCATTGCTTCTAAGTGAACAAGAAGCTGGCAGATATACAATTACGATTAATTTGAAGGAGGCAAAATAATGAATTCTTTAGAACAAGTAAAAGGATTAATTAAAGAAGAAATTCAAGCTGCTGTATTAAAGGCAGAACTAGCGACAGAAGAACAGATTCCAAACGTAGTATTAGAATCTCCAAAAGATAAAACAAATGGTGACTTCTCTACAAATATGGCAATGCAACTTGCACGCGTTGCGAAAAAAGCACCTCGTATGATTGCAGAAGAATTAGTTGCAAACTTCGATAAAGCAAAAGCTTCTATTGAAAAGATTGAAATCGCAGGTCCTGGTTTCATTAACTTCTACATGGATAATAGCTACTTAACAGACTTAATCCCAACAATCGTTAATGCTGGTGAAGCTTATGGTGAAACGAATACTGGTAAAGGTGAAAAAGTACAAGTTGAGTTCGTATCTGCGAATCCAACAGGTGACCTTCACTTAGGACATGCACGTGGTGCTGCAGTAGGTGACACTTTATGTAATCTATTAGCAAAAGCAGGATACGATGTATCTCGTGAGTACTATATTAATGACGCTGGTAACCAAATTCATAACTTAGCTCTTTCTGTTGAAGCTCGTTATATGCAAGCTTTAGGCTTAGAGAAAGAAATGCCAGAAGACGGATACCATGGTGCGGACATCATTGGAATCGGTAAACGTTTAGCAGAAGAGTTTGGCGACCGTTATGCGAAAGCTGATGAAAAAGAAAGCTATGAATTCTACCGTGAGTACGGTTTAAAATATGAGTTAGCAAAACTTCAAAAAGACTTAGAAAGCTTCCGTGTTAAATTTGATGTATGGTTCTCAGAAACATCATTATACAAAAACGGAAAAATCGATCAAGCTCTTGCTGTATTAAAAGAGCGCGATGAAATCTTTGAAGAAGACGGTGCAACTTGGTTCCGTTCAATGACTTACGGCGATGACAAAAACCGTGTATTAATTAAAAACGACGGTTCTTACACATACTTAACGCCAGATATCGCATATCACCGTGATAAATTAGAGCGTGGTTTCGATAAGTTAATCAACATTTGGGGTGCTGACCACCACGGTTACATTCCTCGTATGAAAGCTGCTATTCAAGCGCTAGGTTACGATAAAGAAACACTTGAAGTAGAAATCATCCAAATGGTACAACTATACCAAAACGGTGAAAAAATGAAGATGAGTAAACGTACAGGTAAAGCAGTTACACTTCGTGAGCTTATGGAAGAAGTAGGCGTGGACGCAATGCGTTACTTCTTCGCAATGCGTAGCGGCGATTCTCATTTAGATTTCGATATGGACTTAGCTGTATCAAAATCTAATGAAAACCCAGTATACTATGCACAATACGCTCATGCTCGTGTATGCAGTATCCTTCGTCAAGGTGAAGAATTAGGATTAGCTACAGGCGGAGACGTGAACTACAAACTTGTTACTTCTGAGAAAGAAGTAGAATTACTGAAAAAACTTGGTGAATTCCCAGCAGTAGTTGCGGATGCAGCACAAAAACGTCTGCCACACCGCATTACAAATTATGCATTTGAATTAGCTGCAACATTACACAGCTTCTACAATGCAGAAAAAGTATTAAACCAAGATAACTTAGAATTAAGTAAAGCTCGTTATGAATTAATGAAAGCAGTACGCACTACGCTTCAAAACGCATTAGCAATCGTAGGAGTATCTGCACCAGAAAAAATGTAATTAAAAAAAGCGGAGCCGACTGTTTAGTCCCGAAGGCAGAGCTGGATATAAAGAAAAGCGGAAGCGGCTCGTTCAGAATAGGAGGGGGATGGAGCTCCTGACAGAGAGGCGTACTTTGCCTCGGAGGAAGGCGCGAAGCCACCGAGTATTCTAGCCGCTGGAGCTGGACAATAAAGAAAAGCGGAAGCGGACTTTCGTTTTTCAGTAAAAGGCAATCACACGATGTTGTGATTGCCTTTTTGTATGGAGATAATAAAAAATAAAATTTTATCAAACAAAAGGATAAGTTGCGTCGTCTTATATAAATGACAGGAGGTTGAAGATGGAAGAAAAGGTAGAAGAATTAATTGATATATATAAGCGGCAAATATATTCCTTATGCTATAAATTAGCGAAGACGAAAGAAGACGCGGAAGATATTTTTCAAGAGACGTGGATAAAAGTTTTTTCATCGCGGCACCAACTTTCTTACGTGGAGAATTATAAAAAGTGGATTACTACGATTTGTGTTCGTACATTTTATGATTTTTATCGCAAAAAGAAAAGGTGGAAAGATCGTGTATTGGATTTATTTCATAAAGAAGATAGTGGAGAAATAGAGTTTGTAGATGATGTGAATATATCAGAAGAATTCATTCAAAAAGTCGAAGCAGAAATGATACGAGAAGTTATACAGTTATTAAACGAAAAATATAAAACAGTGCTCGTACTCTACTATTATGAACAATATTCTTATAAAGAAATGAGTGAAATATTAAATATACCAATTGGTACGGTGAAATACCGCCTTAATTATGCGAAGAAGCAAATGCGAGAACGTTTGGAGGGGTTCGTTCATGAAGGAAGATAAATTTGAACAGAAGATAAAGAGTAGTTTAGCAGAAGAGAGAATTCCAAGCGAAGAGCTGATAGATAACACGAAGCAGGGCGTGCGAAAGGCTCAGAAGTTAGAGAAGAGATGGATGATTTGTATTCACGTTATTTGGATTGTTTTATTAACAGTTGTTATAGCACAATTTGTTACTCATTTAGATAACAAAATTCCAATTATTATAGCAGTTGTTATTATGATGCACGTATACATTCCGATATATGTTGTAATACAGTCATTTTTAAAGAAGGAGTATAAATTACATGAAAGAGTTCGCTAATCCGTTTGTAATATTTGAAGTAGCTGGAGTGACAATGTTTTTAGCTTTTATAGCACTTTTAATATGTGTTGCATCATGGGTATATACAGATGCTAAAGCACATCAAATGAGTAAAGGATGGAGTGTTTTAGCGGTTATATTGCCATTCTTTATCGGGTTTTTATTGTATATGGTAAGAAGAAGTAAAAAGAAAGTTGAAGGAGAATATAAGATGAATTTTGTTAAAAAACAGAAAGTAACATTAGTTGCGATATTGGCAAGTACAATGTTTGTATTACTTAGTGGTTTTACTTTTGCACAAACGTTAGATGATGCGTGGAGAGCAGGAGATATATATTTAGAAAATGAGAAGCAAGGGGAGACAGGTTACGAGGCGAAATTCTCATCATGGGATATTGCCGGTAAAGATATTGAACTTCAGTATGATAAGGATACAGAAGTGACATTTTCTTATGAGACAGATGCAAAACGCGGTAATTTATGCTTTAGTTTGTATGAAAGAAAAGGGGAAGGGATAAAAGAGTTAAAGGAAATTTGTGAATCGAAAAAAGGTACTTTCAAAGCTACATTGAACGCAAATAAAAAATATGTATTAAATATAAGTGGCTTAATGGTGAAAGATGGATTTGTGAAAGTGAATTGGGAAGCAAAATAAAGAGCCTTGAGAAAGGCCCTTTATTTTATTGGATTGTATACGTAACGGAAAAGCTCACAGGACTATAGTAAACGAAAGGTGCATGAAATTGAACGTACATATTTCCATCTGTTTTTGCAGTGAAAATTCGGCCGTAACCATCAGAATAACGTCCAATAAGATTATGATTTGAGTCATAAACACTGTAACTAGGAGTTTTGCTGTTAGGTTGAATTGTTAACTCTTGTCCCTTTTGAAGGAAAATAGGTTCTTGCTCAGAACTACCCCCAGTTTGCAAAGAATAAAACTTTGTAAACTTTTGTTCTTGAGTAGCGGCAGCAACCTTTGTTTCAGTAATAAACGCGGTAGCACCAGTAATTCCTGCTAAAGTTAACGCACCAGCTAAAATCATTTTTTTCATAGTAGAAAATCCTCCTTATTAGTTGTAATCAATATCGTTACAGTTAATATTGTATACGATAATGAGTAGGAGAAAATATGCTTTTATGCATATATATTTTTTCTCAATAAAAGACCACTGATCTTTATCAGTGGTCTTTCAAAAATGATTAAGCAGCTTTCTGTTCTGTTTGCGTAGCAGGTTGTTGAAGAGTGTTATAAACACCAGTTCCGATTACTTCTAGTGCCATTTTCATACGTTCAGGTGAAATATTCTCAAATACGTTATCTTGAGGTGTGTGATATACCTTTTCAATATGGTAGATTAATGGATTCCAACTATCGACACCCATCCAAATAAATAGAGCTGCAGGAATACCAACTTCAGCAAACGGTACGTGATCACTAGAGCCAAATTTCCCTTGCAGAACAAGGTCATTATTTAATTGTTTACCTGCTTGTAAGGCTGCGTCTGTTACAAGGTTGGGAGAACCGTTAGGCGTCATAGCATATAAATTCTTTGCTTTATCGTAATTTGTTGCGACCATGTCTGCGTTAAAGACACCTAAAATTCGATCGCGTTCTTTTTGGGGTAAACTATTAACGTAATAATCGGAGCCAAGTAAGCCAGTCTCTTCAGAACCAAAAGCAATAAAACGAATTTCTTTATCAGTTTCTACATTTTGAAAAGCGCGAGCTAACTCTAATACTAATCCTGTACCAGAAGCATTATCGTTTGCTCCAGGTGCTCCAACGACACTATCGTAATGTGAACTTACAACGACAGCCTTTTCATTACCTGTACTGTTTTTTGGTTTCTTTTTAGCGATGACGTTTAATGATGTTAAATTAGATTCATGTCTCGCTTTTAGGGAAAGAATTGTTGTTCCTTTTTTAGCGATTTCTTCTTTAAATGCATTTCCTTGCGCATAAGCAAGACCAAAGACAGGGATAGATTGCTTTTTCGTTAGGCGGGGATTGAAAGTTTGTCCGTAGTTTCCACGTCCACCAATTAAACTGTATAAAAGAACACCTTTTGCTCCTTTGCTAACAGCATTTTCAACTTGTTTATTATAGTCAGCTACTGTTGTTCCTCTTTCGAATAGAACAATTTTTCCATTTACTTCATTTGGGATATCCTCTAATTTTGTCCCACCTTGAACAAAGATAAGAGGAGCTGTAACAGATTCTGTAGAAATTAGTGCGTTAGGGGCAGCACCAGCTTGCCAATTACGCTTTGTGGATAATGGTGATTCAATAAATCCAACGTATTGATCCGGCACTTGGAATGGTTGATATTCTACTTCGTAGCCCATTGATTTAAGCTGCATACCAACGTAGCGGGAAGCCCATTCTTCTGATTTTGTCCCGCCAGGTCGAGGACCAATTGTTTCGGATAAGAAACGGATGTGTTCGATAGCGCGGCTTGCATCAACTTGTTTTGTGATAGATGAAGTCTGCTTGATTTCTGACGTAGAATCAGCTTTAGCTTGTCCAATCGGAGCTAAGCTAACAGCGAGTGATACAGCAAGCAAGGAGCTTACTATTTTTTGTTTCAAAGATTTTTTCATTTTTTCCTCTCCTATTCTTCTATTCTCTCTGACTGACAAAAGAAGACGGATAACGACTTCATTTTACCTTTATATTTTTAATTTTTCAATATTCTGACATTGAGAAATAAAAAAACATATGCATATTTGCATATGTTTGGTGGAGATATGTATGCTATCATCTTAAATGAAGGTTCGCTTTCTACTTGGAAAGCTCCTACATTGCATGAATCTAGTGTACCCAAACTTTAGATTATGTAGAGAAAAGAATCCACTGTAGGGTTTCTTTTCTCATGTTTGAATCATGTGATGATAAATATGTTTCCGCATTTCATAATTATCATCAGTGATATATGTAAGGCATCCATATGAAAATACGAGGCTGTTCAAAGGTTTTCCGTACTTTTGGACAGCCTCACCCCGTTAAAAGAACGATACGCTATATATCGTTCTTTTTTGTATAAAAAAACACCCAATCAAATGTTCACTTGATTGGGTGAAAAAAATATTAATAATATTTTTTTCGTTTTGTAGCTAAAACACTTAACAATCCAGCTAATAGAAGAATGATACCGACTGTTTGGGTAGAATCATTTTTGTGACCTGTATTTGGAAGTTCTTTACCTGTATTTCGGTCATCTTGCTGTTTGTTTGTCTGTGTTTTAGGATTTCCGTTTTCTAGTTCTTCGGAAGTTTCCTTACCTGGTTTTTCTTCTTTATTCGGAGGAGTAATTGGTTTATTATCCCCGCCTGATGAAGACTCAACCTTTTTATTTGAAACTGTAATTTGTAGTGGTGAAACTTGGGCTTTTTCAATAGTAAAGCTTATTGGTGATGCATCTAATTGATAGCCTTCAGGAGCTTTCGTTTCCACTAGTTGATAATTACCAGGTTTCAAATCATTTACGATTAATTTACCATGCCCATCTGTTTTTAAACCTTCTCGTACTACTTTTCCATCTTGATCTAAAATATTGAAAATGGCACCTTCAAGTGTTCCGTTATGATCAATATCAACTTTAGTTAACTCCATTGAACCTGTTGTTAAACTATTTAAAGCAGTCACAGAAGTAACTTGAGATTGTCCTTTCGGAATAGTGAAAGGAATTGGCTTAGCGTTTAAATCGTATCCAGTAGGAGCCTTCGTTTCAATAAACTGATAGTCACCAGGACGTAAATTAGAAACAGAGATTTTTCCATCTTTATCAGTAGTTAAATCAGTGCGAACGTCATGTCCGTTAGAATCAACAATTTTAAAGATAGCTCCTTCAAGAGTAGTCCCGTCAATATCATCGACCTTCGTTAATTCTACAGCGCCCTTCGTTAAGCTATTCGTAGCGGTAACAGAAGCTGTAGCGGTTTGACTCTTTTCAACAGTAAAGTTGATAGGAGTTTGATTTAAGTCGTAATGAGTAGGAGCTTTCGTTTCAACGAATTGATAATCTCCTGGACGTAAATCAGAAACAGAAATTTTTCCACCTTTATCAGTAGTTAAATCAGCGCGAACGTCATTGCCGTTCATATCCACGATTTTAAATACTGCTCCTTCAAGAGTAGCCCCGTCGATGTCATCAACTTTCGTTAATTCCACAGCGCCCTTCGTTAAGCTATTCGTAGCAGTAACAGAAGCTGTAGCGGTTTGACTCTTTTCAATAGTAAAGTTGATAGGAGTTTGATTTAAGTCATAATGCTTCGGAGCTTTCGTTTCGATGAACTGATAGTCACCAGGACGTAAATCAGAAACAGAGATTTTGCCATCTTTATCAGTAGTTAAATCAGTGCGAACGTCATTGCCGTTCATATCCACGATTTTAAATACTGCATCTTTAAGAGCAGAGCCGTCAATGTCATCTACTTTAGAAAGTTCCACAGCGCCTTTCGTTAAGCTATTCGTGGCAGTAACGGAAGCGATTTTTTCTTGTCCTTTTTTAACTGTGAACTTAATAGGTGTTTCGTTTAAGTCATAATGAGTAGGAGCTTTTGTTTCGATAAACTCATAGTCTCCAGGTGGTAATTCATCAACAACTAAACGGCCGTTTTTATCAGTAGTTAAATCAGTACGGACATCGTGTCCATCCTTATTAACAATTTTAAATACAGCACCCTCGAGTGTTGTGTTTTCTTCAACATCATCAACTTTAATTAACTCCACACTACCTTTCGTTAAGCTGTTAGTAGCTGTAACGAAGACATGTTTCGTTTGACTTCTTTCGATTGTGAACTTAATAGGTATTTCATTTAAGTCATAATGTTTCGGAGCTTTCGTTTCAATAAATTGATAGTCTCCAGGTTGTAAGTCTTTAGCGATGATTTTGCCGTCTTTATTGGTAACTAAATTCGTACGAATATCGTTACCGTTTAGATCAGTAATTTTAAATACAGCACCTTCTAGCGTTTCTTTCGTATCTAAAGAGTCAATTTTCGTTAATTCAACGCCACCTTTAGTTAAGCCATTTTTAGCAGTAACAGAAACGTGAGTTGATTGGCTTTTCTCGATAGTGAAAGGAATAGGTGTTTCATTTAAATCGTAATCCTTCGGAGCTTTCGTTTCGACGAATTGATAATCTCCAGGACGTAAATTAGAAGCAGAAATTTTCCCATCTTTATCAGTAGTTAAATTCGTGCGAACAACTTTACCTTTCGCATCAATGATATTAAATACTGCATCAGAAAGTTTTGTATCTGGAGTTATATCATCCACTTTAATTAACTCTACAGCACCTTCAATTAAGCTGTTCTTAGCAGTGACTTGTAATTTCTCTGCTTGGCTTTTCTCAATTGTAAATTTAATCGGTGTAGCATCTAGTTTATAGTGCTTAGGAGCTGTTGTTTCAATAAATTGATAATCTCCAGGATGTAAATCAGAAATAGAAACTTTCCCTTTCGCATCTGTCGTGATGCCAGTGCGAACGTCATGCCCGTTGATATCAACAATTTTAAAGATAGCCCCTTCAAGAGCTGTACCGTCGATATCATCCACTTTAGAAAGCTCTACCGCACCTTTTGTTAAACTATTTTTAGCAGTAACAGAAATCGGTTCGGCTTGTCCTTTTTCGATAGTGAAAGGAATTGGTTCTTTATTTAAATCATAATGTTTTGGCGCCTTTGTCTCGATGAATTTATAATCACCCGGACGTAGGTCAGGAACGCTAATTTTACCTTGTGAATTGGTAGTAAGACTCTTGCGAATTACAGTACCGTTCATATCAACAATGTTAAATACTGCGCCTTCAAGAGTAGTACCATCGACGTCATCCACTTTAGAAAGTTCAACGCCGCCTTTTGTTAAACTATTTTTCATAGTCACAGTAGCAATATCTTTTTGGCTTTTTTCAACTGTAACTACAATTGGTTTTTTGTCTAAATCATAATGTTTCGGAGCCGTTGTTTCGACAAATTGATACGTACCAGGACGTAAATTTTCAACAACGATTTTTCCTTCATTATTTGTTTTTAAATCTGTTTTAATCACTTTCCCGTTTTGGTCTAGTAGATTAAATACCGCATCAGAAAGTTTCATTTGATCGTTTAGATCATCTACTTTAAGTAGTTCAATACTACCTTGTTGTAAGCTATTTTTAGCAGTTAAAGAAATAGTTTTCTTTTGTCCTTTTTCAATAGTGAAATCGATTGGTGTTTCATCTAAAACGTAATGCTTAGGAGCTTTCGTTTCGATGAATTGATAATCACCTGGACGTAGGTCATCGATTTCGATTTTCCCTTTACTATTTGTAACAAGATTTTTATGAATTACAGTACCGTTCATATCAACAATGTTAAATACTGCGCCTTCAAGTTTAGTACCATCGATGTCATCTACTTTAGAAAGTTCCACTGCACCTTTTGTTAGAGCGTTTTTAGCCGTAACATGAAGAGTTTCCGTTTGGCTTTTCTTAATTGTAAATTCAATTGGTGTTTTATTTAAATCGTAATGTTCAGGAGCTATTGTCTCAACGAATTGATACGTGCCAGGACGTAGGTTTTCAACAACAATTTTCCCTTCAGCATTTGTTTTTAAGCCTTCTTCAACTATCTCTCCGTCTGCATCTAATAAATTAAATACAGCATTAGCAAGCTTCGTATCAGTATCAATATCATCAATTTTTGTTAGTTCAACGCTACCTTTTTTCAAAGTGTTTTTACCTGTAACATTGATTTCTTTCGTTTGACTTCTTTCAATTGTAAATGGAATCGGTGTTTCGTCTAATACATAGTGCTCAGGAGTCTTTGTTTCAATGAACTGATAGTCTCCAGGACGTAAATCAGGAACGTAAATTTTTCCATTTTTATCTGTAACAAGATTTGTACGAACTTCAGTACCCTTCATATCAACAATTTTAAAGACTGCACCTTTCAGCATTGTACGATCGATGTCATCAATTTTCGTTAATGTGACTGCACCTTTCTTTAAGCTGTTAGTAGCAGTAACAGTAATGTTTTCTTTTTGACTTTTTCCGATAGTGAACGGAATAGGATCGTTGCCTAACGTATAGTCTTTTGGAGCTTTTACTTCAATAAATTGATAGTCACCTGGACGTAAGTCAGAAGCAGAAACTTTACCATGCTCATCGGTAGTTAATCCTTTACGAACCACTTTTTTCGTATCATGAGCATCAACAATGATAAATTCTGCACCTTCAAGAGTAGTGCCATCAACGTCATCAACTTTTGTTAAAGTAACGCCACCTGTAAGTAAACTATTTTTTACAGTGACAGGGACTGGAAGGTCATCCTTGCTACCTTTTTTAATTGTGAACTTAATAGGTGTTTGATCTAATTTATAATGTTCAGGAGCGGCTGTTTCAATAAATTGGTAATCTCCTGGTGCTAAGTCAGGAATAACTAGTACTCCGTGCTCATCTGTTTTTAAATCTTTCGCAATTTCTGTACCGTTTGCGTCTTGTAATGTGAACACTGCTCCAGCAAGAGCGATACTACTCTCCACATCATCTTCTTTAATAAGTTTAACTTTTCCTTTCGTTAAACTATTTTTAAATGTAAGTGGAAGAAGTGTTTGTTGTCCTTTTTCGATTGTAAATTCAATTGGTTCTACATTTACATCATAATAAGTTGGAGCCTTTGTTTCGATAAGTTTATAGTTACCAGGACGTAAGTCGTCTACAACTAACTTTCCTTCACTATTCGTAACAAGGTTCGTACGAGCATCTTCATTCGTATCTCTATTAACGATTTTAAATACTGCACCTTCAAGTGTTTCCTTTTCATCTGCAGCATTTACTTTTGTTAATTCAATACCGCCTTTTGTTAAGCTGTTTTTAGCCGTAACAGTAATTGGTGAAATTCCTTGACTTTCTTTAATCGTGAACTCGATAGGCTTTGTATTTTTATCGTAATACTTCGGTGCTGTTACTTCGATAAATTTATAATCGCCAGGGCGTAAGCCAGTAGCGATAGCTTTACCATCCGCACCAGTTTTTACGTTTTCGCGAATGACTTTCTTTTCATCATTAGCATCAACAATTTTAAATACAGCACCTGCAAGAGCTGTACCATCGATATCATCAACTTTCGTTAATTCAACATCTCCTGGTTTTAAAGCATTTTCAGCTTTCACGAGTAGAGTTTCTTTCTGACTTCTATCGATTGTAAATTCAATCGGTTCTGCTCGTAAAACGTAATGTTCAGGAGCAGCTGTTTCAATAAATTTATACGTACCAGGACGTAGCTTATCAGCTTTGGTTTTTCCATCAGCATCTGTAGTTAGGTCAGTACGAACATCATTATTATTTACATCAACAATTTTAAATACGGCACCTTTTAGAGGTTTTTTATCACCGAATTCATCAACTTTTAATAATTCAACTTCTCCTGTTTTTAAACTGTTTGTTGCCGTAACAGTAGCAAAAGACTGTTGGCTTTTATCGATTGTAAACTCGATAGGCTTTGTATTTAACACATAATCCTTAGGAGCTTCTGTTTCAATAAATTTATACGTACCAGGCTCTAAGTCTTTAACAGTTACTTTACCATCGGCACCAGTTTTTACATTTTCGCGAATGACTTTCTTTTCATCATTAGCATCGACAATTTTAAATATAGCACCTGCAAGAGCTGTACCATCGATATCATCAGTTTTTGTTAAAGTGACGCCCCCCTTAATGAGGTGATTTGTCGCAGTAACAGTAACTGCCTTCTTTTGACTTTTTACAATTGTAAACTCAATTGGTGTTTTATCTATGTCGTAATCTTTAGGAGCCTTTTCTTCAACAAATTGATAGTCTCCAGGGCGTAAATCTTTTGCTTCGATTTGTCCTTGATCATTTGTCGTTAATTTTCCATAGCCGGGGATTATTTTGTTTTTTCGGTCCCGTACACTAAACTCCGCACCTGCTAAAGTTTTTCCATCTTTATCGACTTTTGTTAAAATGGCCGATCCTGGAATCAAACTGTTTGTTGCAGTTCGGTTTATTACTGTTGTTTGATCTTCCGCGATTTTAACCTCAATCAGTCGATCATCTAATTTATAATGTTCAGGAGCAGTTGTTTCTTTTAAGTAGTAAGTTCCTGGTTTTAAATGTTCTACAGTAATTTGTCCTTTGTTATTTGTTGTTAATTTTTCGTGTTCTGAAATTATTTTTTTATCTTTATCAAGTAGTGTGAAAACGGCACCTTGCAGTGTTACGTTTTTGTTCAGGTCATCAGACTTTGTTAAAACTACTTTCCCGACAAACTTCTTATTTGCAAGTTTATATGTTGTAGTCTCTTGTGTACCAAGTTCAACAATTTTCCCTTGTTTTAAATCCCAGCTAATTACATAGCCTTCAGGAGCCTTTGTTTCTTTTAATAAATATTTATCGCGTTTTAAGTTATTAAATTTAGCGATACCGTCTTTATCTGTTGTAATTTTACGGATAACAGTTTTACCTGTACGATCGTATAAAGTAAATTCTGCCCCAGTTAATAGAGTGTTCTTATTGTCGTTATCTACCTTTATAATTTCAAGGTTTCCACGACCTTTAGTAGCAGATCCTCCGCCTGAACCCGAAGACATTCTCACTTCAATCGTTTCAGTAGTTTCTGTGTTCTTAACTGTTAACTGATTGCCAGCGATTTTTGCTTTATTACTCACTTTTTCTTTATCGTCTGCATTAATAAGTGAGCGATATTCTAAAATATAAGCTCGATCAATTTTCTTCAAGAAAGCAATTTCAAAATGTTGCTTTCCGGTATTATTGTCTGTTGTTATTTTGAGTTTATAGTCTGTTCCTTGTTTTAATTCATTTGCTGTATCTTTTGTTACATTTCCATAGTAATCGACAGTTGTAGGATATAAGTGGAATGAATCTTCCACAAGTACTTGATTGTCTGTTGGATCGTCTGTTACAACTGCGTCTGCAATGGTCGATTGGCTTTCATTAATTGCAATACTCCAATTAATATAGTTGTCATCTTGCACAGCTTTTTTAGTAACGAAGCTGCCACCTTTCTTTACTTGAGCATCACCTTTAAGAGTGTTTACAATTTTAGAGCCATCTTTTAACTCTGCCTCGTTTTTGTAGGTGCCTTGGATAAGTTCACCATCAAGGCTTGTTTTAAAGATAATATAGTAAGGTGAATTAATTGATTGTTTGAAATGAACCTTTAGGGTGTTTTTATTTTTCTCTGTAGGTTCTTCAAGTTCATATTTCTCAGTTGGTACAGCATTACCAGGTTGTGCATTATCAGGACTTCCATTTAAAATCATATCGCGTACTTCAATGGATCCTGGTACTAACTTTTGTTTATCTTGTATTACGTCTATAACATAAGGATCTTTAATCTCAACATTATTATAGTTAAAGCCTATTATCCAAGTAATTTCCTTCGTTTGGGCGTTATAAGAACCGTATTTATAACCATTTGCCTTTGTAAAATTATCAGGATCAAAATTAGCTTCAACTTTATTTGATTGTGGATTAGAATCCGTATCTATCCAAGATAGGTTACCTGTATTTTTAAATGAAGTTTTACCACTTTCTAATTTTGTATAATCAAAGTCTGTCGTATATTTTACGACTAATGTCTTTGTCATATTAGACTGATATGTACCTATAAGGGTAATTTTGAAACCTTTATCCGTTACATCTAAAACATAGTCAGTCCCAGCTTGAAGGGTATAATCTCCGTCTTTAATTTCTAGTTTCTTATCTTTTAATTGTAATCCACCATGGTCAAAGGTATCCGTAATGATCGCGTTGTTTAATGAATAGTTGTTATTATTTACCGTAATTGTCCAGATTGTTGTTTTGTCTTTATAGTTTGTTTCAGCTTTATTATTAGATTTAATAATATTTTGCTGCTGGAAGCCAGCCTCATTTTCTTTACTTGAGCCATTATCAGCTGTAACTATATTCTTTATTTTTCCATCTTTTATGACATTATTAGTTGGCTTTGTTTTATAGGTAATTACATAAGCACTATTAATATCCTCATTAAACTGTAAATCGAATCCATTTTTCTTGTTACTTACAGTGTAATTATTAACAGCATCTCCTGTTACAAGCCTTCCTTTATCATCGTATGAAGCGTTTTTCACAACGATAGAATTTACATCTAGTTCATGTGTATCGTCAAAAATATCTTTTAAAAGTGCATCTGTTTTTTTGATATTTCTTTGATCACCGTTGTAAGTAATTGTCCATTCAATTGTTTGGGTCTTTGGATCATATTTACTTGTTTTGTTTAAATGTGTACCACGAGAGACTGTTACAGTAGAGCTTGCTTTTTGTTGTCCTTGATTATCACTCGTTATTGTAACGTTATTTTGGAAGTTTTTTACGTTTTCATCAGTGATTTTTGTGACATATTCGATTTGATATGCTTCTTTAATAGAATCTTTAAAAGCAATTTCCAATTTTGAACCATCTGATGAAATAATTTTGTAATCTGCTGGATCAGCTTCTTTACCACGTGTTGCGTTTCCGTTAACATCAACTTCTAAATAATAAACTTTAATAGAATCCTTATTTAAACTTGTACCTTGTGGGATGTTATCTTTAAAAACAGTGTTTTTAAGAGTGTCTTTCGTTTTGTTCATCTCTACTGACCAATTAATTTCATTTGTATTAATTGGTCTATCAGGTAACCCTTTTTTATTCGTAGTTGTTTGTATATTAGGCTTAAAGTCAACTGTAATAGAAACATCTTTATCTTTAATTGGGAAAGGAATTTCTTGTGTTGTTGTACCTTTAATTTCAGCTTTATTAAATTCGGTCTTTAATTGTAGGTTACCAACAACATCTGGATGTTCTTCAACATAATCGTTGAATGTCATCGTGACTTTTCCATCTTTTGTAACAGTGAAATTACCAATTGGATTGTTTTCACTATCGTATAAAGGACTGTTAATTGTATTGTAAATCTTAAAGTGTTTAGGAAGATCAAAAATATAGTAATCTCCGCTTTTCACATTCATTGATTTTAAAAGTTCCCATGTAAACTCAATGTTGGCAGGGGAATCTGTACTTGGACGGTTATCCTCTGTAAATGGTTTTCCGTCTTTGTCCGTCAACTTTACACCCGTTAAAATGTTTGTTGTTATTTGCTTTGGACCTGAATTTGTACTCTCAGCAGGATCGCTTGCTAGATTTTGTTCTGGGTTATCAGCAGCAGGTTTAGTTGCTGGGTTTTGTTCCGGATTGTCAGTAGCAGGTTTAGTTGCTGGATTTTGTTCCGGATTGTCAGTAGCAGGTTTAGTTGCTGAATTTTGTTCCGGATTGTCAGTAGCAGGTTTAGTTGCTGGATTTTGTTCCGGATTATCAGTAGCAGGTTTAGTTGCTGGGTTTTGTTCCGGATTATCAGTAGCAGGTTTAGCTACTTGACCTGGCACTTGTTTATTAGTATCCTGTTTGGTTCCATCTTCTTTAGAATCTTCTACTTGAATAGGAACTGTTATAGGCTGAACCAGTGTTCCTAAAGGAAAAGCGATTTGAACTGATTTTTCTTCAGTCTTTAAAGTTGGGTTAAACACAGTATCAATTTTAATTTTTCCTTTAGCATCTTTCGAATTTTCTACTTGATCATTAAATATTAGTTTTAATTTATTATCTTTAGCTGTTATAAAATATTGACCAATATTTTTTTGATCTGTTACTAAATCTCCTTGTAAATCTTTAGATACTTTTAATGCAAGTGGTATTTGAATTACTGCTGTATCGTTTGCATGTACAACTTGTTGATCCTTTATTGACCAAGCATATTCTACTTGAATGGTTGATCCTATCTTTATTAAGTTGTTAGGATTTTTTGCTTCGTCAATAATATGATCCGTTGCATCTTTCATCTCAACAGTGTCAAATAATGAAGTTTCCTTTAAAGTCTCAGCTTTTGCCTGATTGTACGGGAAACTAATAAACTGTGAAAATAGTACAAATACAATTAAACATATATTGAAAAGTTTTTTCATTTTGCCTCCTTTGAACATTCATTTGTTCACTGAGGAATATATTCCACATGAACAAATGGAATATAAAAAAAGTTAATTATTATAAAGTATTTGTTGCTACTATCCCTCCGTTTCTATGTACGTTCTCTGACAGAATAGATGTTTAATTAAAGGCATTTATAAAGTAACGTAAAAATCTGGAATATACATAATTCGACAAAAAATGTCGAAAGTATGCTGATAAAAGGAACGATATCAGACCTTTATATACAAGAGCATTTTCTTGTGAATGTGTTATGAACTGGATAGTCATAAAGGTAGGTTTTACGATACATGCTAACCAAAGTAATGTATCCCAAGTTAAAAGTTTGTTTTTTTGTTTTAAAATTATGTGGAAAAAATCTGAATAGGGTTGATTTTGGTTAGGGTGAAGACAATATGCACTTTGAAAATATTCATTTATGTAATATGAAATTGAGATAATTGTATCTTAAGAATGTCACTTATTACATTTATGAAAATTAACTTTCTGCCTAGAGAGAGTTGTACAATTTGTGGACCGAAGTTAAGATGGTACAGTTCCTTTTCGGATTTAGTGGAATATAAGTTATTTATAATATTCGGCTAAATCATTACTGCGGTCATTTTTGAAGCTGTTTTACATAAGAAAAAAGAAGGTATCCCTTTTGATAATAGTGTTATCTTCTCTTAAAGATGATTATGAATAACCTTCGCTAAAGATTATATACTTAAATGATAAAGAGTTCAACAGCGGTTTAACAAATATTTTCCGAAAATTAAAAATGACCGTTTTAGTAGAAAAATTCTAAAAAACGGTCATTTTTAATTTTATATTTCTGTTAAAATAATCGGTTCGCCGCGAGTTACGACAACTGTATGTTCACATTGTGCAACAAGACTTTTATCAGGTGTAACGAATGTCCAACCATCATCGCCACGTTCGATAATGTGATCAGCTTTCATAGAAATGAATGGTTCTACAGCGATAACAAGACCGTCTTTTAGAAGCGCATTATCCATTGGATCAAAATAGCTTAAAATGTGGTTTGGTGCTTCATGTAAGCTAAGACCAATACCGTGACCAGTTAAGTTTTGAATAACATTGTATCCATTTTTATGTGCAAAGTTTGAAACGGCACGACCAATTTGGTTTTGTTTTGAACCAGCTTTCACCTTTTTCATTGCTGCCCAAAAGGCATCAACAGCTGCTTGGCAAAGTTTTTCTTTTGCTTCATCTTCTCCCAGTACAAATGAAATACCTGTATCTGCATAATAACCATCAAGTGCTGCAGATACGTCGACATTTACAAGGTCGCCTTCTTTTAATACACGATCACCTGGAATACCGTGAGCAACTTCTTCGTTTACACTGATGCAAGTTACACCAGGGAAATCATATTCTTTTTCAGGTGCAGAAATTGCACCATGCTCATCTAATACTTTTTTACCGATCAAATCAAGCTCTTTCGTTGTCATACCTGGCTTCGCTTCTTTTTTCATTTCTTCACGTGCAAGCGCAACGATGCGGCCGATTTTTCGTAAGCCTTCTAAATCTTGTTCATTACGAATAATCATGAAAACCACTGTCCTTCCTCGAATATATATCTTACCCGATTGTATCATGTTTATTTTCGTCCTGCTACTCGCTTGCAGTATGCGGGTTGATTCGTCTCATACGGAATACATGACAAATGTCATATCGATGTCATGACGCATCGTACTGTTTCCTAAGTTTTCCAAAGTTTACAATGTAAATATAAGAAACAGCGGGGGTGGAGAGATGGAAAAGATTATTGAAGTAAATAGTGTTTCTAAAACATTTAAACATAAAAAAGCAGTAAATAACGTTTCATTTCATGTGAATAAAGGAGAAATCGTAGCACTACTTGGACCAAATGGTGCAGGGAAAACGACGACGATGTCGATGATGCTTGGATTAAAGGATCCGACGGAAGGAACGGTTTCTATATTTGGAAAGAGTCCAAAGCATAGAGATGTTCGTAATAGCCTAGGTGCGATGTTACAGGAAGTAAGTGTCATTGATAGTATTACAGTGGAAGAGGCAATTGAATTATTCCGTAGTTATTATACGAATCCGGTAGCGAAAGAAACGTTACTACAGTTATCAAATTTAGAATCGGAGCGAAAGCAAAGATGTGAGAAATTATCAGGTGGGCAAAAAAGAAGGTTAAACTTTGCACTCGCACTTGCAGGAAATCCAGATTTGCTATTTTTAGATGAGCCGACAGTTGGAATGGATATTACGTCTCGAAGAACATTTTGGGAAACAATTCGAAAATTAGCAAGTGAAGGGAAAACAATTATTTTAACAACGCACTATTTAGAAGAAGCAGATGCATTGGCAGATCGTATTTTACTGTTTGCGAATGGAAAGATTATCGCAGATGGTACACCAGATGAGATGAAAGCAACGATTTCTCGAAAAACGATTTCATTTTATTCGAAAGAAAAAATTCCTAAGAGTTTACTAAAGGAATTGCCGAATGTAACAGAAGTACAGTCAAATGAAGGACGTTTCATCTTAACAACTGAGGATACCGATGCAACTTTACAAGCAATTTATAAAAGGAATTTACCTGTCACAGACGTTTCTGTTGAACGTGGAAGTCTTGATGAAGCATTTGAACAGTTTGTCGCAAATCAGAAGGGGGAAATAGCATGAAAGCACTATGGATGCAATGCAAAATAGAAATTTTACGTACATTCCGCAATAAATTATTTATCTTTTTCTCATTATTAATGCCCGTTATGTTTTATTACATTTTCACAAACGTTATTCAAGTACCGCAAAACGGTGATGCATGGAAGGCGCATTATTTAATTTCAATGGCTACTTTCAGTATTGTAGGGACTGCGTTGTTTAGTTTCGGTGTAAGAATTTCTCAAGAAAAAGGGCAGGGATGGACACACCTTTTAAAAATTACACCGCTTCCAGAAGGTGCATATTTAACAGCAAAGATCATCGCTCAAACAGTAGTAAATGCTTTTTCAATATTAGTTATCTTTATTGCAGGGATATTAATTAATCATGTGGAGTTAACGGTAGGGCAGTGGATTGGTGCTGGATTATGGTTATTGTTAGGGGTAACACCATTTTTAGCACTTGGAACAGTAATAGGTTCTATTAAGAAGGCGGATGCAGCTGCTGGCTTAGCGAATATTTTAAATATGAGTTTAGCTGTAATTGGTGGGCTATGGATGCCGATTGAAGTATTTCCAAAAATATTGAGAACAATTGGTGAATGGACACCGACGTATCATTTCGGAAGTGGTGCGTGGGACATTGTAGCTGGAAAATCAATTGGATGGGAAAATATCGCGGTACTAGGAGGTTATTTCCTTATATTTGTTGTAATATCAATATATATAAGAAAAAGACAGGAAGCGGTATAAATGTTAGAGAAAAAGAGGATTGAGATTTTTCCGAAACATATGGGTTTCTTCCCGTATATGTGGTTCGTTTATCTATTATTTCCAATTTACCATTTAATGCAGGCGTCAGGGTGGAAGCTTATAATTGGGAGCGGTATGTTGATAATTTTTATTATCACATACCGTCAGCTTTATTTTGTGCAGAGGACGTTTATTTTTTGGGCATGTATTCAAATGATACTCATCTTTTTATTTTCCGTATTTTACAACGCTTTTATGATATTTTTTGGTTTTTTCACAGCAAGTGCGATGGGATTTGCACCAAGTAAAAAAGTATTTCGAGTATTATTAGGACTGTTAATTACAATGCTTGGAGCATTTATATTTGTATATTTTAATCGGCTATCCACTACAAGTTTAGTAAATATCATTCCAATGTTTATTTTAATGCTTCTTACACCATTTGGTATGCGCAACTTTAATCAGAAAAAGATGTTAAGAAATCAATTAAATGAAGCGAATGAGCAAATTAAAGACTTAGTAAAACGTGAAGAACGGCAGCGGATTGCAAGAGATCTTCATGATACGTTAGGGCATACATTATCACTCATTACTTTAAAAAGTCAGCTCGTGGAGAAGT
The DNA here is from genome assembly GCF_054062215.1 of Bacillus sp. TE9106W. NCBI lineage: Bacteria > Bacillati > Bacillota > Bacilli > Caryophanales > Bacillaceae > Bacillus > Bacillus sp. TE9106W. Next base: position 155,565 of record NZ_JBSSFA010000008.1, read on the forward strand.
TAATTGTAAAAAATCCGGAGCGTGCAAGTACGGAAGCGAAGGAAATTACACAAACATCTCGCACTGCTTTAAAGCAGCTAAGGGAATTAATTTCTGATATGCGTATGATTACAGTAGAAGAAGAGCTTGAGCAAATAAAAGCAATCTTACAAGCGGCTAATATTGGATTAGAGATCAAACAAGAAACGAGTGCGAGTTCGTTATCACCAATTGAACAAAATATTTTAGGAATGTGTTTACGTGAGGCTGTGACGAATGTTGTAAAGCATAGTAAGGCGACGCGTTGCACAGTTTCTGTACTGGAATCACAAGGTGAATTAATTTTGACAGTAGAAGATAATGGAGTTGGTTTAGTGGATCAAAACCACGATGGAAATGGCATTCGTGGTATGAAAGAGCGTATTGCTCTTATTGATGGGTTTGTTGAACTGGGCACGATCAATCCAGGGACACTATTAACAGTAAAAGTTCCAGTTGTTATTCGAACAGGAAAAGATGAGGTGAGGGCATGATTCGAATTATTATTGCAGAAGATCAGCGGATGCTTCGTGGTGCATTAGGGGCCCTGCTTGATCTAGAAGATGATATTGAAGTAATTGGGCAAGCTGCGAACGGGGAAGAGGCGCTAAAACTAATCGAATTGCTAAAACCTGATGTAAGCATTATGGATATTGAAATGCCAATTCAAAGTGGATTAGATGTTGCGGAAACGTTAAAGAAAGAAAAGTCAGCATGCAAAGTAATGATTTTAACAACATTTGCGCGCCCTGGATATTTTGAACGAGCAATGAAAGCTGGCGTGCACGGATATTTATTAAAAGATAGCCCAAGTGAAGATTTAGCTGCATCGATTCGTAATGTAATGAAAGGAAAACGAGAGATTTCTCAAGATTTAATGTTCGGCTTATGGCAGGAGCAAAATCCGTTATCAGATCGTGAAAAAGAAGTATTGCTACTTGCGAAAGAGGGAAAGACGGCAAATGAAATCGCCAAGGCGCTTTATCTTTCACCTGGTACAGTACGTAATTATATTTCTGAAGTATTAACGAAGCTTGATGCGAAAAATAGAATTGAGGCAATTACAATTGCGGAAGAAAAGGGATGGATATGAAAGGAAGTTTACCTATGAGTGGTAAACTTCTTTTTTCTTGTATACAGCATTTTCGTTAGAGCGTTTCATCTTAGTCGCATCGCTCGGAATTTGAAGTATATCGCGTAATTTAGATTTTACTTCATTTTTCGACAAAAAATTTGTTATAGTAAGATTAGGTTATTGGTCTAAATTTTGGACAACATTACCACTAACAGTTATAATTACTCCATTTTTATCTACTTTTACAATAAGATCTTGACCATATACTTTATAGTTTTTGTAAGTTTGTGCAAGGCGAACTTCGGTTTGATTTTCCTTTATTTCTTTATTTGTAGGTTCGGAATCTACATTCATTTCAGCTGTCACTCACTCTTGTTGAGCTTAGCCTCTTTTATCTCACCTTTTAAATACTTTTTCGCTATATTTTTTTGTATTATTTTGAGGTTGTGTTAATTTTTTAATCGTTAAACGAGGCTGGGCAATCTCAACTTTCACTTTGTTTTTGTCTAATTCTGGGATGTGAATAGCTTTTGCTGATAAAGGACAAAGAATACCGAATGTAACGAAAGCACGGACAAGTTTTCTATAATTTATCTATAAAACGTCTAATCTATTATTGTATGTGAGATGAATTGTATGGAAAATTTGCCGGATTTTATATATATTATGCATTATTTCATGTCAAAAATTGTCGAATTCACATTATTGTAGTGGTATGACAACTTAACAAATTAGATTGTTATAATGGGATGGTGAGTAAGTATGCACGCAGAAAAATTAGGAAATGAAATTAAGAAAATTAGGACGATGAGAGGATTAACACAAAAACAGTTATCCGAGAACATATGTCATCAATCGGAAGTGAGTAGAATTGAATCGGGCGCGGTATACCCAAGTATGGATATATTGCAAGGTATCGCAGCAAAATTACAAGTTCCCATTATTCATTTTTATGAGGTACTCATTTATTCTGATATTGAGAGGAATAAGCAGTTAAAAGATCAAATTATTATGCTTTGTAAGCAAAAGAAATATAAAGAAATTTATAATAGAGTATGGAATGAGTTGAAAAAGGAAGAATATCACCCCGAGCTTCAGCAATTTCTTCAATGGCAATATTATGTAGCTGCTTACATATTGAAAAAAATTGATTACGAATATTGTATTTTAGAATTAAAGAAATTGCTCAATCAACAATTGGCAGGAATAGATGTATATCAGAGTCTTTATATTGAAAACGCAATTGCAAACATTTATGCTGAAAATGGCTATTTGAAGAAGGCTATTGATTTATTTGAAAATATATTAAAGCAATTAGAAGTATTACATGATAATAAAGAGTTTGATGTGAAGGTGAGGCATAATCATGCAAAAGCATTATTCTCAGATAATCAATACGAAGAAGCGCTTTGTCACGCAAATAGAGCTATTGAACTATCGTGTCAAATTAATAGTATGACATTAATTGGACAGTTATACTTTCGAAAAGGTCAATGCCTAGCAAAGCTAGGGTGTGATAGAGCGGAAATTGAAGATGCTTACGAAAAAGCGTGCTTCTTTTTTGATATATTAGGAAACCATACGTTAAAAGAATCAATTATAAAAAAAATGAAGAAATGAAAAGGACCTAAAAAACAAATATGCATAATTGCATAATATATGGATAAATTTTCATGATATATTTAAATAAAAAATGCGGGTGATGGAATATGAAGAAACTACTTATTGGTAGTATATTAACGTTAGCGATGGCATGGGGTATTTCATTAGGAGATACAGCATTAGAGAAAAGTCAAATAATTTCTCACAGTGATCAAGAGGTACAATTAGCTGGAGAGATACCTTATGAATATTAAAAACAACCGTCTTACTTAGACGGTTGTTTTTTTGTGGAGTAACCTCCAAACGTCTTTACTAGAAACGGGCTTGCTAATAAAGAATCCTTGAATGTGGTCACAGTTTTGTTCATATAAAAACTTCCATTGTTCTTCGGTCTCTACACCTTCTGCGATAACCTCTAAATTTAGTTCTTTTGATAGTGTAATAATGGAAGAAATAATCGCTTCCTCTAAAGGGCTAGTTGTAATTCCGCAAATAAATTCTCGAGCAATTTTTAATGTGTTGATTGGATATTTTGTTAAATAAGCTAAAGAACTATAACCGGTTCCAAAGTCATCAATTGAAATTTGAATACCGAGGTTTTGAAGCTGTTCTAGTTTTGCAACTACAGATTGATTTTGATTAATGGCGATACTTTCTGTAATTTCAATATCTAGTGCTTCTGATTTTAACTCTGTTTCTTCTAAAACCTTTGAAATAGTTGGGATTAAATCTGCATGGTTAAATTGAACAACAGATAAATTCACGCCAACTTTTAAGTGAGAGAAACCTTGATTATGCCATCTTTTTGCTTCTAAGCAAGCAGTACGTAAAATCCAATTTCCAAGTTCAATAATAAATCCAGTTTCCTCTGCTAGAGGAATGAATTGGGCAGGAGATACGATGCCGAGTTTTGGATGCTTCCAACGAATTAATGCTTCAAAACCGATAATTTGTTTTGTTTTTGTGCTTACTTGCGGCTGGTATTCAAGGAAAAATTCATTTTGTTGTAATGCTTTTGAAAGTTCTCCTTCTAAGAAGTTACTCTCATTTTGAGCGATACTCATTTCTTTTGAGAAGAAAACAAATCGGTTTTTTCCATTTGCTTTCGCGCGATACATAGCCATATCAGCATTTTTCATTAATTCTGTTACGTTAGTTCCACAATCGGGGTACATTGCAATTCCGATACTTGGTGTAATAGACAGTTCTTCATCTTTAATGAAGAATGGTTTGTTTAAAATATTTAAAATCTGTTCAGCTATAAAGGCCGCACTTTTTTCTGAGTACATATCTGGTAATAGAATTGTAAACTCATCTCCGCCTTGACGAGCAACGACATCCTTTGAACGTAAGCAACCGCGTAACCTCTTTGCGACTTCAATTAATAATAAGTCTCCGACACCATGACCGAGTCTATCGTTAATTTTTTTGAATCGATCTAAATCAAGGAACATGACGGCAACATCATTTGCGCTAGCCTGAGCGGTATTTAAAATGTTTTTTAAATCTTTTTCAAACTTACGGCGATTTGGTAATCCGGTAAGTGCATCATGAAAGGCTAAATGTTCTACTTGTTTTTGTTTTTCATATAAAGTTGTAATATCACGTGCTATACCGAACATCCCAACAACTTCTTTGTTTATGAAAGTAGGGATGAGTGTAATGTGAAGGTAATAGTAATAACCTTCTTTTTCTTTTGTACGAACTTCTAAAGTTTGTGGTCTACCTTCTTTCGTTAGTTGTAAAGCTTTCTGTAGTAAATCATGGTCTTTTGGGTCAATAAAGTGTAAAAGAGAATAGCTTTCTACTTCACAATAGTAGGCAGTAAATAAACTTTCACAAGCTGTATTAGATTGTTGGAAAATACCATACATATTTAAAGAGAAAACAGCATCCGGGTGATCTTCGAATAAAGATTTATAGCGTTGTTCACTCTTTGATAATGCAGATGCCCCTTCTTCTACTTTGCCCTCTAGTTGTGTAGTCAGCTGTTCGTATGTATCGATTAGTGCCTGATTATCTTTCCACATATAAAGTTGTCGTAGGAATAATAAGATGAGTGATAATACTAGACCGATTAACATGAACTTATCATCCCAAGGTTGAAAGATAATGAAAGAAAAAGTAATGATTATACTAAAATAGGGTAATATAAAGCGAACATAATCAAATCGATAATACTTTGTTTTCGTTTCATGCTGTATTGGTTTATCTAAAATATATAGTATGGACGACAAACCGATTAATAAAATTGAAGCAGTATGTATTAAGTAAGAGACTTCAGAAGAAGGTTTTATCCCTGCGTTTAATTGAAACAGGTGTATATATCCGTACACGAGTATAATAGTAAAGCCGATAATTAATGAAATTCTGCTAGAAGAATATTCTTCTCTTCTATATAGACTAATTACGGCGTAAATTACTAATGATTGTGCAATAAAATATCCAATTAAAACCCAAGTATCTGTTGTTAACATACGAAAGCTTGAAATGTCCAAAATAAAAGTTAAGGTAAAATAAATATTCATAATAACGATAAAGATGCTATCGAATGAAAATTGAGCTAGTCCTCTAATAGAGTAATGTTTTATGAACTTTATAGCAAAGCCAGAAAAGAGCAAAATATATTGTACGATAAAAAAGGGCAATGCCTTATATGAGAATATGACTTGGTCATATATAGAAAGTGAATGAAGAAATAGAGTTATCTCCATCGTTAAACCACATAGGCAAGTGCATAGTACTAAAACCCAAAATAGTTTGTCACCGCGCTTCATTTTCTTAATTGCTTTGTATAGGCAATAGCAAGAAAAGAGTGTAGCGAAACAAAATAAGAAGAGAATTCCAATTTCTTTTATATTTAAGTCCTTAGGGATAAGAAATATCCAAAGAGAAAATATAATTATGTACATCGTGACAAAGTGTACGTATTTTTTTTGATTAATCATATTATGACTCCATTTCAATAAAGTTGAATCACAGGTGGAAAATGCTAATTCCAATCATAGCATATAAAATAGGGTGTTTTTTACTAAAAAAATTACTTTTTTTGAAAAAAATAGCTCAACATTACAATTTACCATTGTAATGTTGAGCTACTTATTCTTTTTATCCCTCTTATAGAGGATAATTCCTGTATGAATTGCAGCATCGCTAAATCTTTCTGTTTGCTTTCAATCATAATATCGAAATTATGATTGATTTTTTTTGCAACGTGTAAGAAAGGTTTAATAAACTCTAAATCAATATATTCCGCGTGAGCCCTAAATTCTTTTTTTGATTTAGGAGAGGAAATGTGAACTTTAGGAACGATATTTGTATGTGACCAAGTTTCAAAAATTGCAGGAAGTAACTCTTCTAACGGTTCCTCGCAAAGATTTGCCATGTGATGGTGATAATCAAATACGAATGGGATCTTTTCTTTTTGGCAAATAGATAACGTTTCAGCAGTTGTATATGTTTTATCATCATTTTCAAGTGTCATTTGTTTTTTTATATGTGCAGGAAGTTTTTTTATGTTTTCATGGAAACGCTCGATTGCTTTTTCTTTATTTCCGTAGGCCCCACCTACATGGATGTTAATATAAGAAGAATCTGCAATGCCTATTGCATCTAATACTTTATAATGATAGGTCATATCTGTAATAGCGTTAGTCGTAATATGTGGTTTGTCGCTTGTAAATAGTGTAAATTGATTTGGATGAAAACTTACTCTTAAATTATGTTCTTTAATTAATGCCCCAATTTTACGCCAAAGCGGTGTAAATGCCCCGATATAATCAAACTCGACTTCGGGATGTGTTGCAAGTGGGACGATGGAAGAAGACAAGCGATATAACGGAATTTCATGAGCTATATTGTAATGGAGAATACGTATTGTATGCTCAAGATTTTGTTTTGTAACATCGTATAATTTATCTTCTCGCTCTTGTTTACTGAGCTTTTGAAAGCTTGTAAATGTTATCGTTTTAGCCGGAGAGCAGTCCCAGAGTGCCATTGCATGTGAGACATATCCGAACCGCATAATCATAATGAATACACATCCTTTATGCATTATCTTTCCTATAGGAAGAAAGCGAGTATTGTTCCTATCCATTCTTTTCCTCTATCAATAAGAGAATGCGGGCTAACATCTTTAAAGGAAAGTAATGATGCGTTTCTTAGATCTTTATGGAATTTGTTTCTTACTGTTTGTATAAAATGTTTATCATATAAAAGGCAGTTAATTTCATGGTTAATATATAAACTTCTCATATCAAAATTTGCAGTTCCGATATCACAAATGCAGTCATCAACTATAATAACTTTAGCGTGAAAAAAACCTTGTTGAAAGGCGTAAATATTACATCCAGCTTGTATTAACTTTCGGCAATACGGGAATTTTGCTTCTCGAACAAGGGCGTGATCCGCTTTTTCTGGAACGAGAATCGTGATTTGAACCCCGCGTTTTCGTGCTTCTAATAATGCATTCATGATTTTCCTTCCAGGAATGAAATAGGGTGTACCGATAAAGAGTTCCTTTTTTGCCCCTTCAATTAAATGTAAAAAAGTATGTTGTAAATATGCACCATCAGTCGGAATAAATTGATGTTGGATAGTACCGGGTTGCTGTTTCGGAAAATAAAGAGAAGCGTCCAATAAATTTTGGTTTGTATCATCAAACCAGTCATGTAAAAATTGCTTTTGTAAATCTTGTACTCCTTCGCCTGTAAGACGTAAATGATAGTCCCTCCATAATCCTAACCGTTCATTATGTCCCAAATACTCTTCACCAATATTAAATCCCCCAATGTAACCAATTTTCCCGTCGATAACTGTAATTTTTCTATGGTTTCTTTGATTTGCAGAAAAGAAAGGAAAAGGAAACTTTACTTTGTGACAAAATGAAAAAGAGACACCATGTTTTTGCAGGGAACGAATGGCCTCGTTTGATAAATGATGGCTTCCCAATCTATCGAGTAAAAGTCTTACTTCAATTCCTTCCTTTGCCTTATCAATAAGTAACTTTAAAAATTCTCGGCTGATTTTATCGTTTTTTACAATGAAGAACAAAACATGCACATGGTGTTTCGCCTGTTTTATATCAGTAAATAGAGTGTCATACAAATCTTTTCCGTATGTATAAAGGTGAAAATCACTTTGACGTAAAGGGAAAGAACGAGAACGTACACGCCTTAAATGAACAATTCTCCCATAAGAAAGATCGATTACAATCCAGAGAGCAATACCTATTAATAAGAGAGGTAAGAAGAACATGAGTAAATTCCCTCCTTCACGGTCTTTTCACCATTCGTTTTTTATAAATAAAACATTCATATTATCCTGTTATTTGCAGGCTAATAATCAGTAGGGAATAAATACCTTCTACTGATTAAAGTTTCACTTTATAGTTTCACCGAAATAAACAGCTTTATGAAAAAATATGTTGTTGTATAACAAAAAACTGTTGACTGAATGCTCACTCATTATATAATGAAGATAGGGGATAAAATTCAGAAAATTATATGTTTTTGAAGATTCTAAAAAAAGAAAGAGGGCTTACAAAGAGAGGGGTAGCATAAAAATGAATAGCTTACTGATCATTAATTGGCTGGCTGCCATTGCTGTTATTGCTTATGCAGGATATTTGTTTGTGTATCTTATACGAACGAGGATGGCCTACATACAGTTAGGAAAAAAGATTGAATTTGACCGTCGTTTTAAAGAGCGTTGGGATCTCCTTAAGGTCAATGTTTTCGGTCAGAAAAAGCTGCTGAAAGATAAAAAGAGCGGCATTATTCACGTTATGTTCTTTTACGGATTTATTCTTGTCCAATTTGGAGCAATTGACTTCGTTTGGAAAGGACTCGCACCAGGATCACATCTTCCACTTGGACCACTATACCCTGCATTTACATTCTTCCAGGAAATTGTCACACTTGTTATTTTAATTGCAGTCTTTTGGGCTTTTCATAGACGTTATGTTGAAAAGCTAGTTCGTTTAAAACGTAATTTCAAATCAGGTCTTGTTCTTATCTTTATTGGTGGCTTAATGATTTCTGTGCTACTCGGTAATGGAATGGGAATTATATGGCATGGCGAGGAGCTTTCATGGAGTGAGCCAATCGCTTCTGCAATCGCTTACGTTTTCTCAGGGATAAATGAAACCGCAGCCATTTCTGTGTTCTATTTCTCTTGGTGGGTGCATTTACTAATTTTGTTAACGTTTTTAGTTTATGTTCCACAATCAAAACACGCGCATTTAATTGCTGGACCAGCTAACGTTTTCTTCGGTCGTCTTTCAAATCCAGGGAAACTTGAAAAGATTGACTTTGAAGATGAAACACAAGAAACATTTGGTGTTGGTAAAATCGAAGACTTTAGACAAAATCAGCTTATTGACTTATACGCTTGCGTAGAGTGTGGTCGTTGTACAAATATGTGTCCGGCAACAGGAACAGGGAAAATGTTATCGCCGATGGATTTAATTTTAAAACTTCGTGATCATTTAACTGACAAAGGAGCAGCAGTAACATCAAAAGCGCCTTGGGTTCCAGTAGTTGCTTTTAATAATACACAAGGAAATCAGTTAGCGATGATGGCAGCTGGGAAAGGGCAACAAGAATCAGCGGCTGCAACACTCGCTTACGATCCAAGTTTAATCGGGGATGTTATTACAGAAGAAGAGATTTGGGCTTGTACAACGTGTCGTAACTGTGAAGACCAGTGTCCGGTTATGAATGAGCATGTTGATAAAATTATTGATTTACGCCGCTATCTCGTTTTAACAGAAGGAAAGATGGACGCGGAAGCACAGCGTGCGATGACAAACATCGAGCGTCAAGGGAATCCGTGGGGCCTAAACCGTAAAGAGCGTGAAACTTGGCGCCAAGGTGATGATGAAGTAACGGTTCCAACTGTAAAAGAAAAATCGAAAGCTGGCGAGGAGTTCGAATATTTATTCTGGGTTGGTTCAATGGGATCATATGATAACCGTAGTCAGAAGATTGCGATATCATTTGCGAAGTTGATGAACGAAGCAGGCATTTCATTTGCGATTCTCGGTAATAAAGAGAAGAACTCTGGAGATACACCGCGCCGCCTAGGAAATGAATTCGTCTTCCAAGAGATGGCGACAAAAAATATCGAGGAATTTGAAAAAGCAGGAGTGAAGAAAATCGTTACGATTGACCCTCATGCTTATAACACATTTAAAAATGAGTATCCAGACTTTGGCTTGCAAGCAGAAGTCTATCATCATACAGAACTGTTAGCTCAGTGGGTGAAAGAAGGACGCTTAAAACCTGTTCACGCTATTGAGGAAACAGTTACGTACCATGATTCCTGTTACTTAGGAAGATACAACGAAGTATACGAAGCCCCGCGTGACATTTTGAAAGCGATTCCTGGTGTGAATCTTGTAGAAATGGCACGTAACCGTGAAACGGGAATGTGCTGTGGAGCAGGTGGTGGCTTAATGTGGATGGAGGAAACAACAGGTTCTCGTATTAACGTTGCTCGTACAGAACAAGCGCTAGCTGTGCAACCATCTATTATCGGTACAGGTTGTCCATATTGCTTAACGATGATTAGTGATGGGACGAAAGCGAAAGAAGTAGAAGAGAAGGTTCAAACGCTTGATGTAACAGAGATTTTAGAACGCTCTGTTATCGGACAGAAGAAAGAAGCGATGTAATCTGCAAGCATGAATACAACTTTAGAGAGAGGTGCAATCATTGCACCTCTTCTCAACGTAACAATGCCGAGCGAGCGCTCGGTGCTAAAAAAAGAAATGGGGGAAAGAAACATGAGTAAAACAGTTATTTTAAGTGCTGCAAGAACACCGGTTGGAAAATTTGGAGGATCTTTAAAAGATGTAAAAGCAACAGAACTTGGAGGAATTGCAATTAAAGCGGCGCTTGAAAGAGCGAATGTTTCAGCTAGTGATGTTGAGGAAGTTATATTCGGAACGGTTATTCAAGGTGGGCAGGGACAAATTCCATCGCGCCAAGCGGCACGGGCTGCTGGAATCCCTTGGGAAGTGCAGACGGAAACAGTCAATAAAGTTTGTGCATCAGGGCTTCGTGCGGTTACTTTAGCGGATCAAATTATTCGTACTGGCGACCAATCACTAATTGTAGCTGGCGGTATGGAGTCGATGAGTAACAGTCCTTACATTTTACGAGGAGCAAGATGGGGATACAGAATGGGTAACAACGAAGTCATTGATTTAAACGTTGCTGACGGTTTAACATGTGCATTTTCAGGTATACACATGGGTGTTTATGGCGGAGAAGTTGCGAAGGAGGATGGAATTTCTCGCGAAGCGCAAGATGAATGGGCATATCGTAGCCATCAGCGTGCGGTTTCAGCACATAAAGAAGGACGTTTTGAAGAGGAAATCGTGCCAGTAACGATTCCGCAAAGAAAAGGCGATCCTATTGTCGTTGCAAAGGATGAGGCGCCGCGTGCAGATACAACAATTGAAAAGCTAGCAAAATTAAAACCTGTATTTGATAAGACAGCGACGGTAACAGCTGGTAATGCACCAGGCCTAAACGATGGTGGCGCTGCACTTGTATTAATGAGCGAAGAGAGAGCGAAGCAAGAAGGAAGAAAGCCGTTAGCGACAATTTTGGCACATACAGCAATTGCGGTGGAGTCTAAAGATTTCCCGAGAACGCCAGGTTATGCAATTAACGCATTGCTTGAAAAAACAGGAAAGACAATTGAAGACATTGATTTATTCGAGATTAATGAAGCATTTGCAGCGGTAGCAATTGCGAGTACAGAAATCGCAGGAATTGACCCAGAAAAATTGAATGTAAATGGCGGCGCAGTGGCGATGGGACATCCGATTGGAGCAAGCGGAGCGCGCATTATCGTTACGCTAATCCATGCACTTAAGCAACGCGGCGGTGGAATTGGAATTGCTTCGATTTGTAGTGGTGGCGGTCAAGGCGATGCAGTGATGATTGAAGTTCACTAATTAAGATTAGAAGATATATAGTTTATTAAAAATTAAGGGGGAAGAAGAAATGGGTGTACAAAAAATTGTTGTAATTGGTGCAGGACAAATGGGGTCAGGAATTGCGCAAGTATGTGCAATGGCAGGATATGACGTGAAGGTACAAGATTTAAAACAAGAGCAATTAGATAGAGGATTGGCTATCATTACGAAAAACTTAGCGCGCCAAGTAGAAAAAGGACGCATGAAGGAAGAAGAGAAAGAAGCAACTTTAAATCGTCTTACAGTAACGCTTGATTTAGATTGTGTGAAGGAAGCGGATCTTATTATTGAAGCAGCTGTTGAGAAAATGGATATTAAAAAGAAAATCTTTGCAAATCTAGATGAAATTGCTCCAGAACACGCGATTTTAGCGACGAATACGTCATCCCTGCCAATTACAGAAATTGCCGCAGTAACGAAGCGCCCGGAAAAAGTAATCGGTATGCACTTTATGAATCCCGTTCCGGTTATGAAACTTGTTGAAATCATTCGTGGTTTGGCTACAGATGATGCAGTATACGAAACAATTGAAGATATTACGAAGAAGATTGGGAAAGTACCAGTTGAAGTGAATGATTTCCCAGGATTTGTATCGAACCGTATTTTATTACCGATGATTAACGAAGCAATCTATACGTTATATGAAGGTGTAGCGACGAAAGAAGCGATTGATGAAGTAATGAAACTTGGTATGAATCACCCGATGGGCCCTTTAACGCTCGCTGATTTTATCGGTTTAGATACATGTTTATACATTATGGAAGTGTTACATGAAGGTTTAGGTGATAGTAAATATCGCCCATGTCCATTGCTACGCAAGTACGTAAATGCAGGATGGTTAGGACGTAAAACAGGTCGTGGTTTCTACGTTTACGAATAAATCCCCCTTTGTTACAAAATAGTGGTCTTACCAAATTGTTAAAAGGATATATAGCAAATGGAGGCGGAGTATATGAACTTTCGTTTTAATGAAGAGCAACAGATGATGAGGAAAATGGTTCGAGATTTTGCGCAGAAGGAAATAGCTCCCTTTGTTCCTAGTATGGAACAAGGGGTGTTCCCAAAAGAGATTTTGCAGAAGATGGGTGAGCTTGGATTAATGGGAATTCCAGCGCCTGCAAAATACGGCGGTTCAGAAATGGATTTTATCTCTTACATTTTAGCGATTGAAGAAATTTCAAAGGTAAGCGCGACAGTTGGTGTAATTTTAGCTGTACATACGTCAGTTGGGATGAACCCAATTTTATATTTTGGAACAGAAGAACAGAAAGAGAAATATGTTTCTAAACTTGCGACTGGTGAATATTTAGGCGCATTTGCATTAACAGAACCTAATGCAGGATCGGATGCAGGAAGTTTGAAATCAAGAGCTGTAAAGAAAGGCGATCACTACATTATTAATGGATCGAAAGTATTTATTACAAATGGCGGTGAAGCAAGTACATACATTGTATTCGCTTCTACAAATCCAGAGGCAGGAAAAAGTGGGATTTCTGCATTTATAGTAGAGAAAGATACACCAGGCTTAATTATTGGAAAAGATGAGCATAAAATGGGACTTCTCGGTTCTCGCACGGTACAACTTACGTTCGAGGATATGAAAGTGCCGGCTGAGAATTTACTTGGTGAAGAAGGACAAGGATTTAAGGTTGCGATGGCGAATTTAGATGTTGGAAGAATTGGAATTGGAGCGCAAGCACTAGGAATTGCTGAAGCGGCGCTTGCATGTGCAATTGATTATGCGAAAGAACGTGAGCAATTCGGAAAACCAATTGCGGCGCAGCAAGGGATTGGCTTCAAACTTGCCGATATGGCTACTAGTGTAGAAGCGGCGCGATTACTCGTATATAGGGCGGCATCGCTAAGAGCGCAAGGATTACCGTGTGGTAAGGAAGCATCTATTGCGAAATTATTCGCTTCTAAAACAGCTGTTGAAGTTGCGATTGAAGCGGTGCAAGTATTTGGGGGATACGGTTATACGAAGGACTATCCAGTAGAAAGATTTTTCCGTGATGCGAAAATCACGCAAATATATGAAGGAACGAGCGAAATACAGAAACTTGTTATTAGCCGAGCTTTATAAAAGCATAAGGGGGAGACGGGCATGCATTTTAAACTATCAGAAGAACATGAAATGATAAGAAAAATGGTTCGAGACTTTGCTAAGAATGAAGTAGCACCGACGGCAGCTGAGCGTGATGAAGAAGAGAGATTTGATCGTGCAATATTTGATCAAATGGCCGAGCTTGGTTTAACTGGTATTCCGTGGCCTGAAGAATACGGCGGAATTGGAAGCGATTACTTAGCGTATGTAATTGCTATTGAAGAATTATCGCGTGTATGTGCTTCTACAGGTGTAACATTGTCTGCACATACTTCGCTTGCTGGTTGGCCAATTTTTAAATTTGGAACAGAAGAGCAAAAGCAAACATTTTTACGACCGATGGCTGAAGGGAAGAAAATTGGTGCGTACGGCTTAACGGAGCCAGGATCTGGATCGGATGCTGGTGGAATGAAGACGATTGCTAAAAGAGATGGAGACCATTATGTATTAAATGGATCAAAAATATTTATCACTAATGGTGGTATTGCTGATATTTATGTTGTCTTTGCGTTAACTGATCCTGAATCGAAGCAGCGTGGCACGAGTGCATTTATAGTGGAAAGTGATACACCAGGATTTTCAGTTGGGAAGAAGGAAAGTAAGTTAGGAATTCGCTCTTCACCAACAACTGAAATTATGTTCGAAGATTGCCGCATTCCTGTAGAGAATTTACTAGGGGAAGAAGGGCGAGGGTTTAAGATAGCGATGCAAACATTAGATGGCGGCCGTAACGGTATTGCGGCGCAAGCGGTCGGTATTGCACAAGGGGCTTTAGATGCTTCCGTAGAATATGCAAGAGAGCGTCATCAGTTTGGGAAGCCAATTGCGGCGCAGCAAGGGATTGGTTTTAAACTAGCAGATATGGCAACGGATGTAGAGGCAGCACGCCTTCTAACATACCAAGCAGCTTGGCTTGAATCGGAAGGGCTTCCGTATGGGAAAGAGTCAGCAATGTCAAAAGTATTTGCAGGCGATGCAGCGATGAAGGTGACGACGGAAGCGGTACAAGTATTTGGTGGTTACGGTTATACGAAAGATTATCCAGTAGAGCGTTATATGCGAGATGCAAAGATTACACAAATATATGAAGGAACACAAGAGATTCAAAGGCTCGTAATTTCTCGTATGTTAACGAAGTAGGGTTAAAGCGTAGGTATTTTCCTACGCTTTTTCCTTCCAAAAAAATAATAGAGAGGTGAAGGGGATGGTTAAACATAATGTGCATGCATCAGTGAAAGATGAAAAATTAGTCGCGTTAAGACGTGAACAAATGATTAAAGGTGCAGTGCAATTGTTTAAGCAAAAAGGATTTCCGCGTACAACAACGAGAGAAATCGCAAAGGCAGCTGGGTTTAGTATTGGAACGCTTTATGAATACATTCGTACAAAAGATGATGTTTTGTATTTAGTTTGTGATAGTATTTATGAACATGTAAAAGAAAGATTAGAGGAAGTAGTTTGTACAGAAAAAGGAAGTGTAGAAAGTTTAAAGATAGCAATAACGAATTACTTTAAAGTGATGGACGAATTGCAGGAAGAAGTGTTAATAATGTATCAAGAGGTACGCTTTTTACCGAAAGAATCACTCCCGTATGTATTAGAAAAGGAGTTTCAAATGGTAGGAATGTTTGAGAATATTTTAGAACAGTGTACGGAAAATGGAACATTTACATTAAATAAAAAAGAAATACAGCTTCTTGCGCATAATATTTTTATACAAGGACAGATGTGGGGATTTAGACGTTGGGCGTTGCAAAAGCTATATACGCTCGAGGAATATACAGAAATGCAAATTAGGTATGTATTGCAAGGGGCTCATATGCTTCCGAAATAAGGAATGGACAAATTATAAATTTATTACCCTATAAAAGTTTCCCGTTTTTTTTGTAGCATATTTGTGCGACTTTTGTTTATAATGAATAGTATGGATTTTTTTAAGCAGGCCGTTATATATAAGGTTATATTTGATGAAAGGAAGTGCCGCATAAGTGGATTTTAAGCAATATTCACCAGAAGAGCTAAAAGAATGTTCAATGATTGAAGTTGTACATAGCGTTTTAGGGGATAAAAAACAAGCAACGACATTCAACGAGTTGGTTCAAGAAATCGCTCAAGTGCTGGGACTATCTCAAGAGCAAGTTAATGCGAAAATCGCACAATTTTATACAGACTTAAACATCGATGGACGTTTCATCAATTTAGGAGAAAATCGTTGGGGATTACGTAGCTGGTACCCATATGAGCAAATTGATGAAGAAATCTTGCCTCAACCAAAACCGAAGAAGAAACGTAAAGTTGAAGAAGACGGTTTTGACGACTACATTGAAGAAGATGACTTTGATGATGCAGACGTAACTGAAGACGAAGATGATGATGTAGAAGATTTGGACAAGGTTCTTGAAGAAGAAGACGGAGACGACGATGATCTTGATGATTTAGATGAAGATGATGATGACTTCGCTGAAGAAGAACTTGAGTATGATGAAACTGAAGAAGAAGAAGAGGAAGAACTGTAGTTCTTGACTTTTCATTATCGTCCATGTAGAATCATTTTTGGGCTCTTTAAAAAAGGACGATAATACTTTTAAAGTGTAAATATAAAAGAAAATTGCTCCCTACTTATTACTTTATGTGATTAGGGGAGCAATTTTCTTTTTTGTTTTTTGTTTAGAAAATAAAAAGAGTCTAACAATAAGATGGATACAGTGTTATCTACATACGTTGCGCTTTGCAACGGTGATTATATAACAGCAAAATAGAAGGGAGCTTTTTCATGACTAAGTATATTTTTGTAACAGGCGGTGTAGTATCGTCTTTAGGTAAAGGTATTACAGCAGCATCTCTTGGACGACTTTTAAAAAATCGTGGTTTAAACGTAACGATTCAAAAATTTGATCCATACATTAACGTAGACCCAGGAACTATGAGCCCATACCAACACGGTGAGGTATTCGTAACAGATGATGGTGCAGAAACTGACTTAGACCTTGGTCACTATGAGCGTTTCATCGACATCAACTTAAACAAATACAGCAACGTAACAACGGGTAAAATTTACTCTTCAGTTCTTCAAAAAGAGCGTCGTGGTGAATACCTAGGAGGAACAGTTCAAGTTATTCCTCACATTACTAACGAAATTAAAGAGCGCGTATATCGTTCTGGTCGCGAAACAAACGCGGACGTTGTTATTACAGAAATTGGTGGAACTGTTGGTGACATCGAGTCTCTACCATTCTTAGAAGCAATCCGTCAAATTAAGAGCGACATCGGTCGTGACAATGTAATGTACATTCACTGTACGTTAATCCCGTACTTAAAAGCAGCGGGTGAAATGAAAACAAAACCAACGCAACATAGCGTTAAAGAGCTTCGCAGCTTAGGTATTCAACCAAATATTATCGTTGTTCGTACAGAAATGCCTGTTTCTCAAGATATGAAAGACAAGCTTGCATTATTCTGTGACATTGATACAAAAGCAGTTATTGAAGCACGCGATGCAGATACTTTATATGCGGTTCCATTATCTCTTCAAGAGCAAAATATGGACCAAATCGTTTGCGATCACTTAAAATTAGACAATCCAGCTGCAGATATGACAGAGTGGACTGCGTTAGTTGAAAAAGTGCGTAACCTTTCTAAGAAAACAAAAATCGCTCTTGTTGGTAAATACGTAGAGCTTCAAGATGCATACATTTCTGTTGTAGAAGCACTTCGTCATGCAGGTTACTCTTTCGACACAGATGTAGAAGTGAAATGGGTAAATGCTGAGCACGTAACAGCAGAGAACGTACAAGAATTAGTAGGAGACACAGATGGTATCCTTGTACCAGGTGGCTTCGGCGATCGTGGTGTAGAAGGTAAAATCGTTGCAATTCAATATGCTCGTGAAAACAAAGTTCCATTCTTAGGAATTTGCTTAGGTATGCAACTTGCATCAATCGAATTCGCACGTAACGTATTAGGATTAGAAGGAGCTAACTCTTCTGAAATTAACCCTGACACACCTTATGCAATCATCGACTTATTACCAGAACAAAAAGATGTAGAAGACTTAGGTGGTACACTTCGTCTTGGTCTATACCCATGTAAGCTTTCTGAAGAAACAAATGCTTACAACGCTTACAATGAGCCGGTTGTATATGAGCGTCATCGTCATCGTTATGAGTTCAACAATCAATTCCGTCCGGATATGGAAAAAGAAGGATTTGTATTCTCTGGTACAAGCCCAGACGGCCGTCTAGTTGAAATCATTGAATTGAAAGATCATCCTTGGTTCGTGGCAGCACAGTTCCACCCAGAACTTGTTTCTCGTCCAAACCGTCCACAACCATTGTTCCATGACTTCGTAAAAGCTTCTATTACGAATAAAGAGAGCAAGTAATAAAAAAAGCGCCTGAAATAGGGCGCTTTTTTTAATGTTCATTTAACATTTCATCAATTGTAAATTTGATCCCGTGATATGCAAATAAAGCTATCATTAAGCTTGGGAATCCGTAGCGATTACCTTCATCGTCTGGAATAAGCCCTTTTAACAGCTTTGTATCAATATGTACATCTGTATATTGTTCTAGTGATTCAGTACCTTCTTGAATAGCAGAGATGCCGACAATAGAGTGTCCATCTGCTTGAAGTTTTTTTGCTATTGCTACAACTTCTTCATCTGTTGAAAAACGGCTAATAAGAAGTACACGATCTGCAGAAGTTACTTCTACTTCTTTCCCATTTTCAAATAATCGTTTTGCTTGTTTCATTGGTTCAGTGCCGAATAGTGCTTCAGCAACAACGCCGTCCATTTCATTTGTACCATGTAAATAAATGAAACCTTCGCCAACTAATGCTTGAGCAAGTAGACGGGCGCTATCTTCTATATTCATTTCCTCCTTTTGAGAAACTCTGGAGAAATAACCACTTAATTGGGTTGAAAAAATTTTTAACATAATGTTACTCCCTTCGTACGTGTTTACCGGCTTTCATTATAGTTTATTTTTTTAGAAAGGTGAAATCGAAGGGTGGCATAACAAAATAGGAAACGGTAAAATAAGAAAGAATAGGAAGGAATTTGGCAAGAAATAGCGAAAATAAATCGTTAAGATATAAGAAGCTTTAAATCTTGTATTTACACAGAAAGGTTGGGAGTTATGGAAGGGAAAATTTTAATCGTTGATGATCAATATGGCATTCGTGTGTTATTACATGAAGTGTTCCAAAAAGAAGGTTATCAGACATTCCAAGCAGCGAATGGATTTCAAGCTTTAGATATCGTGAAAAAAGATAATCCAGATTTAGTTGTGTTAGATATGAAAATTCCAGGTATGGATGGTATAGAGATTTTAAAGCATGTAAAAGAAATTGATGAGAGTATTAAAGTGATTTTAATGACTGCTTATGGAGAGCTTGATATGATCCAAGAAGCAAAAGATTTAGGTGCTTTAATGCATTTTGCTAAACCATTTGATATTGATGAAATTCGTCAAGCGGTGAGAAATGAGCTCGCTGTAGAGGCTTAAAAATGAATTTTTTATAAAAAATATGGAAAAAAGCGTTTACATGGACTATTGTGCAGGTGAATACGGTTGAGTTTTTGAGTACAAGTTGTTATCCTATTGAGTGTAGAAAAAAGTCCGGTACGTAGATATACATATTTTACCTTATTCTGGTCATACTACCAGCGATAAGAACTTATCGGATACAAAAAACGTTTTTTAGGAGGATTCACCATGCCTTTAGTTTCTATGAAAGAAATGCTAAACAAAGCACTAGAAGGAAAATACGCAGTTGGTCAATTCAACATGAACAACTTAGAGTGGACTCAAGCTATCTTAGCTGCTGCGGAAGAAGAAAAATCTCCTGTAATCTTAGGTGTATCTGAGGGTGCAGCTCGTCATATGACTGGTTTCAAAACAGTTGTAGCTATGGTTAAAGCTTTAATCGAAGAAATGAACATCTCTGTTCCTGTAGCGATTCACCTTGACCATGGTTCAAGCTTCGAAAAATGTAAAGAAGCAATCGATGCAGGTTTCACATCTGTAATGATCGACGCTTCTCACCACCCATTCGAAGAAAACGTAGAAACTACTAAAAAAGTAGTAGAATACGCACACGCTCGTAACGTATCTGTTGAAGCTGAGCTTGGAACAGTTGGCGGACAAGAAGACGACGTAATCGCTGAAGGCGTAATTTACGCTGACCCAGCTGAGTGTAAGCACCTTGTTGAAGCAACAGGTATCGATTGCCTAGCTCCAGCTTTAGGTTCTGTACACGGTCCTTACAAAGGTGAGCCTAACTTAGGATTCGCTGAAATGGAACAAGTTCGTGACTTCACTGGCGTACCTTTAGTATTACACGGTGGTACTGGTATCCCAACTGCTGATATCGAAAAAGCTATCTCTTTAGGTACTTCAAAAATCAACGTAAACACTGAGAACCAAATCGAGTTTACAAAAGCTGTTCGTGAAGTATTAAACAAAGACCAAGAAGTTTACGATCCTCGTAAATTTATCGGACCTGGCCGCGACGCTATCAAAGCAACTGTTATTGGTAAAATTCGCGAATTCGGTTCTAACGGTAAAGCGTAAGAATAAAATTCCGTTTTGGAAACCGTCTACTCTTTTAGACGGTTTCCTTTCGTTGTATAATGAAAGCGTGAACAAGTCTAAAGATTTTATCATTTTGTTTTTGAAATAGAAAATAATGTGCAGAGTCCTATTAATAAATGTGATAACGTATCTAAATTGATAAAGTAAATTCGATACATAGTTAATCTTTATCTTTTTGTATGACAGGAGAAATGAAGATAATGGTTTCCTATTTATTGAGTTTTGGGATGGAAGAGTAATTGAGATTCTTAAGGGGGAGCTTTCTATAAAAATATAGAAAGTAAATACATTCACAAGAAGGGAGCTCAATATGGAAAAATTGCTAATTGAAGGCGGAAGAGCTTTAAATGGAACAATTCGCGTGAGTGGTGCAAAGAACAGCGCCGTTGCATTAATTCCAGCGACAATTTTAGCAGATACTCCAGTAACTATTGGTGGTGTCCCTAATATTTCGGACGTGAAAATGTTAGGAGACTTACTAGAGGAAATTGGAGGAAGAGTAACGTATGGACAGGAGGAAGAGATGGTAGTCGATCCTTCTAACATGGTTGCAATGCCTTTACCAAACGGAAAAGTGAAAAGATTGCGTGCTTCTTATTATTTAATGGGTGCGATGCTTGGCCGTTTTAAAAAAGCTGTTATTGGGCTTCCAGGTGGATGTCACTTAGGACCGAGGCCGATTGATCAGCATATTAAAGGGTTTGAAGCGTTAGGTGCACATGTTACGAATGAACAAGGTGCTATCTA
The DNA here is from genome assembly GCF_054062215.1 of Bacillus sp. TE9106W. NCBI lineage: Bacteria > Bacillati > Bacillota > Bacilli > Caryophanales > Bacillaceae > Bacillus > Bacillus sp. TE9106W. The sequence goes on from NZ_JBSSFA010000008.1 coordinate 176,696, forward strand.
TTTAAGAGCAGATGAATTGCGCGGGGCACGTATTTATTTAGATGTTGTTAGCGTAGGAGCTACGATTAATATTATGCTAGCAGCTGTACGAGCGAAAGGCAGAACTGTTATTGAAAACGCAGCGAAAGAACCAGAAATTATTGATGTAGCTACACTGTTAACTAGCATGGGAGCACGTATTAAAGGTGCTGGTACAGATGTAATCCGAATTGATGGTGTGGATTCACTGCACGGTTGTCATCATACGATTATTCCAGATCGTATTGAAGCGGGTACGTATATGATTTTAGGTGCTGCGTCAGGAGGAGAAGTAACAGTTGATAATGTTATTCCTCAGCACTTAGAGTCAGTTACGGCGAAGCTCAGAGAAGCTGGTGTCCAGGTAGAAACGAATGATGACCAGATTACAGTGAACGGTGATAGAAGATTAAAAGTAGTTGATATAAAAACGCTTGTATATCCAGGTTTCCCAACAGATTTACAACAGCCGTTTACAACACTTTTAACAAAGGCGCATGGAACGGGTGTTGTAACGGATACGATTTATGGTGCACGTTTTAAACATATTGATGAATTACGTCGTATGAATGCACAAATTAAAGTAGAAGGTCGATCAGCTATCGTAACTGGTCCTGTTTTATTGCAAGGTGCAAAAGTGAAAGCGAGTGATTTGCGAGCTGGAGCAGCACTTGTTATTGCAGGGTTAATGGCGGATGGAATTACAGAGGTAACCGGACTTGAGCATATTGATCGTGGCTATGAAAATATAGTAGACAAGCTTAAAGGACTTGGTGCAAACATTTGGCGAGAACAAATGACAAAGCAAGAAATTGAAGAAATGAAGAACGCATAAGTGATACTTCCGCAAGGGGGAAGCGAAGCATCACTACTTGCGGAAGTACACTTTATAGAAAAAACACGGTTCACAAAATACGGCAGAAATATAAAGACTTAAAGGAGAGGGATTATCGTGGAAAGAAGTTTATCTATGGAGTTAGTACGTGTAACAGAGGCTGCAGCTTTATCATCAGCGCGTTGGATGGGACGCGGGAAAAAGGATGAGGCAGACGGTGCAGCAACATCAGCTATGCGTGATGTATTTGATACAATTCCGATGAAAGGTACAGTTGTAATTGGTGAAGGTGAGATGGATGAAGCACCAATGCTATATATCGGAGAAAAATTAGGTACAGGATATGGTCCACGTGTAGACGTTGCAGTTGATCCTTTAGAAGGGACAAACATTGTAGCAGCTGGTGGGTGGAATGCTCTTGCTGTTATTGCAATTGCAGATCACGGTAATTTGTTACATGCTCCTGACATGTACATGGATAAAATCGCGGTTGGCCCAGAAGCGGTTGGGGCGGTCGATATTGATGCGCCTATTATCGATAACTTACGTGCAGTTGCGAAAGCGAAAAACAAAGATATTGAAGATGTTGTAGCGACAGTTTTAAACCGTCCACGTCATCAAGCAATTATTGAAGAAATTCGTAAAGCTGGTGCTCGTATTAAATTGATTAATGATGGAGACGTAGCAGGTGCAATTAATACTGCATTTGATCGTACAGGTGTAGATATTTTATTCGGATCTGGTGGTGCGCCTGAAGGTGTATTAGCAGCAGTTGCATTAAAATGTTTAGGTGGCGAGATTCACGGGAAATTATTACCACAAAACGAAGCTGAATTGGCGCGTTGCAAAAAGATGGGCATAGAAGACATCAACCGCATCCTTCGCATGGAGGACTTAGTAAAAGGTGACGATGCAATCTTCGCAGCAACAGGCGTAACAGACGGAGAACTGCTACGCGGCGTTCAATTTAAAGGTAGCGTAGGAACAACACAATCTCTTGTTATGCGTGCAAAATCAGGCACAGTACGCTTCGTAGACGGACGTCACAGCTTAAATAAAAAACCGAACTTGGTTATTAAATAAAAAGTGTAAGCGGCTCGTTCAAAATGGGAGAATCGAAACTATCGACCATTCTAGCTGCTGAAGCTGGATTAAATAAAAAGCGAAGACAAATTTTCTTGTCTTCGCTTCTTGTATTTGTGTTTCAACGTATTGATTAAAACTAGATAAAAGGGTTACAATAGTGAATATTACCCTACTTGAACTTATTGCCTTTCATTATTAATTATTTGCCTTCCGTATTTTTTCCCTTTACCCATGTGAAAAGAGAATAACGTTAAAGTGTGGTGTCTGAATGAATTTGTCAATTGCAGCATTAGAAAACATGAAATTAAAAGAGTTATACGAGCTTGCGAAAGAATTTAAGATTTCGTATTATAGCAAATTAACGAAAAAAGAGTTAATCTTTGCCATTTTAAAAGCTCGAGCAGAAAAAGAAGGTTTCTTCTTCATGGAAGGCGTATTAGAAATTATTCAATCAGAAGGATTTGGATTCCTACGTCCTATCAACTACTCTCCAAGCTCAGAAGATATTTATATCTCAGCTTCGCAAATTCGTCGTTTCGATTTACGTAATGGAGATAAAGTTTCTGGTAAAGTACGACCTCCGAAAGAAAATGAACGCTACTTTGGATTATTACAAGTTGAAGCTGTAAATGGAGATGATCCAGAGTCAGCAAAAGAGCGTGTGCATTTCCCTGCATTAACACCATTATACCCAGATCGCCAAATGAAATTGGAAACGGAACCGAAAAAGTTACCGACACGCATCATGGATTTAATTGCACCAGTTGGATTTGGACAACGTGGTTTAATTGTCGCGCCTCCAAAGGCTGGTAAAACAAGTCTATTAAAAGAAATCGCGCACAGTGTTACAACAAATCATCCGGAAGCTGAATTAATTGTACTTTTAATTGATGAGCGTCCAGAGGAAGTAACAGACATTGAACGTTCTGTTAAAGGAGATGTTGTAAGCTCTACTTTTGATGAAGTACCAGAAAATCATATTAAAGTAGCGGAACTTGTGTTAGAACGTGCAATGCGTCTTGTGGAGCACAAAAAAGATGTTATCATTTTAATGGATAGTATTACCCGTTTAGCGCGAGCTTACAACCTTGTTATTCCGCCAAGTGGTAGAACATTATCGGGTGGTATCGACCCAGCTGCCTTCCATAGACCGAAGCGCTTCTTTGGAGCTGCACGTAATATTGAAGAAGGCGGTAGCTTAACTATTTTAGCAACAGCGCTTGTTGATACAGGATCTCGTATGGACGATGTAATTTACGAAGAATTTAAAGGAACTGGAAATATGGAACTTCACTTAGATCGTTCATTAGCTGAGCGTCGTATCTTCCCGGCAATTGATATTCGCCGTTCTGGTACACGTAAAGAGGATCTATTAATTCCGAAAGAACATTTAGACAAGCTTTGGGGTATTCGTAAAACAATGCGTGATACACCAGACTTTGTTGAAAGTTTCTTACGTAAACTTCGTCAAACAAAGACAAATGAAGAATTTTTACAAAACATTGTTGCAGATTCGAAAAGATATGTAACAACTAAGTAAAGGGAAAAGATTGGGACTCGCTTATTTTGTGGTAAGCGAGTTTTTTATGTTTTTTAGGTGATGTTAAAGAGAGAGGAATGGAAGAATCTCCGGTCATTTCACTCTCTCGCTCGAAGCAAAAAGCGCTTCAAGGTCGAGAGTTCTAAATAGCCTGCGATTCTGAGCGAGCCGCTTTTGCTTTTAAATGATATCCAGTTCCGGTGGCTAGCTCTTCGCATCTAAGAACCTTCTGTCCGAAAGGTAAAAAGCACCTTTAGGGCAGAAGAACCTTAGCTGGTCAGAGCTGAGCGAGCCCCCTCCACTTTAAGGTGTTATCCAGCTCCAGCGGCTAGAATGGTCGGTGGCTTCGCGTCTTCCTACGAGGCAAAAAGCGCCTCTACGTCAGAAGCTCCATCCCCCTCCCATTCTGAACGAGCCGCTTGCGCTTTTAAATGATATCCAGTTCCGGTGGCTAGCTCTTCGCATCTAAGAACCTTCCGCCCGAAAGGTAAAAAGCACCTTTAGGGCGAAAGAACCTTAGCTGGTCAGAGCTGAGCGAGCCCCCTCCACTTTAAATTTCAAAAGACAAAAACAGGTAGTTGCAAAATGAAGTTAGCCTTGTTATAATTTCATCATATGTGTTTCATCAATATAGTTGTGTATGCAGCTGAAGATGAAAAACTCTGTTTCGAAAATGATTCAGGGCGGAAGGAGATGAAAAGAATGAAAGCAGGAATTCACCCAGATTACAAGAAAGTTGTATTCATGGACACAAACACAGGCTTCAAATTCTTAAGCGGATCTACTAAAGGATCTAACGAAACTGTTGAGTGGGAAGATGGTAACACTTATCCATTACTAAAAGTTGAGATCAGTTCTGATTCTCACCCATTCTACACTGGACGTCAGAAGTTTGCTACTGCAGACGGACGCGTTGACCGCTTCAATAAGAAATACGGTCTTAAGTAATAAAAACATAAAACAGGCAAGTGTATCTATTCGCTTGTCTGTTTTTTTTGCGAAAATATTATACCTTTACCCTACTTTTAACGAAAAAGTAGATGAAAGGAGAGCTTCATGTACTTAATAAATCAGAACGGTTGGATTGAAGTGATTTGCGGTAGTATGTTTTCTGGTAAATCAGAAGAGCTTATCCGCCGTGTGCGTCGTACGCAATTTGCGAAACAACATGCAATTGTATTTAAACCATGTATTGATAATCGCTATAGTGAAGAAGACGTTGTATCACATAACGGATTAAAGGTAAAAGCAGTTCCTGTTTCAGCTTCAAAAGATATATTTGAACATATCACTGAAGAAATGGATGTAATTGCAATTGATGAAGTGCAATTCTTTGATGGGGACATTGTGGAAGTGGTGCAAGTATTGGCAAATCGTGGCTATCGTGTCATTGTAGCTGGTTTAGACCAAGATTTCCGTGGTCTACCATTTGGACAAGTTCCTCAGCTGATGGCGATTGCTGAACATGTAACAAAACTACAAGCAGTATGTTCTGCATGTGGATCTCCAGCAAGTCGTACACAACGATTAATTGATGGAGAACCAGCGGCATTTGATGATCCGATTATTTTAGTTGGGGCTTCAGAATCGTATGAACCACGCTGTCGTCATTGTCATGCAGTTCCTACAAACAAAGATAAGTAAAACTCGCTGTGCAAGGCGGGTTTTTTTCAGAATAGAGAGTGTGAGTGGTATGAGCCACCACCACTTTTAAATATAATTTGCGTTTTTTTGAGTAAGTACCATATACTATTTGTATTAGATACTAGGATGTAGAGGTGAATGATGTGTTAGATCGTTTGCAAGCTGTAGAAAATCGTTATGAGAAGTTAAATGAATTGCTAAGCGACCCAGCAATTATTAGTGATTCAAATAAGCTTCGTGAATATTCAAAGGAACAGTCTGATATACAGGAAACGGTAGAGGTGTATCGTGAGTATAAGGATGTTCGTGAGCAATTAAAAGATGCGAAAGCAATGTTAGAAGATAAGTTAGACGCAGACATGCGTGAGATGGTAAAAGAAGAGGTTTCTGAGTTAGAATCACAAGAAAAAACATTATCAGAGCGTCTGAAAATTTTACTTGTACCAAAAGACCCTAACGATGATAAGAACGTTATCGTTGAGGTCCGTGGAGCTGCTGGTGGTGACGAGGCCGCTTTATTTGCTGGTGACTTATACCGTATGTATAGCCGTTACGCTGAGGTACAAGGTTGGAAAACGGAGATTATCGAGGCTAGCTATACAGAGTTAGGTGGATATAAAGAGATTATCTTTATGATTAACGGTAAAGGTGCTTTCGCGAAGCTGAAATTTGAGAATGGCGCTCACCGTGTACAACGTGTTCCTGAAACGGAATCTGGTGGACGTATCCATACATCTACAGCAACTGTAGCTGTATTACCAGAGGCAGAAGAAGTAGAAATTGATATTCATGAGAAAGATGTTCGTGTTGATACATTCGCTTCTAGTGGACCTGGTGGACAGAGCGTTAATACAACGATGTCAGCGGTACGTTTAACGCATTTACCGACTGGTGTAGTTGTATCGTGTCAGGATGAGAAATCACAAATTAAGAATAAAGAAAAAGCGATGAAAGTATTACGCGCACGTGTTTATGATAAGTTTAGACAAGAAGCACAAGCTGAGTATGATCAAAACCGTAAACAAGCTGTTGGTACGGGTGATCGTTCAGAGCGTATTCGTACGTATAACTTCCCGCAAAACCGTGTTACAGACCATCGAATCGGTTTAACGATTCAAAAGCTAGATCAAATCTTACAAGGTAAGTTAGATGATTTCATTAATGCCTTAGTGATGGAAGATCAGGCTCAAAGGATGGAGGCAGCTGAGTAATGCGTGTCTATGAAGCCCTGAAATGGGCTTCTTCTTTTTTACAGGAGAATGGACGAGATGAAAATGCGGGAGAAATTGTCCTTTGTCATGTATTAAAGACGAATAGAACAGGATTATTGATGAACATGCGTGAAGAAATAACTGCAGAACAAGAAACAAGTTTTACAGAGTTTATCCACAAGCATGTAGAAGGTATTCCGATTCAATATATGATTGGTCATGAAATGTTTTATGGAAGATCGTTCATTGTGAATGAAGAAGTATTAATACCAAGACCGGAAACAGAAGAGCTTATAGTGGGAGTGTTAGAAAGAATCGAGCGCCATTTTGATGATGAGAAACTACATGTAGCGGATATTGGTACAGGTAGCGGGGCGATTTCGATTACGCTTGCTTTAGAGAATAAAAATCTTCATGTATATACGGTAGATATTGCACAGGAGTCAATTGAAGTTGCAAAAGAAAATGCGAAAACTTTGGGCGCAGAAGTAACATTCTATCATGGTGATTTATTATCACCATTTTATGAAACGGGTCAAAAGTTAGATGTTGTTGTTTCAAATCCTCCATATATACCGGAAGAAGATTGGCGTGGTCTTTCTCCTGTGGTGAAAGAGCATGAGCCAAAGAGAGCGCTTGTTGGTGGTGAAGACGGATTAGATTTTTATCGCCGCTTTATGGAAGAGTTGCCGAATGTGTTGCAGAAGAAAGCAATTGTAGCATTTGAAATTGGAGTAGGACAAGGTGAGGACGTGAAAGGGCTGTTACAACAAGCTTTCCCACATGCTCATGTTGAGGTTGTTTTTGATATTAATGGAAAAGATCGTATGGTATTTGCAGAAATGGAGTAAGGTTTACACCTTACTCTATTTTTTTGTGGAAAAATTCATATAGATTTTGAATTTAATAGTTTAGAAAGATGAAAGTCTGTCCACACTGTTTGTAGAAGGGACGGTGGAGGAAATGAAAAAACAAGTTATTGCTTATCTTCTTCTATTATTAATTGGTGCACAGTTACTTGTGCAGTTTGGATATATGAAAGCTGATGCGAAAGGGCCTTCAGTTATTCCGAAAGAGGCCGTTCGATTACGGATTTTAGCAAATAGTGATTCAGATAAAGACCAGGCGTTAAAGCGCAAAGTGCGTGATGAAGTAAAAGCACAAATTGATGGATGGGTAGCTGATTTAACTTCATTTGAAGAAGCACGCAAAGTCATTCAAAATCATATTCCAGAAATCGAAAAAACAGTGGCAAATACGTTGAAAAAAGAAGGAAGCAAAGATTCATTCCAAGTGAAATTCAGTAAAAATGTAAAGTTTCCTACAAAGGTATATGGGAATTTTATTTATCCCGCAGGGGAATATGAAGCTGTTTTAATTACAATTGGGGAAGGTGAAGGGGCAAACTGGTGGTGTGTACTATTTCCACCGATGTGTTTCTTAGATTTTTCAAGTGGTACAGCTGTAAGGAAAGAAGAACATGTTGTGAAGGCTGAATCTCCAGAAGAGGAGCAAGTAAAACAAATAGATGATGAAGAGGTAGTAGATACAGAAGAGAAAAAGGAGGATGAGGTGAAAGAAAAGAAAGTTGTAAAGCAGGAAGTTGTAAAAAAAGTAACAGATTCTGAAAAGAAAGTAGAAGAACAACCTGCAAGTAAAGAGGAAACAAAAACTGTGGAAAAAGTGGAGAAACCTGTGGAGCAAAAACAAGAAAAACAAAATGAGTATGTAAAAGTAGAAGAGGAAGAAGAAGAGCCAGAAGTTAAGTTATTTATTGTAGAAGCTTTTACATCTTTATTCTCTAAATAGTACTATTAGTAAATCCCTTCTCATATATAAAAAAGAGGAGGGATTTACTATGAAGAAGGTATATTTTGCGACGAAAGCAGATGTGGAAAGATTGCATTCTTTTTTCGGACAAGCTAATAAAAAAGATGATAAAATAAATGAGTTGTACGCGCAATTTATGATTTTGGAAGAGGCGGAAGAAATAAGGGCAGTCATTGGATATGAACAAAGTGAAGAAAACGCACTTATTCGTTCTTGTTTATTCACACCTAATGTGGATAAACAGACTTTCTTATATTTTTTTGAAATGTTTTTGCAGTATATGAAAGAAAAAAATATTCGACAATTGTACTTACTAACAAATCATCCACAATCTATAACAATCTTTCAGTTTTTTGACTTTGTCACTATAGAGAAAGAAAACGTACCAGAGGGAATTCGACAGTTAGAACACTTTTGTAAAAATATAAAAGAGCCAAATGCAATAATACTAAATTGTCAGCTATTCACAAAGTTATCCACGGATTAATTAGGTTTATCCACATTTTGTGGATAAACCTTGTTTGTCTTTTGGATAAATCTCATAGTAAACTAAAAATAGACAAGTATTTCAGGGTAGAAAAGGACGTGGGAAAAAATGCATACAAATATGTGGATTGTGGATAATGTTGTGGAAAGAAAAAAATATTATCCACAGTTACAAGAAGCAGCAAAATTATTAAGGGAAAATGAGGCGATTGCCTTCCCGACAGAAACGGTATATGGACTAGGTGCAAACGCGATGAATGATGAAGCGATTGCGAAAATTTTTGAAGCGAAAGGAAGACCGAGTGATAATCCACTTATTGTCCACATCGGGACAAAATCGCAGTTAGATGGGATTGTGAAGGAAATTCCCCCAGTTGCAGAGAAGTTAATGGAGCATTTTTGGCCAGGTCCGTTAACAATTATTTTGCCTAGAAAAGAAGGAATTTCAGAGAAGGTGACGGCAGGACTTCATACAGTTGGAGTGAGGATGCCTGATCATCCAGTAGCGCTTGCTCTTATTGAAGAGGCAAATGTACCTGTTGCAGCACCGAGTGCGAATCGTTCTGGTCGTCCAAGTCCGACGTTAGCTTCTCATGTATATGAAGATTTAAATGAGAAGATCGCAGGTATTGTAGATGGTGGTGCAACAGGAGTAGGTGTTGAATCAACTGTAATTGATTGTACGAGCGCTGTTCCAACGATTTTACGCCCAGGTGGGATTACGAAAGAACAATTGGAAGCGGTGATCGGTACGGTTTCGTTAGATCCAGCTTTAAAGGATGAGAAAGAAAAACCGAAATCACCTGGAATGAAATATACACATTATGCACCGAAAGCGCCGCTCAGTATCGTTGAAGGATCACGTGAGTTTATTCAGCGCCTTGTGGATGAGAAGAAGGAAGAAGGATTCAAAGTAGGTGTATTAACGACAGAAGAGTATCACCATATATATAATGCGGATGTTGTATTATCATGTGGTGTTCGAAGTGATTTAGCTAGCGTTGCGACTAAATTATATGATGTACTTAGAACGTTTGATGCAAGTGAAGTGGATGTTATTTTTAGTGAATCGTTCCCGAATGAAGGGATAGGAAACGCGATTATGAATCGCTTAACAAAAGCGGCAGGACATCAAATTATTACTGAATGATAAGGTACGATTAGCAAACAGAATATTTCTCCTCGGATAAGCATATTGTGAAGTAGCACGTCCGAGGAGGGACATGAATGACGTTTGAGCAGCTAATACCTTTAATAATTATGGCATTCGCCTTAGGGATGGATGCATTTTCGGTGAGTCTTGGTATGGGAATGATGGCCTTAAAGATAAGACAAATCCTGTATATCGGTGTGACGATAGGGATATTTCATATTATCATGCCATTTATTGGGATGGTATTAGGTCGTTTTTTATCAGAGCAGTATGGAGACATTGCACATTTTGCAGGTGCTATTTTATTAATAGGACTAGGATTTTATATTGTGTATTCCTCTATTTTAGAGAATGAAGAGACTAGAACAGCCCCTATTGGAATTAGTTTATTCGTATTTGCATTTGGTGTTAGTATAGATAGTTTTTCAGTAGGGCTTAGTCTTGGTATTTACGGGGCACAGACAATTATTACGATATTACTCTTTGGATTTGTTAGTATGTTATTAGCGTGGATTGGTTTACTCATTGGTAGGCATGCGAAAGGTATGCTCGGTACATATGGTGAGATAGTAGGTGGTATCATTTTGGTTGGATTTGGATTATATCTCCTTTTTCCTATATAATTTTAAGGGGGAGGGCGTTATGAACACGTTATTGGAATGGTATATTCGATTTGTAACTTTTTTTCCGAGATGGTTACGACTGCTTATTATTTGGGGTGTTATTTTACAAATTTCAATTTTAGGTTGGATTAAATTAATTCGTGAATGATAAGATAGTTCCTTTCTGTGCATAGTTTTGTTTGTACTATACTGATTGCGCTAAAAATTACACATATAGAAAGGATGAGATGGATGACGAGATTGAAGCAAGTTTTTGGTGTTATTATTAGTTTTTTTGTTTTTTGGTTTAGTATGCTCGGTGTACAAATGTTTGCTGAGTTTTTAGATATTGAGTCATTGAAGTTTGTTGCGGGAAAAACGGAGGCGGCGCGTGCCTTTTATTCTCCATACCCGTTTTTAATTGTTTTTCTCATTACATTGCTTTCCCTATATTTCTTAGTCATTAAGCTTGGGAAACCAAAAAAAGAGAAAGTGCCTAATTTGGAGGAGCAGAAGGAAGAGATATAAGGGGGATACTATGTCTAACATTTCTTTAGCAGAAGCTGTAAAATTGAAAAGTGTTTTATCGAAAAGAATACATGAATTAGAAGAAGAGATGAATCAAATTGGATTTGTTGAAATTGAAAAAGGTGATACACTTCCAAAACAGACGCGTACATTGGTACAGGTTGAACAGGAACTAGATGATGTTCGCGCTGATTTTCGTCTTTTAGATAAATTAATGTATGAAGCAAATATCCGAAATGAAGTTAATTTCAACGGAGAGAATATAACGATTGTTGAAGCGATAGAACTTGCAACGCAACTACGCGCAAAAGCTCGAAAGTGTAAAGAGTTTGGAGTGAGTAAGAAAGAAGAACATGTATATTCTTACGGTGAAACATCATCGCTTTTAAAAGTAGCAATGTTTGATCCTGAAGTATATCGCGTAAAAGGTTTAGAGTTAGAGAGACAAGCTAATAGATTGTCCAACTTAATTAATGCGAAAAACTACGCGATCGAATTAGACTTTGATGGTGAAAAATACTTTTAAACCTTGAAGTGGTGAGACTCCGCTTCAAGGCATAGAAGAAGGCCACTTTTGTAAAAATGAGATTTTGTGATGGCCAAGGGACAACCAATCATCCAATAACCAATCACACTGTTACTTTTTACCGATGACCAATAATGGTAAAAGCGGTCGATGACCAATACTGAAAAATTATTTTTCTTCTTCTATGAAAAGGGTGTACCAAATTAATTTGGTACACCCTTTTATATTATTGTTACTTCTATTCTGAGCGAGCTGTTTTCGCTTTTAGGTGTTATCCAGCTCCAGCGGCCAGCTCTTCGCATCTAAGAACCTCCCGCACTAAAGGTAAAAAGCACCTTTTGTGCGAGAGAACCTTAGCTGGTCAGAGCTAAACGGGCCCCTTCCGCTTTTAGATGTTATCCAGCTTCAGCGGCTAGAATGGTCGGTGGCTTCGCGTCTTCCTGCGAGGCAAAAAGCGCCTCTACGTCAGAAGCTCCATCCTCCTCCCATTCTGAACGAGCCGCCTCCACCTTTAGATATTATCCAGCTCCAGCGGCTAGAATCTCCGGTCATTTCGCCCTCTCGCTCGAAGCAAAAAGCGCTTCAAGGTCGAGGGCTCCAATGTCCTGCGATTCTGAACGAGCCGCTTCCGCTTTTAGATTGGCCTCACTAATTCAAATTGTTCTCCTAGTTTTGCGTAGTTGTGTCCTGCTAGGCGGCTTACTGGTTTTAGTCCTTCTGCATGAATGCGGCCATTTTCGTATAGGTGTTCTGCGACGTGGAAACGAACGACGCGTCCAATTAGTAGATCGCAAGCTGGTGAGTCTTCTGTTCCGCCAAGGGGGATTGCGCGTTCTAGTACGCATTCCATTCGAATGTTTGCTTCTTTTACACCTGGAACGGAGATGACATCACTTTCAATTGGTGTTAATTTTGCTAGTTCAATTTCACTTTCGTTTGGCGGGAGATTTGCTGCTGTTTCGTTAATTGCCGCTACATATGATTCATCAGAGATATGTACGACAAATTCCCCTTTTTCAATTGCGTTTCGAGAAGTGTCTTTTCTTTCTCCAGCTTTTCGTTGTACAGAAACTGAGATAAGTGGTGGATTAGCAGTGACAATATTGAAATAACTATATGGTGCTCCATTTAATATGCCGTCTTTTGTTACAGAAGTAACGAATGCGACAGGGCGTGGAATAATACTTCCTGTAAGTAATTTGTAATTCTCTTTTTCTGTTTGTTCATTTGGATTAATGGATAACATGCTTGAAATCCCCTTTCTAAATATGACGACTTATTGTTTGTTTACAAGATGTTAGTGGAAAACTCCTGCTGAAAATAATATTTTTATTACATAAAAAGAACTTCAATAATAATGAAGTAAGTTCCATCTAAACAATCTTGGATTCAAGATAAAAATTATAGTAAAACGTATGCACCAGGCCCGATTAAAGCTACACCAATCGCAACAGCGATTAACATTAAGTTGTATTCATATCCGTTTTGGGTTACCCAGTAACCATTTTTTCCATGAACAGTGAAGATTGCCATTAACATTGTTCCAACGATAAATAATGAACCAATTGCAGTGAAAATACCTGATGCGAATAAGAAACCACCTAATAATTCAGTTGCACCAGCCATAAATGCCATGAATACACCAGGGCGTAAACCGATTGATTCCATCCAGCCGCCTGTTCCTTTTAAACCATAACCGCCGAACCAACCAAATAATTTTTGAGCACCATGACCCATGAATGTAATACCTATAATAAGACGAATAATAAGAAGACCGAAATCCATCATTTTTGAAAACCTCCTAAAAGTTATTAACTTACCTTACGTAAGTAATAATAAAATAGTTACTTACTTTAGTCAAGTGGATTTCGAAAAAAGTTTGAAATTAATTTTACAAATTAGCGACAAAAAATAAAATGTAGTAAAGATCTCTAGACAAGTTGAGTAAAAAAAGAGAAAATATAAGTAGAAGTTAACTTCTTATTGTTATTCAGACAATCAGAATTGACTGGAATTTTGTGAGACGCTACAATAAGAGTCTAGTAGCAATGACGTAATTTATTTCGAAAGCGTTTTTACAGTATAATATTCGAAGTATGAAGTCTTACGTTTATTCTGATCTTTAATAGAGATTGCCCTATAAACTTTTAGGTAAATTATAAGGAGGACTATCCTATGTTTAAAAAATTATTCGGTCTTGGTTCAAAAACAAATGAAGAAACAATTGTAGCTCCATTAACTGGAGCAGTGAAAAATATTGAAGAAGTACCAGATCCAGTATTCGCTGGTCGTATGATGGGTGACGGTGTTGCAATCGATCCTACTGAAGGCGTAGTTGTATCTCCAGTTGATGGTGAAATCGTACAATTATTCCACACGAAACATGCGGTTGGAATTAAAGCGAAAAACGGTACAGAAATTTTAATCCACGTTGGATTAGAAACTGTAAAAATGGAAGGTGAAGGTTTCGAAGCTCACGTTTCTGAAGGACAAGCTGTAAAAGCTGGAGATAAATTAATCTCATTCGATTTAGAATTAATTCGTGAAAAAGCGAAAAGCACAATTACTCCAATCGTTATTACAAACACAGATGCAGCTGAGTCTATTAAGACAACTGTAGGTGTAACTGCTACAAAAGGTTCAACAGAAGTAATGAAAGTTACAATGAAATAATTATTACATGAAGGGAGTCCGTTTCGTATGAAATGGATTCCTTATTTTGTTTTGTAGTCTGTTCTTTATGTATGGTAAAATACTTTGGGCACTTGGAAATAGGGTTTCACATATATGTGGATAAGGCGCATTTTTCTTAGAAAAAATATAAGAGAAATGCGCCTTTCGTATATTCACATTTCTTTTGTTCTATTGTAATGTACGCTATGATAAAAGGTAGGAAATAGAGAAAAGGGGTGGGTTTAGATGAAACGAGTATTATTTGTTTGCACTGGAAATACATGCCGTAGCCCGATGGCCGAGGCGTTACTTCGTCATCATGGGGAAGGTAAGTTTGAAGTGCAATCCGCTGGTGTTTTTGCCTATCCTGGAAGTGATGCATCGGTACATGCAAAGGAAGCTTTAGCTGAAAAGGGAATTGCAATCGATCATACCGCACAGCAGATAAACGAAACTTTGATTGATTGGGCAGATATTATAGTAACAATGACGGAAAACCATAGACAAATTGTACTTGGGCATTATCCGGGTGTTGAAAAGAAAGTAGATACGTTATATGGAGTAACTGAGGGGATAAGTAAGGATATTTCAGACCCATTTGGCGGATCGCTTTCTATTTATAAAGAAACGTTAGAAGAGATGGAAAAACTTGTACAAACTTTACTGAAAAAACATTCAGAAGGTTGATGTTTCGTGTATAATACGATATTGGAGATCACTTCGTTCCATTACAGGAGCGAGTGAGAAATGAAGATAATGGATTGAAACTTTGGAGGGGTAAAAATGAAAGTAGTAATAGCATCTGATCACGGCGGTATGAATATCCGTAAAGAACTTGTAAGTTTATTAGAAGAGTTAAATATTGAATATATTGATTTAGGTTGTGAATGTGAAGCTGGTTCTGTTGATTACCCTGATTTTGCGTTTCCAGCAGCGGAAATGGTAGCAAATGGCGAAGTAGATCGTGGTATTTTAGTTTGTGGGACAGGCATCGGTATGTCAATTGCTGCAAACAAAGTAAATGGTATTCGTTGTGCGTTAGTTCATGATACTTTTAGTGCGAGAGCAACAAGAGAGCATAATGATACAAACATGTTAGCAATGGGCGAGCGTGTAATTGGTGCTGGTCTAGCACGTGACATCGCAAAAATTTGGTTAACAACTGAATTTGAAGGTGGCCGTCACGAAAACCGCGTAGGAAAAATTAAAACATACGAAGCAAAGTAATAGATTCTAACTAGAAGCAGTAGGAAATATAATTTGGTGAACCAACCTGTGAAAGGAAGAGGCGTAATGACAGAAATCGTAAAGGTAAGAGAACAGCTACAAATTTCGCTTTCTGATTTCCAAGAACAAGCTTCATTACAAAGTGGTCAAATTTTTGTAGTGGGGTGTAGTACGAGCGAAGTGCTAGGAGAAAGAATTGGGACATCAGGAACGATGGAAGTAGCAGAGGCGATTTTTTCTGAGTTAAAACAATTTCAAGATCAAACAGGTATTGAGTTGGCGTTTCAATGTTGTGAGCATTTAAATCGTGCTTTAGTAGTTGAGAGAGAGTTAGCGATGAAATATCAATTTGAAATTGTAACAGTTACGCCTGTTAGATCAGCAGGTGGTGCATTAGCAACATATGCTTATCACAATTTGAAAGATCCGGTAGTAATTGAGTTTATTAAAGCAGATGCGGGAATGGATATTGGTGATACATTTATCGGTATGCATTTAAAGCATGTAGCTGTTCCGGTTCGTACTGGTGTGAAGGAAATTGGAAGTGCACATGTAACGATGGCAACAACACGTGGAAAACTAATTGGTGGAGCACGTGCTGTTTATGCGGCGAAGGAAGAGACTATCATTTGCCGTTAAAGTTACGAATAAGGTATGTTGTCTGACTTTATCATAGAAGAAAGAAAAGACCGATTTTCGGTCTTTTTTTTCTTTTATGATATAGAAAGTCATGTTAGAATGTAGTTGAAAACATGAAGGTTCGAAAGAATTACAACCTGAATTTTCGTTTTTTCTGAATAAATAAGAAAAAACTGTTGGGAATCGATGTAATTCGTTCAGAAAAGGGGGATTTTGGTGGATCATTTAAAACGTCAAGATGAAAAGGTATTTGCTGCAATTGAGGCAGAACTAGGAAGACAGCGTTCGAAGATTGAGTTAATTGCTTCGGAAAACTTCGTAAGTGAAGCGGTAATGGAGGCGCAAGGTTCTGTTTTAACGAATAAGTATGCTGAAGGATATCCTGGGAAACGTTACTATGGTGGTTGTGAACACGTAGACGTAGTAGAAGATATCGCACGTGATCGCGTAAAAGAAATTTTCGGCGCAGAGCACGTAAATGTTCAACCGCATTCTGGTGCACAAGCGAACATGGCAGTATACTTCACGATTTTAGAGCAAGGCGATACAGTACTTGGTATGAATTTATCTCATGGTGGTCACTTAACACACGGAAGCCCTGTTAACTTCAGTGGAGTACAATATAATTTCGTAGAATATGGCGTGGATGCTGAATCTCACCGTATTAATTACGATGATGTATTAGCAAAAGCGAAAGAACATAAACCAAAATTAATCGTTGCAGGTGCAAGTGCATACCCTCGTGTTATCGATTTCAAACGATTCCGTGAGATTGCAGATGAAGTGGGCGCATACTTAATGGTTGATATGGCACATATCGCTGGTTTAGTAGCTGCTGGTTTACATCCAAACCCAGTACCACATGCACATTTCGTTACAACGACAACACATAAAACGTTACGTGGCCCACGTGGTGGTATGATTTTATGTGAAGAACAATTTGCAAAACAAATTGATAAATCCATCTTCCCTGGTATTCAAGGTGGTCCACTTATGCACGTAATCGCTGCAAAAGCTGTTGCGTTTGGTGAGGCACTTCAAGATGATTTCAAAACATATGCACAAAATATCATTAACAATGCGAACCGCTTAGCTGAAGGCCTTCAAAGAGAAGGACTTACACTTGTTTCTGGTGGAACAGACAATCACTTAATCTTAATTGATGTTCGTAACTTAGAAATCACAGGTAAAGTAGCAGAGCACGTATTAGACGAAGTTGGTATTACTGTGAACAAAAATACAATTCCATTTGAAACAGCAAGCCCATTTGTAACAAGTGGTGTACGTATCGGTACAGCAGCTGTAACATCTCGCGGTTTCGGTTTAGAAGACATGGATGAAATTGCTTCACTTATTGCTTACACATTAAAAAATCATGAAAATGAAGCTGCATTAGAAGAAGCACGTAAGCGTGTAGAAGCGTTAACGAGCAAATTCCCAATGTACACAGATCTATAATAAATTGAAGTAGACTGCTGAAACGTAATTGTTTTGGCAGTCTTTTTTGTGGACATATATTGCTCTTTAAGTATGTATACAAATGATGAATAAATTTTGGCGATATAATGAAGGATACAGCTCCCATAATTGGTAAAGATACTAGATAGATTCATCGGAAATCATGATTTTGCCAAATTTGCCCTTGAATATTAGTAGCGTTTTCTTTACAATCGTAAATAGTGTAAAAAAGCGTGCAAACGCATGAATATCATCTAAAGGAGAGATTCACATGGGAAAACTGTATGTATTTGATCACCCGTTAATTCAACATAAGATTACATATATTCGCGACAAGAATACAGGTACGAAAGATTTTCGTGAATTAGTGGACGAAGTAGCAAGCTTAATGGCTTTTGAAATTACTCGCGATCTTCCACTTAAAGACATTGAAATTGAGACGCCTGTAAGCAAAGCGACAACAAAAGTGATCGCTGGTAAAAAACTTGGTTTAATTCCGATTTTACGTGCAGGTTTAGGAATGGTTGATGGAATTCTGAAATTAATTCCAGCAGCAAAAGTAGGACACGTTGGTTTATACCGCGATCCTAAAACATTGCAACCGGTAGAATACTATGTGAAACTTCCAACGGATGTAGAAGAGCGTGACTTTATCGTACTAGATCCGATGCTAGCAACAGGTGGTTCTGCAGCTGAAGCAATTAACTCTCTGAAAAAGCGCGGTGCAAAACACATTAAATTAATGTGTATCGTTGCAGCTCCAGAAGGAGTAAAAGTAGTACAAGAAGAACATCCTGATGTTGATATTTATGTAGCAGCATTAGATGAGAAATTAAATGACCACGGATATGTAGTACCAGGTCTTGGTGATGCTGGTGACCGTTTATTCGGAACGAAGTAAGACAACTGACGAGAGGGGATTCCCCTCTCGTTTTTTTGTACCTTGATGAGGTAGGGGAGGGGGATAAATATACATAGTATATACAACATAAGTTGCATACACATCACATATAATATAGAAGTCTTACGTCTAAAGAGCACTATATTATGGAAGGAAAGCGTTATATCGTAAAAATATAATGGTGACAAACTTGTGAACATTTCCTTCTATTATAAAAGGAAAACTGTTAGAAATTGCATATCTCTAACCAGTATTTAGAAGGGGAACGTTTTCATTTTTGGGAGGAAATGACTAATACTCAAATTTTTTGATTTTTTACGATTTCTCGTTGACACTGTTAATACCCTATTGTATGCTAACAACGGGGATAGATGGTAGGGCTTTCAGTGACAAAAATACATCTATTCCGTGACGAAAATGTAAACTTTTTATTTTGTATAGGATTTATGCAAAAAAATGAGTTATTATTAACACATCGTGAATGAGGGTTACATATTGGAGGGATGAATCCTTGCAAAAAAACGATCGCAGCCATATAAAAGCTTATGCTTTAATGTCAGGTATTCTTGCTCAGTTAGTCGGTTCTATTCTTGTTGGGATCTTTGGTGGGCAGTGGATTGATAATAAGGTTGGAACGTTTCCATTGTTTCTTATTATAGGGTTATTACTCGGATTAGGAACAGGGGTATACGCAATGATTCGACTCATTCGACATTACTATTCGGGAGAGCAATGATGATAGACGTACATGGACTTGTCCAAAGACAAAAGAAATATATGTACTACTTGCTTGCGCTTCTAGTGCTAGGATGGGGATTCACCTCTTACAAGGATGTATTTCTTGGACTGATTATCGGGACGATTTTCAGTTTTCTTAGTTTGCGCATCATTGCACGTAGAACAGACAAGCTGCTGGATCGCGTGACAAATGGAGAAAACGTAAAGTTTAAGGCGACAGCGGTAAGTACATATTCAAGATTCGCCACGATTGGGTTATTAATTTTATTTGCAGCCAAATATCAAGAGTTAATTGCGATGTGGGGCTTAGGTGTAGGATTGCTGACAGGATACCTTGTCATGATCATAGATTTTCTTTATTTAGAGTATAAGAGCAGGGAAGAGAGGTGAATTACTAGTGGAACACGGTAAATTAGTTGAATTTCTAGGTTTAACGTTCGATTTGTCGTCAGTTATGATGGTTACTGTAGCAGCAGTTATTGTTTTCTTAATCGCTGTTATCGGAACTCGCAGCTTAGCTCTTCGCCCAACAGGAATGCAAAACTTCATGGAATGGGTGTTTGACTTCGTGAAAGGGATTATCAATAGTACGATGGACTGGAAAACAGGTGGACGTTTCTTAACGCTTGGCGTTACGCTTATCATGTTTATCATCGTATCGAACTTCCTTGGTTTACCATTCATGTATTCAACAGTTGAGGCTGGCGAACATATTGCATGGTGGAGATCACCAACGTCTGATCCAGCAGTTACATTAACATTAGCCGTGATGGTAGTTACCCTCACCCATTATTATGGAATTAAGATGAAGGGTACGAAAGAATACGTAAAAGGTTATTTCCAACCTATGAAATTCTTATTCCCATTAAAGGTTATTGAGGAGTTTGCTAACACATTAACGTTAGGTCTTCGTTTATTCGGTAACATTTATGCAGGTGAGATCTTATTAGGATTACTTGCTAAGTTAGGTGGAGCAACATTCCTTGGAGCATTAGGTGCACTTGTACCGATGTTAGCATGGATGGGATTCAGTGTATTCGTTGGATCAATCCAAGCATTTATTTTCGTTATGTTAACGATGGTTTATATGGCTCATAAAGTAAGCCATGACCATTAATATAATTTAAGTAAGAAAAAATTTATTTTTTTATAATACAAAGGAGGACAAATTAAATGAGTTTAGGTGTAATCGCAGCTGCAATTGCAATTGGTTTATCAGCATTAGGTGCAGGTATTGGTAACGGTCTTATCGTATCACGTACAATCGAAGGTGTTGCTCGTCAACCAGAATTAAAAGGCGCACTTCAAACAATTATGTTCATCGGGGTTGCTTTAGTTGAGGCACTTCCAATCATCGGTGTAGTTATTGCATTCATCGTAATGAACAAATAAGGGAGACTCCCCTTACATAGATGGCGAAGAGTGTTTTTCCGAACTTTCTTCGCCATTGCTTTATGAACGAAACGTATGTCTTTTTTTTTCATATGATCAATTTAGATATTTTGAAGGGAGTGAATCCTTGTGCCAACTTTATTATTAGGGGCTGCCATTCCATTTGGAACGATTGCTTACACATTGTTCATTTTCTTACTTCTATTAGTAATGCTACGCAAATTTGCGTGGGGTCCTTTAATGGGAATTATGAAAGAACGTGAAGAGCACGTTGCTAATGAAATCGACGCTGCAGAAAGAAATAATGCTGAGGCGAAGAAATTAGTGGAAGAACAACGTGAGATGTTAAAACAATCGCGTGTTGAAGCACAAGAGTTAATCGAAAGAGCGAAAAAGCAAGCTGTAGATCAAAAGGATGTTATTGTTGCTGCTGCGAAAGAAGAAGCAGAATCAATTAAAGCATCTGCTGTACAAGAAATTCAACGCGAAAAAGAGCAAGCAATTGCTGCTTTACAAGAACAAGTTGCTTCTTTATCTGTTCAAATTGCTTCTAAAGTAATTGAAAAAGAACTAAAAGAAGAAGATCAAGTGAAGTTAATTCGCGATTATATTAAAGAAGTAGGAGAAGCGCGATGAGCAATGGGATTGTAGCAAAACGTTATGCTGTCGCTCTTTTTAAAATTGCAAAAGAAAAACACGTATTAGAAATGTTTGAAGAGGAATTACGCCTTGTACAAAACGTTTATGAGAAGAACGGAGAACTACATAGCTTTTTAACACAACCGAACATTTCAAAAGAGCAGAAGAAGACGTTTCTTGCAAACGTATTCGGATCTGTTTCTGAATCTATTTTAAATACGTTATATATTTTAATTGATAACAAACGCATTGATATCTTATCTGACATTGCAAATGAATACGTAGTTCTTGCGAATGAAGAACGTAACGTAGCGGACGCAACAGTATACTCTACTCGTCTTCTATCAGAAGAAGAGAAGCTTAACATTGCAGAAGCATTTGCAAAGAGAACAGGAAAAGATGCAATTCGCGTAAAAAATGTTGTAGATGAAGATTTACTAGGCGGTATTAAAGTACGTATTGGAAATCGCATTTACGACGGAAGTTTACAAGGAAAATTAGCACGTATTCAGCGTGAATTAATGAAGAATAGATAGGGGTGAAGCACATGAGCATCAGAGCTGAAGAAATTAGCGCACTGATAAAGCAACAAATCGAGAACTATCAGTCTGAAATCGAAGTTAGTGATGTTGGTACAGTTATCCAAGTTGGTGACGGTATCGCGCGTGCTCATGGTCTTGATAACGTTATGGCTGGTGAACTTGTAGAGTTCTCTAACGGCGTTATGGGGCTAGCACAAAATTTAGAGGAAAACAACGTAGGTATTATCATTTTAGGACCTTACACAGAAATCCGTGAAGGCGACGAAGTTCGTCGTACTGGTCGCATCATGCAAGTACCAGTAGGAAAAGAACTAATTGGTCGTGTTGTAAACCCATTAGGTCAACCAGTTGATGGTTTAGGCCCAATCAATACAACAAACACTCGTCCAATCGAAAGTCCAGCACCAGGTGTAATGGATCGTAAATCTGTTCATGAGCCACTTCAAACAGGTATTAAAGCGATCGATGCTCTTGTACCAATTGGCCGTGGTCAACGTGAGTTAATCATCGGTGACCGTCAAACAGGTAAAACAGCAGTTGCACTTGATACAATCATTAACCAAAAAGATGAAGATATGATTTGTATCTACGTAGCAATCGGACAAAAAGAATCAACTGTACGTAACGTAGTAGAAACACTACGTAAGCATGGTGCATTAGAGTACACAATCGTTGTAACTGCATCTGCTTCTCAACCAGCTCCATTATTATACCTAGCTCCTTACGCTGGTGTAACAATGGGTGAAGAGTTCATGTACAATGGTAAACACGTATTAGTAGTATATGATGACTTATCAAAACAAGCAGCAGCTTACCGTGAGCTGTCATTACTATTACGTCGTCCTCCAGGTCGTGAAGCTTATCCAGGGGATGTATTCTACTTACATTCTCGCTTATTAGAGCGTGCAGCAAAATTAAGTGATGCAAAAGGCGGCGGTTCTTTAACGGCACTACCTTTCATCGAAACACAAGCAGGGGACGTATCAGCTTACATCCCAACAAACGTAATCTCGATTACGGATGGACAAATCTTCTTACAATCTGACCTATTCTTCTCTGGCGTACGTCCAGCGATCGATGCGGGTACTTCTGTATCTCGTGTAGGTGGATCTGCTCAGATTAAAGCAATGAGTAAAGTATCAGGTACACTTCGTCTTGACCTTGCATCTTACCGTGAGTTAGAAGCGTTCGCTCAGTTCGGTTCTGACTTAGATAAAGCAACTCAAGCGAAACTAAACCGTGGTGCTCGTACTGTTGAGGTATTAAAACAAGGATTACACAAACCGTTACGTGTAGAGAAACAAGTTATCATTCTTTACGCTTTAACACGTGGATTCCTAGATGATATCCCAGTAGTAGATATCACTCGTTTCGAAGAAGAATTCCATGCTTGGTTAGATTCTAATGCGACTGACTTATTAGAAGAAATCCGCACAACTAAGAAACTTGCGGATGACGACAAATTTGCAGCAGCAATTAACGGATTTAAAAAAGTATTCGTAGCTTCTGAGTAATAATAAAAAGTGAAGCCGACTGTTCAGCCCCATCGGCTAAGGTTCTTTCCCACAGAAGGTGCTTTTTGCCTTCTCGTGGGGAAGGTTCTTAGACGAAAGGGGCTAGGAGGCGGAACTAGATTAATAAAAGCGGAAGCGGCTCGTCCTGAATGTGAGGGGGATGGAGCTTCTGACGAAGAGGCGGTTTTTGCCTCGTAGGAAGAAGTGAAGCCACCGAGCATTCAAGCCGCTGGAGCTAGATAATATATAAAGGCATCTCAATTTCTGAGATTGCTGACGGTTATGTAAAGGAAAAGAGTAGGTGCACCTATTCTTTTCCTTCAATCATGAGCAAGAATATCTTGCAACGTAGATTAGGAAGAGGATTCTTTCTAATCGTGCCAACTTCCGGAAAAAAGGTGGTGAAAACCTGTGGCATCTTTACGCGATATAAAAGCGAAGATTAACTCGACAAAGAAAACGAGTCAAATTACGAAAGCGATGGAGATGGTATCTGCATCTAAGTTAAACCGTGCAGAGCAAAATGCTAAATCTTTCGTTCCGTATATGGAAAAGATTCAAGAAGTAGTAGCGAGCATTGCGCAAGGAAGTAAAGGAATTAATCATCCAATGCTAAATGCGCGCCCTGTAAAGCGTACAGGATACATCGTTATTACATCTGATCGCGGACTAGCAGGTGGTTATAACAGTAACGTATTACGTACAGTAAGTAACGTAATTCGTGAACGTCATAATATGGATTCAAACCAATATTCAATTATTGTGCTTGGACGACTAGGACGTGATTATTTAAAACGTCGCGGCTTTAACATCATTGATGAAGTAGTTGGATTATCTGACCACCCATCATTTACTGATATTAAAGACCTTGCTTCTCGAGCAATTGCGATGTTCGCAGATGGTGCTTATGATGAGCTGTATATTTACTACAACCATTACGTAAGCAAAATTTCACAAGAAGTAACGGAAAATAAAATTTTACCGCTTACTGATGTGGCGTCTGATAAACCGACGACAGCTTATGAATTTGAACCTTCTGAAGAAGAAATTTTAAAAGTACTATTGCCACAATACGCAGAAAGCTTAGTGTACGGTGCATTACTAGACGGTAAAGCAAGTGAGCACGCAGCGCGTATGACAGCAATGAAGAGTGCTACAGACAACGCAATGGAAGTTATCGATTCACTTACACTTTCATTCAACCGTGCGCGTCAGGCAGCGATTACGCAAGAAATTACGGAAATCGTTGGTGGAGCAGCAGCGTTAGAATAGTAATAAAAAGTGGAAGCGGCTCGTCCAGAACAGGAGGGCATTGGAGCTCCCTGACAAAGAGGCGCTTTTTGCCTCGTAGGAAGGCGCGAAATGACCGACTGTTCTAGCCGCTGGAACTAGATTCAATAAAAAGCGTAGGTGGCTTGCCCAGAAGGGGAGGGCATTGGAACTCCTGACAAAGAGGCGTTCTTTGCCTCGTAGGAAGGGGTGAAATGACCGACCCTTCTAGCCACCGGAGCTAGATTCAATAAAAAGCGTAGGCGGCTCTGTCAAAAGAGTCGCGTAAGCTATAAACTAATAAAAAATGAAAAGCTAACTGCTCGTAGAAAGTTGGCTAATTAAAAGAAAGCTAGGAGGGAACCCGATGAATAAAGGGCGCGTTACGCAAATCATGGGTCCGGTTGTAGACGTTAAGTTTGATGGCGGAAAGCTACCAGAAATCTACAACGCCCTTACGGTAAAACAGAGCAACGAAAACGGAACAAGCATTAACTTAACATTTGAAGTTGCACTTCATTTAGGTGATGACACAGTTCGTACAGTTGCAATGTCTTCCACAGATGGACTTGTTCGTGGCACAGAAGTAGAAGATACTGGTAAAGCAATCTCTGTACCAGTTGGTGATGCAACACTTGGTCGTGTATTTAACGTATTAGGTGATGCAATTGACTTAGATGGTGAGGTTCCTGCGGATGTACGTCGTGATCCAATTCACCGTCAAGCACCTGCATTCGAAGAATTATCTACTAAAGTAGAAATTCTTGAAACTGGTATTAAAGTAGTAGACTTACTTGCTCCTTACATTAAGGGTGGTAAGATCGGTCTATTCGGTGGTGCCGGTGTAGGTAAAACGGTATTAATTCAGGAATTAATCAACAACATCGCACAAGAACACGGTGGTATCTCTGTATTCGCTGGTGTAGGCGAGCGTACTCGTGAGGGTAATGACTTATACCACGAAATGAGCGATTCTGGCGTAATTAAGAAAACTGCGATGGTATTCGGACAAATGAACGAGCCACCTGGAGCACGTCAACGTGTTGCGTTAACAGGTTTAACAATGGCTGAGCATTTCCGTGATGAGCAAGGACAAGACGTTCTTCTGTTCATCGATAACATCTTCCGTTTCACGCAAGCGGGTTCTGAAGTATCTGCCCTTCTTGGTCGTATGCCATCTGCGGTAGGTTACCAACCAACACTTGCAACAGAAATGGGTCAATTACAAGAGCGTATTACATCTACAAATAAAGGGTCTATCACGTCTATCCAAGCGGTATATGTACCAGCCGATGACTATACTGACCCAGCACCAGCTACAACGTTCGCTCACTTAGATGCAACAACAAACTTAGAGCGTCGTTTAACACAAATGGGTATTTACCCAGCCGTAGATCCATTAGCATCTACATCTCGTGCACTTTCTCCAGAAATCGTAGGAGAAGAGCATTATGAAGTGGCTCGTCAAGTACAGCAAACTTTACAACGTTACAAAGAGCTTCAAGATATCATCGCTATCTTAGGTATGGATGAGTTATCTGAAGAAGATAAGTTAGTTGTACATCGTGCTCGTCGTATTCAATTCTTCTTATCTCAAAACTTCCACGTAGCGGAGCAGTTTACAGGTCAAAAAGGTTCTTATGTACCTGTAAAAGAAACAGTTCGTGGTTTCAAAGAAATTCTAGAAGGAAAATATGATGACCTTCCAGAAGATGCATTCCGCTTAGTAGGTGGCATTGAAGAAGTTATTGAAAACGCGAAGAAAATGATGGCGTAAGGCCTTAGGAGGGACGAAGTATGAAGACATTTCCAGTCAGTATTGTAACTCCTGATGGACCGGTTTACGAAAAAGAAGTAGAAATGGTAAGTGTAAAAGCAGAGAGTGGGGAAATGGGGATTTTACCAGGTCACATTCCAACTGTTGCACCATTAAAAATTAGTGCAGTTCGTCTGAAAAATGGTGGACACACTGATTATGTAGCAGTAAGTGGTGGCTTTATCGAAGTTCGTCCAGATAAAGTAACTGTATTATCATCATCTGCTGAAGAAGCAAACCATATCGATATCCATCGTGCGAATGAAGCGAAGCGTCGTGCTGAGCAACGTCTGCAAGATAAACAAGCACATGTTGACTTTAAACGTGCAGAAATGGCATTACAACGCGCTGTGAACCGTTTAAACGTTTCCGATATGAAATAAAAAAATCCGTAAAGGCTTTGTCTTTACGGATTTTTTTTATGTAGTTAATGGATAATTTTACAAAAATGGTATAATTATATTGGTGCTCGTATAAGTAGAGAATGTACAACAATTTATAAAGGGGATGAATAAATGATCGGTGAAATGAAACGAGAAGCATTGCACTCTTTAAAAGGAAAATGGGGACTAGGTGTTGGATCAACGATTTTATATCATATTGTAAGTTACGTCGTTTCAATGGCTGTAATGCTTATACTATTAATTCCAGGAGTTATAATATTTATTTTAGCATCTATTTCAGCTGGTTCAATTGAAGAAGACGTGATGGCAATTGGAGCTGCTATTACGTTTGGGATTTTTTACTGTCTTATGATAATTTTAAGTTATGCCGCTTATGGCATTACCACATATGGTCATACGAATTTGTTTCTACAAATAAGCAAACGAGAAGATGCTAGAGTGGATTATTTATTTGAAGGATTTCGTGGCTTTAAAAGAATGATGAAAACGATGTGGGCTATGCTTGCAATTTTGTTATATACAGGTACATGGGTTCCGATGTTAGGAACGATTGTATTTGGGCTATTAGGTTTTCTAGATGAGAATGCAAATCCATCATTTATAATTGTTTTCTTTATTTTATTAGCTGTTTCGTTTATTGTAATGGCTATTTTGTATTTTTCATATTCGATGACATATTATGTAATGGTTGAAAAACCAGAATATAGTGTTTCACAAGCAATGAAAGAAAGTAAGCATCTGATGAAGGGACATAAGTTAGATTTATTCCTTTTATGGCTGAGTTTTATAGGTTGGGCCATTTTAGCGATTTTAACACTTGGAATAGGTTTTCTTTGGCTTAGCCCGTATGTAAGTACAACGACAGCGCATTTTTATCGCTATATTTCAAAAGATGAATTGTAGTAGGAACATGCTATACTAATAGAGTTATTGTGTATAGGAGGCTACGTATGATTGGTGATTTAAAAGGAGAAGCATTAGATTCATTAGAAGGGAAATGGGGATTAGCTGTCGGGGCGACATTACTCATTTCAATTCTTATCATGATTTTTAGTTTTAGTATTGAGTGGGGATTTTCTACAGTGATTGGTGGAAAAGAAACAAGTGGTTCAGTTAAAATGAATATCCTTACATTTTTTGTTACGGGACCGTTAACTTTAGGTGGATATTATCTTGCTTTAAATATCTTTCGTGAAAACGAGTCTAGTATCGGTAATATATTCATTTGGTTTTCAGAGGGAAACAGATTTCTAAAATCATTTTTATTATATTTATTAGTAAATCTTTATCTTTTCTTATGGATGTTACTGTTTATTATTCCAGGCATTATTAAATCATTTTCATATTCGATGACGTACTTTATTATAAATGACCATCCTGAGTATTCACTGAACGAAGCGATTACAGAAAGTCGTCGTATGATGGATGGGCATAAGATGGAGTATTTCATTTTATGTTTAAGCTTTATTGGTTGGTTTATATTAAGTTGTATTACACTCGGGATTGGATTCTTATGGTTAATTCCATATTTTTATACGACATCAGCAGCTTTTTATGAAGAAATTGCAGAGGAATATTACGAGAAAGAAATTCCAGCATTATAAAGTGGGTGGGAACACCGCGTTGATGACTAGTTTTACTGTCCACAAATAGTATGATAAAAATACCCAGTATGAGCTATTGGTTCATACTGGGTGTTTTTTGTAGAAATTTTATAAATTGCTGACTAGTAAGTGGTTTACTGAAATAGTAACCTTGCATATATTTACAGTTGTTCTTTTGTAGAAAATTAAGTTGTTTTTCTGTTTCAATTCCTTCAGCAACGACAGAAAGGTTTAACGTATTTGCAAGGGAAAGGATAGTGGAAACGATGGCTCTCTCTTCAGGTCGATGATCAGCTAGTTGTGTAAATTCTCTCGGTACTTTTAATGTATCGATAGGGAAAATAGATAAATAAGCGAGAGAAGAATAGCCGGTGCCGAAGTCATCAATGGACGTTTGAATACCATATTCCTTTAATTGTTTTAGCCTTGATAACGTTTCTTTTTCATCGATCATCGCAATTCGTTCTGTTAATTCAAGTGTTACATACTTTGGATCGACTTTAACATCTGTTAGTATTTGTGAAATGTTCTCGATTAAATGATCTTGCTGGAATTCTTTTGCTGATAAGTTAACACTTATGTTTAAATCTTTGTAACCGAAGGAATGCCAAATTGTTAACTGACGACAAGATTCCTGTAATACCCAATGTCCAAGTGGAATGACCTGTGGAGTTTCTTCTACAATTGGAATAAATTCACACGGTGGAATATCGCCTAATAGCGGATGTTTCCAACGTAGTAATGCTTCAGCGCCAATGATCTTTTTCGTTGTAATATCAATTTGTGGTTGATATACGAGATAGAATTCTTTATTCACTAAAGCAAGTGGCAAATCTTTTTCAATTCGAGCTTTTCGTTCCATTTTTTTGTACAGTTCTTTCGTGTATAGAGAGCTACCGTTTTTGCCCCTATTTTTTGCTTCATACATGGCCATATCAGCATGTTGTAGAATCGACAATGGATCTTCACCTGCTTCAGGATATATGGCAATCCCGATGCTCGGTGAGATTTGTAAATGTTGATTTTCAATTTCAAATGGTTCATTCATAGCTTCTACAATCGTATCAGCCATTTTTTTTACATCTGGTCTTTTATTATAGTTCTCAATAAGGATTGTAAACTCATCCCCAGCTAGACGGGCGAGTTTCATATTTGGTGTCGCCATTCTTTCGAGTCTTTTTGCTACTGCAATTAATAGGAGGTCTCCTACCCTATGACCGAGGGTATCATTAATAATTTTAAAACGGTCTAAATCTAGAAACATAACAGCAAAAGGTCTTTTTGATATTTTGGATCGAGCAATTGCTTGTTCTACATATTGGTGAAATGCACGTC
Organism: Bacillus sp. TE9106W; assembly: GCF_054062215.1. Classification (NCBI taxonomy): domain Bacteria; kingdom Bacillati; phylum Bacillota; class Bacilli; order Caryophanales; family Bacillaceae; genus Bacillus; species Bacillus sp. TE9106W. The sequence goes on from NZ_JBSSFA010000008.1 coordinate 206,306, forward strand.
GGTTTGCAAGCTCTGTTAAGGTATCACGATATGCTAGAAAATTAATTTGCTCTTGTTGTTGCTTGCTTTCCGTAATATCTTTAATCATTAAATAAACTCCCGAAATATGATCTTTTAAAAAGATAGGAACAGCCGTAACATGCAAGTAGTAAATATCTCTATTTTTATGATAAGCCCGTATTTCTAAAGAAATAGAATGCCCTTTTTTTACGCGATGAAAGGTGTTAATAATTTCTTCTAAATCTTCTTCGTATATGAGTGAGTAGTAAGGTTGATTTAATAATTCGTTTGTTTGATAGCCGAGTAAAGTCGTACCGGCATTATTCACTTTGAGAAAGTTACCATACAAATCTAATGTGAAGATTGGATCTGGATGATGCTCGTATAAAGACTTAAACATTTGTTGGTTATGATAGAGCTCATTTTTTTGTTCTACTAAATCTTCTGTACGCAGTTCAATTTGTTTTTCGAGTTCTGAGTTGAATTGCATTTGGGCTAGTAATAATATTTTATTTTGTTTACGAACTAAACTATGGCGTATGAGAACGAAGGAGAAGGTTATCATAAGCCCGATTACTACAATAGGTGCAAAAACGTATTCAACTAATATAAAAACAATAAGCATTACGACAGAAATATAAGGTAATGACAATCTGATTGATTCACCAAGTTTAGGTGTTAATAGTATTTGTTCTTGTTTTTCAGGTTCTTTTGTATGGATAATACAGGCGATTGCTACTAGTACTAAAGTTACTTGATAAAGAGGAGTAACTGTAAACATAGAATACTCTGGTGTAAAGTATTTGATAAAAGCATAAATGGCATCTGTAGTCGCATATAAAAGTAAAGCACTGCCGAGAAGCGCTCCAACTTTTTTCGATAATAAGGATAATGGTTTGAATAAAAGATTGATTCCTATGAGAAGGAAGAGTAAGTCTGCCATTGGATAAGTAAGTTGAACAAATATGTCGATATAGGATGTTGTAAAAACGTGAATGGTTCGTTCAATAAGTAAATAGTAACTTAAAGTGAATTGTGCTGTAACAATAATACAAATATCACATATCATAAAAAGCTTTTCTAATAAATCTCGGTTATAAATGATTTCATATAGAAAGGCGAATGCAAAGCTAATTAAAAAAAGTAAATAAAAAAAGTCGGACGGATCAACGAATGTATAGTAGTCCTTTAAAATTAAACGTTGATAGGCAACGACGATATCCCCAATGAAATAAGAGAGAGTTCCAACGCATAATATCGTCCAAAATAAACGAGGTAATCCTTCTTTCATGTTTGAAAAATAAAGTATATAACTACAAGCGATAATATCAATGAATAAAGTACTCATTCCAATTAATATTTGAAAGGGAAATGAGTATTCATATAGAAAAGGCATTGCCACGTAATGAATCACTATAGATAGCAATGTAATGCTTATAAGAATACTTACATGTGTTTGTTTTTTCATCTATCTCACCCACGGTATATACATATAAATTCCTCTTTTGTATTTTTTATAGTTTCTTAAAAAACATATATAACCTATATACTTATTTTGCGCAAGTATAGCAAGTTATAAAAACAGATTTTAATAATTCTCGTTTCTGTCCCCAACATATCGACATAGGAATTTGAAGTTTGCTATAATGATTAAAATAGTTGCATTATTTAGAAAAATTTAAAAATAATAATTGCTGCAACTAGGACATATTGTTTACTAAGTGAACTTGTTCTTAATTTAGGGGGGAGGGTTTCACAATGGCAAGTGTATATGAAAATAGTTATATGATCGTTTTGATTTTCTTGCTATTAGGTATATTGCTGCCGGTAGTGGCTCTTACATTAGGAAGGATGCTGCGCCCAAATAAACCAAGTGCAGCGAAAGCGACGACGTATGAGAGCGGGATTGAGCCTTTTCATGATGCAAATATTCGGTTTCATGCTCGTTATTATATTTTTGCTTTATTGTTTGTCATCTTTGATGTAGAAACTTTATTTTTATACCCATGGGCTGTTGCATATGACAACCTTGGTTTATTTGCACTGATTGAAATGCTCATCTTTGTTGTAATGTTGCTAGTTGGATTAGCGTATGCTTGGAAAAAGAAGGTGTTACAATGGTTATAAATTTTGAGGAATTACATCCAAATGAGCGAGCGGAATTAGAACGAAATATCTTTTTTTCTACATTGGAACAGTTGAAAGGATGGGCGCGAAGTAATTCTTTGTGGCCGATGACATTCGGACTGGCATGCTGTGCAATTGAAATGATGGGAGTAGGTTCATCACATTATGATTTAGATCGATTTGGGTCATTTTTTCGGACTTCACCAAGGCAATCGGACGTTATGATTGTGTCGGGAACGGTAACGAAGAAGATGGCTCCTATTGTTCGGCGTTTATATGATCAAATGCCTGAACCGAAATGGGTTATTGCAATGGGATCTTGTGCGACAGCAGGTGGTCCATATGTAAATTCGTACGCTGTTGTGAAAGGTGTAGATCAAATTGTGCCAGTTGACGTGTATATCCCTGGTTGCCCACCAAATCCTGCAGCTTTAATTTATGGAATTAATAAATTAAAAGAAAAAATTCGTTACGAAGCAAAGACTGGAAAGCAGGTGACGAATAAATGAGTGATCTCAATAAAGACTTAGAGGATTTAAAAAGAGAAGCGGCTAGGCGTGCGAAAGAAGAGGCGAGAAAGCGTCTCGTTGCGAAACATGGTGTGGAAATAAGTAAACTTGAGGAAGAAAATCGCGAAAAAGAGAAAGCGCTACCAAAAAATGACGATATGACTATAGAAGAAGCAAAACGACGTGCAGCGGCAGCCGCGAAAGCGAAAGCGGCGGCGTTAGCGAAGCAGAAAAGAGAAGGAACAGAAGAAGTGACGGAAGAGGAAAAGGCCAAAGCGAAGGCGAAGGCAGCGGCAGCCGCGAAAGCAAAAGCGGCGGCGTTAGCGAAGCAGAAAAGAGAAGGAACAGAAGAAGTGACGGAAGAGGAAAAGGCCAAAGCGAAAGCGAAGGCAGCGGCAGCCGCGAAAGCAAAAGCGGCGGCGTTAGCGAAGCAAAAAAGAGAAGGAACAGAAGAAGTGACGGAAGAAGAAAAGGCGAAAGCGAAGGCAGCGGCAGCCGCAAAAGCAAAAGTAGCGGCGTTAGCGAAGCAGAAAGCATCGCAAGGTAATGGGGATTCGGGAGATGAAAAGGCGAAGGCCCTTGCAGCAGCGAAGGCAAAAGCGGCGGCCGCTGCAAGGGCGAAGACAAAGGGTGCTGAAGGTAAGAAGGAAGAGGAGCCGAAGCAGGAAGAGCCATCCGTGAATGAACCGTATTTAAATCAGTATGTTGAAGTTATTAAGGGGAAGATGGGAGAGGATATATTAGTAGATTGCTACATTAATAAACTTTCAAAAGATGTGCCAACTCTTGTGGTTGAGACCTCCAAATATTATGAAGTAATGGAGTTACTGCGATTCCATGAGGGACTTGCATTTGATTATATGTCAGAGCTACACGCGACAGATTTTGTGACACATATGGAAGTGTATGTTCATTTATTTTCATATGGAAAGAAACAGTCAGTAGCGGTGAAGGTGAAGCTAGATAGGGAAGCACCGCAAGTGGAATCGGTGACAGCGCTTTGGAAAGGAGCGGACTGGCCAGAGCGGGAAGCGTATGATTTGCTTGGTATTGTATTTAAGGGGCATCCGAATTTATCACGTATTTTAATGCCTGATGATTGGGTAGGGCACCCGCTTAGGAAAGATTATGAACCGTATGATGTGGAGGTGTAGCTAAATGATCCGTACGGAAGAAATGCTTTTGAATGTAGGTCCTCAGCATCCAAGTACGCACGGTGTGTTCAGGCTTGTTATTAAGATTGACGGGGAAATTATTAAAGAAGCTACACCGGTTATTGGATATTTGCATCGCGGGACCGAAAAGATTGCAGAGAGCTTACAGTATACGCAAATTATCCCTTATACAGATCGGATGGATTATTTATCGGCTATGACGAATAATTACGTCATTTGCCATGCTGTAGAGACGATGATGGGGCTTGAAATCCCGGAGCGGGCCGAATACTTGCGAGTACTTGCAATGGAGCTTGGAAGGATTGCGAGCCACCTCGTTTGGTGGGGGACAAATCTTCTTGATATAGGAGCAGTTAGCCCGTTTTTGTACGCGTTCCGTGAGCGAGAAATGATTATTAATTTATTAAACGAATTATGCGGTGCACGGCTTACTTTTAACTATATGAGGGTTGGCGGTGTGAAATGGGATGCACCGGATGGTTGGATTGAAAAAGTGGAAGAATTTGTTCCATATATGAGAGAACAATTGGCAGGGTATCATGATCTTGTTAGCGGCAATGAGATTTTCTTAAATCGTGTAAAAGGCGTTGGTATATATAGCGCGGAGGAAGCGATTTCGTATTCTTTAAGCGGAGCGAATTTGCGGTGTACCGGGGTAAACTGGGATCTTCGCAAAGATGAACCATATTCCATTTACGACCGTTTTGACTTTCATATTCCTATTGGAAGCGTGGGGGATGCTTGGGATCGCTACGTTTGCCGCATGCAGGAAATTGAGGAGTCTTTAAAGATTGTTGAGCAAGCAGTCCAGCAGTTCCCAAAAGAAGGAGCTGTGCTGGCGAAAGTGCCGAAAATTATTAAGGCGCCTAAAGGAGAAGCATTCGTCCGTATAGAGTCGCCGCGCGGAGAGATTGGTTGCTATATTGCTAGTGACGGAAAGAAAGAGCCGTACCGCTTGAAGTTTCGCAGGCCGTCTTTTTACAATTTGCAAATTTTACCGAAGTTATTAAAAGGTGAAAACATCGCCAATTTAATTACGATTTTAGGTGGAGTGGATATTGTACTTGGGGAGGTTGATGGCTAATGATTGAAACGCTCTTACAATCACCTTCAAGCTGGACGAATTTCTTCATTTTTTTCGGATTAGCGGTGCTCCTATTATTTGCAGTCCTTGGATTCGTTACATACGGAATTTTGGCAGAACGGAAAGTGATGGGTTTTATGCAAGGACGAATTGGGCCAAACCAAGTCGGGGGCCGGTTCGGTCTGCTGCAAACGGTAGCTGATGTTTTAAAACTACTACTAAAAGAAGATAGTATTCCGAAAGCGGCAGATAAACCGTTGTTTATATTAGCGCCTGTTATTGCATTCGCGCCAGCATTTATGGTGCTTGCAGTCATCCCGTTTACTGATAAATTTCAGTTCGCAGATATTGGCGTAGGCTTACTATATTACATTGCTGTTTCTGGCATTACGACGATTGGCGTCGTAACTGGAGGATGGGCATCCAATAATAAATATTCCCTTTTAGGAGGGATGCGTGCGGCGGCGCAAATGATTTCTTATGAAATTCCGCTCGTAATGAGTGTAATTGGCATCGTTTTATTAGCTGGTAGCTTAAATTTAAATGAAATCGTAGCAGCGCAGGAGAATGTTTGGTACATTTTCGTGCAACCAATCGGTTTCGTCGTGTTCTTAATCGCAGCGGTAGCAGAGTTAAATAGGACGCCGTTTGATTTACCAGAAGCAGAGTCGGAACTTGTTTCTGGATATCACACGGAATACTCAGGGTTTCGCTGGGCGTTTTTCATGCTTTCGGAGTACGTATATTTTTTCGGGATGGCATCGTTAATTACAGTGCTCTTTTTAGGCGGATGGAATCCAGTTATGTTCCTTGGATTTATTCCAGGTGCCGTATGGTTTGCTTTAAAGTTTAGCAGCGTAGTTTTTCTATTAATTTGGTTCCGCGTTACGTTTCCGCGTATAAGAGGTGATCAGTTAATGGAGTTTGGCTGGAAAGTATTATTGCCAATTGCACTTGCAAATATTTTCTTAACGGCATTGATTAAGGAGTTATTCTTCTAATCTATGAGGGGGGTGCCAGTAAGAGATGAAAGGGCTATTTAAAGGGTTAAAATATACACTAAGCAATTTGAGTAAAAAGAAGGTGACGTATGATTATCCAAATCAACCGTTGCCATTGCCAGACCGTTTTCGAGGGATTCAAAAGTTTTATCCGGAAAAGTGTATCGTTTGTAACCAGTGCTCCAATATTTGTCCGACAGACTGTATTCAGTTAACGGGGAAAAAACATCCGGATCCTACGAAAAAAGGAAAAATTATCGACACGTACGATATTAATTTTGAAATTTGTATCCTTTGTGATTTATGTACAGAAGTTTGTCCGACAGAGGCAATCGTTATGACAAATAACTTTGAACTCGCGGAATATTCACGGGATGACTTATTTAAAAATTTGCAGTGGCTTGATGAAAACGACGAAAACGTCAGGAAGGAGAATAAAGCATGAATGGCGAGTTTATAGCATTCTTTATACTATCCTTGTCTGCAATTATCGGCGGCGTCCTTATGTTGAATTTAACGAAAGTCATGCATATGATGCTAGCTCTCGTTCTGACATTTCTCAGCATTGCGGGTTTGTACTTTCTTTTATCAGCTGAATTTATAGGGGTTGCACAAATTTTACTTTACTCAGGTGCGATCACAATTATTATGATTTTTGGCATTATGTTAACGAAACATAACGCAGAAAATGAATCACGCCTTACTCTTCGAAAATGGATTATCTTCTTTGCGGTTGTAGCATTTGGGGCAGTTATGTATTTCGCTGTTAATAATATTGATTTTGCAAATGAGAGCGCACAAGGAAGTTTACCTCTCCATGAAAAAAACACACTTCAAATCGGTACACTTCTCTATTCAAAATATATTATTCCATTTGAGTTAACCTCAGTTATTTTACTTGTAGCACTTGTTGGCGCAATTATTCTTGCGAAGAAGGATGAGAAAGAGGAGGATTCCAATGAGTAGCGTACCTGCTTCTGCATATTTAACGCTTGCGATTATTTTGTTTTGCATCGGTTTGTTTGGAGCTTTAACGAAGCGAAATACAGTGATTGTATTAGTTTGTATTGAATTAATGCTTAACGCAGCCAATTTAAACTTAGTAGCGTTTAGTAAATTAGGTTTGTTTCCAAATTTAACAGGGCAAATTTTCTCTTTGTTTACGATGGCCGTAGCGGCAGCGGAGGCGGCGGTAGGACTCGCCATTTTAATTGCTTTATATCGTAATCGTACGACAGTTCATGTAGATGAAATGGATACGCTCAAAGGATAACATTGTGACCGAAAAGGGGGAAGGAAACAATGATCGATTATGTATGGCTCATACCGCTTTTCCCGCTTGTTTCGTTTTTGTTATTAATTATATTCGGGAAGAAAATTAGAGAAGGAAGCAGTGTACTTAGTATTTTCTTCGTCTTTCTCTCCTTTATATGTGCGGTACTTGTATTAATAGAAAGACTTTCGACAGTACCAGTGAAGCATAAGTGGGTATGGCTTAGAACTGGAGATATTGATATATCGTTTGGCTTTGAAGTGACAGCATTAGGGGCTTTAATGTTGTTTATCGTTACACTTGTGAGTTTACTTGTACATGTGTATTCGAAAGGGTATATGAAAGGTGAGGAAAGATTACCAACCTTTTATGCCTATTTAGGGCTCTTTACATTTGCGATGCTCGGGCTCGTTATATCACCAAATTTATTACAGCTTTATATATTTTGGGAGTTAGTTGGTCTTGGCTCATTTTTACTCATCGGTTTTTATTTCTTTAAAGAAGAAGCGAGGGCTGCCGCGAAGAAGGCTTTTATTATGACACGTATTGGAGATGCCGGTTTATTTATTGGGATGATCTTAATTTTCTGGCATGCAGGTAGTTTTGAATATGACGCAATATTTAGGGCGATTCATACGGGTGATCTTACCCCTACGATGATTACAATAACGGCGATATTAATTTTTATCGGGGCGATGGGAAAATCAGGTCAGTTCCCCCTTCATACGTGGTTACCGGATGCGATGGAAGGGCCGACGCCTGTTTCGGCACTCATTCATGCGGCGACGATGGTCGCAGCTGGCGTATATTTAGTGGCAACGATGTTTCCGCTATTTTCAGCAAGTGCGGTGGCGATGCAAACGGTGGCAATCGTTGGAGCTTTCACCGCGATCTTTGCGGCTTCCATCGGTCTTGTGCAAACGGATATAAAGAGAGTGCTTGCTTATTCTACAGTTAGTCAGCTTGGGTATATGATGCTTGCATTAGGATCTGCCGGTTATGTAGCTGGTGTATTCCATTTAACGACACACGCCTTTTTTAAAGCGTTGCTATTTTTGGCGGCAGGAAGTGTCATTCATGCCGTGCATACGCAAAACATTAATAAAATGGGCGGCTTACAGAAGAAGATGAAAGTAACTGCTGCGCTATTTTTAATCGGTACCCTTGCAATAAGTGGTGTGCCGCTCCTTTCCGGTTTCTTTAGTAAAGATGAAGTTTTAGCGGCGACTTGGATGAATGGCAATTACATTTTATTCATATTAGCAGTAATTGCAGCATTTTTAACAGCGTTCTACATGTTCCGCCTATACTTTCTCGTCTTTACGGGGGAAGCGAAGACGAAGGAAGATGTGCATGAATCGCCTCGCATCATGACGTATCCGATGATTGTCCTTGGCGTCCTTGCAGTCGTGGCAGGTTATATAAATACACCGTGGTTTGGAACATTTCTCGGAGATTGGCTTACGAAAGATGTAGCATTTAAAGTGCAAGAAGCACACGGTCCAGTTTGGATTATGATTGTTGCGACGCTCGTTTCTTTGGCTGGGATTGCTCTTGCATATTTCATATATGGCAAGAAATCTATTGCTAGAGATTGGGCTGGTGGCGAGGAAGCACCTCTTTATAAAATTTTGAAAGAAAAATATTATGTGGATGAACTATACAATATGACGGTCATTCCTATTACGAAAGGAATCGCTCATGTGCTTCGCTTATTTGAAGTGTATGTAGTCGAAGGGATTGCCGTTTTAATAGGGAGTTTAGTTAAAGGGATAAGTGCAATCGGCTCTAGACTCCAAAACGGAAATGTACAAGTGTACGGGACTGTAACAGCTATTTCACTTGCGGTACTCTTCATTATTTTGCTCTATACGGGAGGGGATTTACGATGAATGATTTGTTATTAACGTTCTTCATTTTTTCCCCGCTTTTAGGAATTCTCTTACTTGCATTAACACCGAAAAAAGAATCGCGTACAGTGCGAGCACTCGGTTTATTTGGAACAGTGCTTCCATTTGGAATGGCTATCGTCCTCGCTTGTACATATGCTTCTGGAAGGGATTTGTCTCTATTTGATGAAAAAGTGAAATGGATTAAATTCGGGGATTTTGCAGCGGTAGATAAAAGATGGTTTTCCATTTATTACGAACTTGGTATAGATGGTTTATCGCTCGTTATGATGGTGCTGACGGCCCTTCTAGCGATGCTTGCAGCAATTGCCGCATTTACGATTAAAAGAAATTTGAAAGCATTTTATATGCTGTTACTCATGTTAGAAATAGGGATGCTCGGCGTCTTCGCTGCTCAAAATTTAATGTTGTTCTTTATCTTCTTTGAAATTACACTGCCGCCGATGTTTTTATTAATTGGGAAGTGGGGGAAATTGTCGAGTGAAAAGGCTGCTTATAGTTATTTAATATATAACGGTATTGGCTCCGCTATTTTACTCATCGTTTTCTCGGTTTTATTTGCGAAAACAGGTACAACAAATATTACAGAACTGAAAGAAATATTAGCGAGTGTAGGTGCTGTGGGAGGAATGGTTGTCCCAAGTAGCTTACAGTTCGGCTTGTTTCTTGCCATAATGATTGCTTTCGCAATTAAATTACCCGTTTTCCCGTTACATCGCTGGATGGTCAATGTACATATTGAAGCGCATCCGGCTGTAGTAATGCTTCATGCAGGTGTTTTACTGAAGATTGGAGCGTACGGTATAATTCGCTTCGGGCAGGGGCTATTCCCGGAATACTTTCGCGAGTTTGCAACGCTCATTGCGATTTTAGGAGTTATCAATTTATTGTACGGAGCCTTCTTAGCACTCATTCAAACAGACTTTCGGAAGGTGCTTGCTTACTCTAGTATTTCGCATATGGGTATTGTATTAATGGGCCTTGCAGCGTTAAACGCACCAGGTACACAAGGGGCACTATTCCAAGTTGTGTCGCATGGCTTAATTGCAGCCTTACTCTTTTTCTTACTTGGTGTTATAGAACAGCGCTTTGGAACGTCGGATATTACAGCGCTTGGCGGACTTGCAAAAAGTGTACCCATACTTAGCGGTTTCTTTTTAGCGGGAGGAATGGCATCGCTTGGATTGCCGGGAATGTCTGGATTTGTTAGCGAGTTTCTTGCCTTTCTCGGTTTATTCCAAGTAGAGCCAGTCATTGCTGCGGCCGGAGTACTTGGCATCATTTTAACAGCTGTATACGTATTAAGAGCGACACTTCAAGTAACATTTGGTAAGAAAGAGTGGGAAGCGAAAGCTGATATACACGGATGGGAGTATGTTCCTATCTTGCTACTTATCTTCTGCATTATTGCAATTGGCGTAATGCCAGAAATACTAGGGGATCCGCTTCAAAATACATTGAAAACATTGGGGGTGAAGTAGGATGGATATGAATACGTTACTTAGCTTATCGTGGCATCTCATGGTGCCAGAATTCATCATTCTCGGGGCTGCCATCCTTCTTTCCATATGTGATTTGTTTTTTAAGCTGAACCATAGATACGTAGCGCTTGGTGCAATTGCGGCGGTCGTATTAGCAATCGTGTCACTAATTACGCTATATAGCGAACCAGCGGGAGATATTTTAAATGGATCGTTTGTGTTAGATGGATTTTCAAAAGGATTTAAAACGTTGTTGTTAGGCGGAGCAGCACTCATCTTATGCACCGCAATGAGCGATGATAAGAAAAATCCAATTGAAGATAAGGGGGAATATTATTACTTATTTTTAATGGCGCTTCTTGGGGCGATGTTTATGGCTTCTAGCGTTGATTTCGTTACACTTTTCGTCGGTTTAGAATTGCTTTCACTTTCTTCCTACATTTTAGTAGGAATACGAAAAAAGAACCGTGCATCAAATGAGGCAGCAATGAAATATGTCATTAATGGAGGAATTGGAACGGCAATTACACTCTTTGGAATGAGTTATTTGTACGGTATTACAGGCTCAACTAATATCGTGAATATGCAAAAAGTATTTGCCGGAGAACTGGCTAGTGGCATTCAGTTATTGCTAGCTCTCGCATTTTTACTCTTACTCGTTGGGCTCTCATTCAAAATTGCGACAGTGCCGTTTCATATGTGGGCACCTGATGTGTATGAGGGAGCGGCTACACCTGTTACTGCTTTTCTTGGAACGATTTCTAAAATGGCAGGGTTCTTACTCATTATTCGTTTATTCCTCATGGTTTTTGCAAGTGTATCGGTGCAGGGAGACATGCAATCTTTATACGGACGTATGAGCATATATATCGCTGTGCTAGCTAGTATTACGATGATTATTGGAAATGTAGTAGCATTAAAGCAATATAACGTCAAACGCCTATTTGCTTATTCGGGAATCGCGCATGCGGGATATTTACTCGTTCCGCTTGTCGCATTATCACCATTTACGATGGATAGTATGTGGTTTTACATGCTTGCGTATATGCTTATGAATATAGGCGCGTTTGCAATTATTCACGGCTTAATCTTACAAAGCGATAAAGAAAATATCACCATTTTCACTGGATTATATAAGAGGTCGCCATTTACAGCGATCGTGATGACGATTTTTATTTTATCGCTAGCGGGGATACCAGGAACTGCTGGTTTCATTGGGAAAATTAACATCTTTTTAGGGGCTCTTCATGTAGAGCCAGCTCATTACGTACTAGCTTCTATTATGATGGGGACGACAGTCATTTCATTCGTATATTATTTCCGTATTTTACAACAAATGTTTTTCCGAACGGGAGAAGTAGAAGAGAAAATTCGCTTGCCACTCAATATAAAGATTGTGATGAGCTTTTGTGCAATTTCGATTGTAATACTAGGGATTGTGCCGATGATTGGATACAATTTCTTTTATGAATATTTTCCATTAATGAAAGATTTCTTCTTCTTAGGGAACGTGGTACAATAGTGAAAATAAAAGGTGTGGAGTCGTTACTCTGCGCTTTTTATTTTGTGTGAACTACAACTGAAAATACATATAGGTATACGTTTTTAAAGAGAAAAATTTCGATGTAAAATGTAAGATGCTTATTTGTATTTGAAAAAGTGTGGCTCCTACTTATTATGGTATCGTTTTTAGATGATTTCGTAAGTAGTAGCTGGGTAAAAAGGGGTCGGTTTTTTGGCACATCTTTTAGGGCAACAAGCACTGATTGCCATTGTTTCGCATTTATTGTTTATTACCATCACGTGGTGGGCCTTACAAGGTATTCACATTGAGCGTTTAATGAAGCCTGGAAAGGTGATGCAGACGAGAGTATTACTCATCTTAATTACAATTGCAATTGGGACATCTGTAAGTAACTTTTTCCTTGATTATTTAGGCTATTCAAAGAGTTTAACGTATTTAGTAAAGTAAGTGTATAGAACCTCATATCTCCGTTAACAATGGGGATAGGAGGGGATGAAATTGAAGCTTAAAGCCATTCTTATTGTTGCACTTAGCGTTGTTTTATTTTTGGTTGGGTATAGAGAGATGAAACCAATCAGTGATGAACAGAAGATGGAAAGCATGATCGCATCCTTAGAGAAAAATGATGCGAAAGTAGAGAAATGGTCATGGTTAGCGCGAGAAACAAAAACAATTTCTAATATACATACGTTTCAAAAGTTGTTAAACGATGTGAAGGAAAAGGCGAATATTCAAAAGTGGGAATTAGAGCAATCTCCAGATGGATATAAAGCTACATCCTATAAAAAATTTTCTTCTTATGAAGAACGAGTAGTAGTAACTTGGAGTAAGGAAAATACTAAAGAAAACACTTTCATTATTTTTGAAGTGAGCGGGGCGAAATGGGACCCGAAGTATATTCAAAAAACGAATAAAATTTTTAGTGAAAAACCTATAATTTACACTTGTGTTCAAGGTGTACTGAATGATAAGATTGAAGGTGTTTTGCAAAATAAAACCAATCAGGTTTTGAAAGATCTTTCAGCAAGAGCGATCGAACAGATAGAAGAAAGAGCATTTGTGTCAGTCTCCGCATACAATAAAAAGTGGGATGACGCTCTTTCAACAAATAGAGAGAAAATAAATGTGCAAATAGCAATACGTTCTACAGACAACAAAGATACAATTGTGGTTGGCACACCGATCATAACTTCTGAGTATTGAGTGAATAGATACTGAAAAAAGGACACGGAGGGGAATAATTTGGAAAAGATCATCGTCCGTGGCGGAAAGCGGTTAAACGGCACAGTGCGTGTTGAGGGCGCAAAAAATGCTGTATTACCTATAATCGCTGCAGCCCTATTAGCGAGTGATGGAAAGAATGTACTATCTGAAGTACCAGTTTTGTCTGATGTATACACAATTAATGAGGTATTACGTCATTTAAATGCTGAAGTCGTATTTGAAAATAACCAAGTAACAATCGATGCTTCTAAAGAGCTAAACATTGAAGCACCATTTGAATATGTACGTAAAATGCGTGCATCTGTTCAAGTAATGGGACCATTATTAGCACGTAACGGTCGTGCTCGTATTGCACTTCCTGGTGGATGTGCAATTGGTTCACGTCCAATTGACCAACATTTAAAAGGCTTCGAAGCAATGGGAGCAAAAGTACAGGTTGGTAACGGTTTTGTTGAGGCATACGTTGAGGGAGAACTAAAAGGTGCTAAAATTTATTTAGACTTCCCAAGCGTGGGCGCAACAGAAAATATTATGTCTGCAGCTACATTAGCAAAAGGGACAACAATCCTTGAAAACGCAGCGAAAGAACCAGAAATCGTTGACTTAGCTAACTTCTTAAATGCAATGGGAGCGAAAGTACGCGGAGCTGGAACTGGAACGATTCGTATCGAAGGCGTTGATAAATTATATGGTGCAAACCACTCTATTATTCCTGACCGTATTGAAGCGGGAACATTCATGGTTGCAGCGGCAATTACTGGTGGAGACATCTTAATTGAAAATGCTGTACCTGAACATTTACGCTCAATTACAGCGAAAATGGAAGAAATGGGTGTTAAAATTATTGAAGAAAATGAAGGTGTACGTGTTATCGGCCCAGATAAGTTAAAAGCGGTTGATATTAAAACTATGCCTCACCCAGGTTTCCCAACAGACATGCAATCACAAATGATGGCATTATTACTACAAGCTGATGGCACAAGTATGATTACAGAAACGGTATTTGAAAACCGCTTTATGCACGTTGAAGAATTCCGCCGTATGAATGCTGATATTAAAATCGAAGGTCGTTCTGTTATTATGAACGGTCCAAACAGCTTACAAGGTGCTGAAGTAGGCGCAACTGATTTACGTGCTGCAGCTGCATTAATCTTAGCTGGTTTAGTATCAGAAGGTTACACTCGTGTAACTGAGTTAAAGCATCTTGACCGTGGTTATGTAGATTTCCATAAGAAATTAGCTGCATTAGGTGCAACTATTGAACGTGTAAACGAAAAAGTAGAAGAAGTGAAAGAACAAGAAGTTTCTGATCTTCACGCTTAATTGAAATAGTCTCTACGTCTTTTGACGTAGAGGCTATTTTTTTGGGTTATTACTGTTATAGTCAAGAAATTCTATACTTATGCACGTACCAGTAAAAATATTTAGAAAAGTTTCACTTTATACTGTTCCCCCTGAAGTATGTTCTAAAAGAAAGAGTTGTTCCATAAGAATGAATGGAGTAAAGCTTTTTTATATTGGGGGAAATAAGATGAAATTTTCAAAGCCATTTTTTATCACGGTAGTGCTTCTCATAGCGCTCGTTATCATTGTACCTGCTGCTCTTGTTATTCCGTTTGCGAAAGCAAAAGTAGGGGAAAAAGCAGCTTCTAAAACTCCTCCAGCGATAGAAAGTATACCAGCTCCAGGAAAAGTGGATACAGCGGTTCAGGTTGCTGTATATCGCGAGAAACAAAAGAAGGTAGAATCATTACCTATGGAGGAGTATGTGACCGGTGTAGTAGCTTCTGAGATGAATGCCAGTTTTGAAATAGAGGCGCTAAAGGCGCAGGCATTAGCAGCGAGAACATTTGTAGTCCAGCGTATGCTAAGCGGAGGTAAGAAAAACAATGCGGACGTGACAGATACGGTGAAAGATCAAGTGTACAAAAGTAAAGAAGAATTGAAAAAACAATGGGGCAATAACTACGAAAATAATTTGAAGAAAATTGAGGAAGCTGTTTCGAAAACCGCAGGACAAGTTTTAACGTATGAGGGAAAACCAATCTCAGCATCCTTCTTCTCAACGAGTAATGGCCGGACAGAAAATGCGGCTGATTATTGGGGAAATGATTATCCGTATTTAAAGAGTGTAGATAGCCCGTGGGATCAAGCTTCTCCGAAATTTACGAGCGAGCAAACCTTTACCGTAGCTGACTTTCAAAAACGTCTCGGTGTGAAGGTACTGGCAGACGGGAAGGTTGGAAATATTAAAGATCTTACGGAAGGAAAGCGAGTAAAAGACGTAGCATTTCAAGGGAAAACATTAACAGGAAAAGAAGTTCGCGAAAAGTTAGATTTACGCTCCTCTGACTTCAAGTGGAAACAAGAGGGAGATAAAATCATTGTTACGACGAAAGGCTTCGGCCACGGCGTTGGCATGAGCCAATACGGCGCGAACGGCATGGCAGCAGAAGGTAAGAAATATACAGATATCGTCGCTCATTACTATAAAGGTGTTGAAATAAAGACGATGAATGATTATGAAGGTAAGTTGATGGTGAAGAAGTAGGGGAAAAGGGACCGTCCTAAGAGATACGTTGGGACGGTCCTTCTTTTTTATAACACTTCATAAAATATCTAAATTTTCCATTAATTGTTTGGTATAATAGGATAAAAAAGTATTTGGGGGAGACGGAATGGCACTACTGGAGTTGAAACAGTTAGGGAAGACGAATCAGTTACCGGCAGTTGAACTGAAGGTTGAGAAGGGACAATGTGTTGTTTTGCAGTGTAATAACCATACAGCAAAAATTTTGCACCGCATTATTATTGGTGAGGAAGAAGCTTCAACTGGCAATGTGCTATTTGAAGATGAAGTGATTGGAAAGAAAAATTATTCCCGCATCGGTTTTTGTTTTTTGAAAGATGAGGCATATGATCGTTTGAAGGTGAAGGAATACTTTAAGTTTTTAATAGGGCTTTATGAATCGAATATAAGTATGGAAGAAGTTGTACAATCTGTCGGTCTCTTAGATAAGTTAAACGTTAAAATAGAAAAACTATCATTTTCAGAGAAACGTCGTCTTCATATTGGGCGAGTTATGATTCATAATCCGGATTTAGTTATTTTGGAAGAACCAGAGCAAAATGTAGATACAGAGAGTACGATTATTATTCGAAAAGCGATTATGAAAATGAAAGAGCAAGGAAAGGCGATTTTTATTACATCATCTTTCCTATCGGACGCCCTTTCGTTAACAGAAGATGTATACATATTAAACAATGATGGTGTGAAAAAAGTAGAAATTGAACAAGAGGAAGCAGAAGAAGTCGATGAAGAAAAAGTCATTCAAATGATTCCGCAAATGAAGTTAGAAAGAATACCAGCGAAAGTGAACGATAAAATCATTTTATTAGACCCGATGGAAATTCATTTTATTGAAACGCAAAACGGAGTAACCCATATTCACGTTCGTGAAGGGGATTTCGTATGTGCATTAACATTAAGTGAACTAGAAGCGAGATTAACAGGTTTTGGTTTCTTTAGATGTCATCGCTCGTACCTTGTGAATTTACAAAGAGTACGAGAAGTGATTACGTGGACTCGTAATAGCTTTAGTTTAATTTTGGATGACGAAAGAAAAAGTTCAATTCCGCTTTCGAAAGGACGAATGGATGAGTTAAAAGGCGTGATTGGGCTATAAAAAGTGCTCCAATAAGCTCAAAATACGATTCATTCACCGGTAAAAATACTCCTTTTACCGGTATTTTACTGCGTAAACCCTTTGATTTTCATATGATGGAGTCAAGAAAAGCGAAATAAGCAAACGAGAATCGCTAAAGCGACTTTCATCTATAAAAGAAAAAACAAAGGGGATGACGAGATGACATTGGCAATTGAAATGAAAGATGTAATGAAAAGTTTCAATGAAAAAACAGCACTTCGAAATGTAAATATTGAAGTGAAGCAAGGAGAAATTTTTGGATTCCTCGGACCGAGTGGATCCGGAAAAACGACAACAGTAAAAATTTTAACTTCTCAATTACTTCATAGCGTTGGAACGGTAAGAGTACTAGGGAAAGATATTACAGGACCAAGTAGTATCGATTACAAACGAATTGGTATTTTAACAGACAACAGTGGCTTATATGAAAGACTTAGCATTTATGATAACTTACTATTATTTTGTGACTTATACGATTGTAAAAAAGAACGAATCGATGAAGTGCTAGCGCAAGTGAATCTATTAGATGATAAAAAAACATTAGTAAAGAAACTATCAAAAGGAATGAAGCAACGCGTCACATTAGCTAGAGCAATCCTTCATAAACCAGATATTCTCTTCTTAGACGAACCAACATCTGCACTCGATCCAGTTAACGTACAAAACATTCATAAAATCTTAAAAGACTTAAATAAAGAAGGAACGACGATTTTCTTAACGACGCACAACATGGACGAAGCAGAAACGCTTTGTAACCGTATTGCCTTTCTATGTAGCGGAGAAATTGTAGCGCTTGATACACCGGAGAACCTTCGCTTACGATACGCGAAAGATCAAATACAAGTCGTGTTAAAGGATAAGAAGAAAGAAACGGTACAAAAAGATGAATTAGGTGCAAAACGCATTTCAGAATGGATGAAAAAAGGAGAACTATTATCCATTCATTCTTATGAGCCAACGTTAGGTGATATCTTTATTGAAGTTACTGGGAGGGGATTATAATGACATTTTCAATGAGACGTGTATCAGCTATTTTTAGAAAAGAGGTACAAGATTTTAAGACGAATTCACAAGTGTTGTTAATGGCATCTTTACCAATTATATTTGCATTTATATTTAGCAGGTTTGGGCAAGGGAGTGCAGGAGTTGGTATTATTACTTTAATGGCCTTTCTATTCGTTGCAGGGTTTGTTCAATCAATGGTAATTGCAGAAGAAAAAGAAAAACATACATTGCGTGTTTTAATGCTATCGCCAGCTTCTTCTGTTGAAGTTCTTCTTGGGAAAAGTATATTAACAGCATGTTTAACGCTAGGTATCTCTATTGTAAACTTATTCATTTTAGATCAATTAAGTGGAAATTTCTTATTACTAGCATTTGTTTTCTTATGTGGAACAATTTTATTTACTTTAATTGGAACGATGATTGGATTACTAGCTGAATCTGTCCCACAAACATCATTAATTGGAATGCCAATATTAATGACGATGTATTTAGCTGTGCAATTTGAGCCAATGGTTGAAAATAAAGTTATTAAGACAATGATTAGTTATCTTCCAACATCTCATCTTGAAAAAGCAATTAAAAGCTTAGTAGAGGGTGCTGGGTTTAGTAGTATTAGCGGGCATATGATAAATGTTGGAGCTTGGCTTATTATTTCACTCATTGCATGTTTAATCGTATATAAAAAGAAACAATTAGACTAAAAACTGAGCCGAAACGCTCAGTTTTTTCTTTTTTCTATCATTTCCTCGGAAATTTTGCAATTCCTATACATATTTTTACAGATTTTGTCGAAAAGTAATTAGTTATACGTTGTATAGGATACGTGAATATTGTTCAAAATGATTGCTGAGGTGATGATGGAATGCGAGGAAGAAATAATAAAAAGTCGCAAAAGGTAGTACATTTATTTCAAAAAAGATGGGTATTTCCGGCACTATACATTGCTTGTGCAGCGGTAATCTTAATGGTTGCGCTATGGTTCCAAGGAGCTAATCCGAAGAAGACTCCGAACCAAGATCAAGCAACACCGTATACACAAACGGAAGATCCAGCAGTACCAGTAACGAAGTCTTCAGAAGTAGTGAAAATGCCAGCTCCTGCTAATGCGGAAGTAGTCGTACAGAAGAAGTTCTATGAAGATGCAGCAACTGAGGCGGAACAAGAAAAAGCACTTGTCTTTTATAACAACACATATTCCCCAAATAAAGGAATTGACATTGCTGCGAAGAATGGAAAAGAATTCAATGTTACAGCTGCTTTAAGTGGTACAGTAACGAAAGCTGAAAAAGATTCACTTCTTGGTTATGTTGTAACAGTTGATAGTGGAAATGGTGTAGCAGCTTCTTATCAAAGCTTAGGCAGTGTGAAAGTAGAAAAAGGTGCACGAGTTGTACAAGGTGAAGTATTAGGAAAATCCGGTCTAAGTGCAATGAATAAAGAAGCGGGTTCTCACGTTCACTTTGAAGTACGTAAAGACAACGTGGCTGTGAACCCTGAGCGCTACTTAAATAAATCAGTAGCAGAAATTAAAGCTGATGCAGGTGCTGCAAAGGCAACGAATGCTTCTGGTAAAAAAGCTGATGACAAATCTCAAAAAGAAGAGAAGTCAACGAGCACGACACCAGAAAGTAAAACAGAAGATAAGTCTCAAAAAGAAGAGAAATCAACAAGCGGTTCGACTAGTGACAAAAAAGAAGAACCGAAGAAAGAAGAAAAATCAACAAATGGTTCTACAGAATCATCTAATAGTTCTTCTTCACAAGAATAAGAAAGTAAAAAAAATCAGTTCTCACTAGAGAGCTGATTTTTATATTTTTATATAAAAATACTCAATTTCGAGAAAAAAGTTGCAATAACAAGGAAAAATGACGAGATTCTCGAATATATATTACAAAAGGGAGGGGATACTGTGTCATTTTTGTTTGTTCTGTCGACTGCTATTATTTTATTGTTTGTTTTATTCACTTTATATTATTACATTGCCAGTAAGAAAGAGGTTCCCCACCATCAATTGTTAGAAGAAGAGTTTGAACGAGAAGAATGACGCCTTATATAAGGTGTCATTTTTTTGTCAAAATAGTCACTGTTAACGTATTTCTCACAAAAAAACGTAATTTTTCTTAACTTAGTCCGCAAAAATAGTGAACATGTAGCATATATCAGTAGTGCGGGCAATACAATGGTATAAACCAAAGCAAAGAGAGTGTTTGAGGTGAGAAATCGTGAATCATTTCATTATAAATCCAAGAATGTTTAACGCTTACAAACAGCACTCACACTTACTTCTAAGTCGTATGCAGCGAGGCTCATTTCACACTTCTCACATCCAATTTAGGGAGGCGAGTGGTGTGCACGATTACATCAAAGAGAGAACTATCAAGATTGGTAAGTATATCGTGGAGACAAGAAAGACAGTGCGTGTCATTGCAAAGGAATTTGGGGTATCAAAGAGTACAGTCCATAAAGATTTAACAGAACGTCTACCAGAAATTAATCCAGAGCTCGCAAATGAAGTGAAAGAAATTCTTGATTATCATAAGTCTATTCGTCATTTAAGAGGCGGAGAAGCAACAAAACAAAAGTATAGAAAAGAAGATGTAGAAAAGCCGGTACGTCAATAAAGGTACAATCGTGAACATTCCGTTTCAATTCGGTAATATTTTTCAGAAGAATTCTTTTTGCGAATATTACGTTTCTGTTAAATTTATGATAAAATCAGAAATTAGGTGTAAAAGAATTCGGGTGTAACCTGATTTTGAATATCGAGGAGGAAAAAACGGGAATGTTTGCGCGAGATATCGGAATTGACCTAGGTACGGCTAACGTATTAATCCATGTTAAAGGTAAGGGTATTGTATTAAATGAGCCATCTGTTGTTGCTATTGATCGTAACACAGGTAAAGTATTAGCAGTAGGTGAAGAAGCAAGAAGTATGGTGGGACGTACGCCTGGTAATATTGTAGCCATTCGTCCACTAAAAGATGGTGTAATCGCAGATTTCGAAATTACAGAAGCAATGTTAAAGTATTTCATTAACAAATTGGACGTAAAGAGCTTCTTTTCAAAACCTCGCATTTTAATTTGTTGTCCAACAAATATCACATCAGTAGAACAAAAAGCAATTCGTGAGGCTGCTGAACGTTCAGGTGGTAAAACAGTATTTTTAGAAGAAGAACCAAAAGTAGCCGCAGTTGGTGCTGGTATGGAAATCTTCCAACCAAGCGGTAACATGGTTGTTGATATTGGTGGAGGTACAACGGATATCGCTGTACTATCTATGGGTGATATTGTTACCTCTTCCTCTATCAAAATGGCTGGCGATAAGTTTGATATGGAGATCTTAAGCTACATTAAACGTAAGTATAAGCTATTAATCGGAGAACGTACTTCAGAAGATATTAAAATTAAAGTTGGTACAGTATTCCCAGGTGCACGTAGCGAAGAACTTGAAATTCGTGGACGTGACATGGTAACAGGTTTACCACGCACAATTACAGTATGCTCTGAAGAAATTACAGAAGCATTAAAAGAAAATGCAGCAGTTATTGTACAAGCTGCAAAAGGCGTACTAGAGCGCACACCACCAGAATTATCAGCGGACATCATCGACCGCGGTGTGATTCTAACAGGCGGTGGAGCTTTACTACACGGCATTGACATGCTTCTAGCAGAAGAACTAAAAGTACCAGTATTAATTGCTGAAAACCCAATGCACTGCGTTGCGGTTGGTACAGGTATTATGTTAGAGAATATCGATAGATTACCACGTCGTGCACTAAAATAAAATTAAAAAGTACCTATGCAAAACATGAGAGTGTATTTCGTTTTGCATGGGTACTTTTTGCTGTTTTTATGTAATTTATATATATAAATTTTCGGTTGAAAACTAGTTTTATTATTAAATATGAATTTACGGATTTTTGGAAAGGTATTTAACTCATGAATGTTTCATAGTATTCTTAGATATGTGTAAATCTTACATTTAGATTTTTTTTGAGAATATTTGATTTGAAGATTTAAATAACAATGATTGTTTAAGTAATACTAACATCATAAGTGAGCGGAGATTAATTTAGTATGAAAAAAATTTTAATGGTAACACAAAATTTTTATCCAGAAATTGGTAGTGCCTCTAATAGGATGAAAAATATATACTTGGAATTAAATGAACGAGGTTATGATGTCAAGATATTAACTTCTGATCCTAGTTATCCAAATCGTAATTTATACAAAGATTCGAGTTATTGGTATGATGAAAATATAGAAAAAGATATAGTACGTATCCATCCAAAAACACGAAAATATACAAGAAATCTTTTTCGAAGGTTGATGTTGTACATAGAAGTTGCCTTTAGGTTAATTTTGGCAATATGTAAAGATAAAGAGAAATATGATTATATATTTGTTTCCACACCATCCATCTTTATACCTGTAGCAGGGATGTTTGCGAAACGAAAAATGAAGGCGAAATTAATTGTAGATGTAAGGGATTTATGGCCGGAGTCCTTAATAGGCATAGGTTTTTTTAATAAAAATTGGATACTAAAATTTGCTTATAAATTAGAGTATAAAATATATCATGCTGCCGATAACATTATTATTAATAGTAAAGGTTTTTATTCTTATATTTCCTCTACAGGTATTGCCCCTAATCGCATTTCATTTATGCCTAATTCTTTAACGGAAAAAGAATTATCTACTGTTCCAAAGAAGAACAGTAGTGATCAATTAACAGTGATTTATACAGGGAATATAGGATTAGCGCAAGATATAGAAAAATTAATTTTGATTGCAGAGCATTTGAAAGAGTATAAGAATATTTCATTTAAGATTATTGGATATGGTTATCAAAAGAAAGAGCTTGGAGAGAGTATTGAAGCAAAGCAACTTCCAAATATGCAATTGATTGAGCCCAAAAATCGTGAAGATACCCTCGCTGAAATTGTTGATGCAGATATAGCATATGTGAGTTTAGTAGAAAAAGATGTATTTAAAAAGGTTCTCCCAGGGAAAGTAATGGATTATATGAGTATGAGAAAACCGATTGTTGCAGATGTTGCTGGTTATGCAAAAGAGGTTATTGAAGACGCTCAGTGTGGTTTTGTCACTGAAGATAGAACGGTTGCTGAACTAAGTGATTACATTATCAAGTTAGCACAGGATAAGCAGTTACGAAATCGACTAGGGGAGAATGGATATCAATATGCATTTCGAACATTGCGCTGGAAAACAAATATTGAAACTTTATTGAAAATATTGGAGGAAAGAGATGTCACAGAAGAAAGTGTGCATGTTTGTATGGAATCACTTCACAAATGATGCACGTGTATTAAGAGAATGTACAGCCTTAGCAGAATCTGGATATGAGGTTGATTTAATTTGTATTCACGATTGGAAACAAGAGGATCTTCCTTTATGGGAAAAACGTCAAGAGGGCTTTACAGTAACTCGTGTGAAGAATAGAGTACCAGTATTACAGAAAATATTTGGGTTGGCTAAACGTGCCAAAAGAGTGGCGATGAAAAATATCGCTACAATGACTGTACTTGGTCTACTATTGGCATTAGGAATTTGGAAGTTCCCTATGATAACAGTTAGTTTACTATTACTAGCTTTATTATTTTCGCAGAGAAAGGTTGCTACTTTATTGGTGAGAGGAGCAATTTTGTTTAGGATGGTTCGAGCGGGATTAAAAAAGAAGTATGATATATATCACTCGAACGATTTAAATACATTACCGCAAGGGTTTATATGTGCGAAAATATTGAGAAGGAAAAAGTTAATTTATGATTCTCATGAAGTACAGACGAGTAGGACGGGATATAACAGTAATATTTATGGGGTCATGGAGAAATTTTTTATTAAATTTTGTGATGTAATGATTATGGAAAATCATACAAGAGCAAAGTATATAGAAGAATTATATGGGTTTTATCCAAAAGTCATTCATAATTATCCGTTTGTTTCGCGTCCGGAACTGAGTAAATCAATTGACTTACATGGAATATTGAATGTTTCACGAGATGAACCAATCCTTTTATATCAAGGTGGAATTCAAACTGGACGTGGTCTTGATAAATTGGTACAAGCAGCTCCTTTATTTAAACGGGGTGTTGTGGTGTTCATTGGAGATGGCCGAATTAAGCCCGAATTACAACAAATGGTAAAAGATATGAAATTAGAAGATCGAGTGAAATTTATACCAAAAGTACCAGTACAGGATCTAATTCACTATACGAAAAATGCTTATTTAGGGTTTCAATTATTAAATAATGTTTGTTTTAACCATTATTCGGCTTCTTCTAATAAATTATTTGAATATATGATGAGTGGTGTACCTGTTGTTGCTTGTAGTTTTCCTGAAATACAAGGGGTAGTTGAGAAGGATAATATTGGAATTTGCGTTGATTCTCATATCCCAGTATCAATTGCTCAAGGAGTAAATTATTTGCTAGATCATCCTGAAAAAAGAGGAGAAATGCAAAGGAACAGTTTTAAAGCGAGAGAGAAGTATAATTGGGAAGCAGAGAAAAAATTATTCCTTAATATTTACGAAAATATTGTATAGCTGATAATTATTTCTATTTTTAAAGTAGTATGATTTATTTCTCAAAATGGATGTCTATACATTTGTTTTTGTTATTAAATAATTAGCTTAATATACGAAAAACGGGGTAGGAGGATTTTTAATGAGTCAAAGATTTGCAGAAGTTGATGATTTCAATAAACCAAAAGCAAAAAAAAGACGTTCTTCTAAAAGAAAGAAAAAACGTTATGAATTTAATGAGACAGAGGTTAGCTCAAACTCAAAGTTTTTAAATCCGAAAGCAGAAACAACGAAGGTAACAAATCCGAAAGCAGAAACAACGAAGGTAACAAATCCGAAAGCAGAAACAACGAAGGTAACAAATCCGAAAGCAGAAACAACGAAGGCAACAAATCCGAAAGTAGAAACAACGAAGGTAACAAATTCGAAAGTAGAAACAACGAAGGTAACAAATTCGAAAGTAGAAACAACGGAGGCAATAAACCCCAAGGTAGAAAAAGGAAATAAAGATGAGTTATCAGGCCATAAAATAATTGTTTTACAAGATCAAGTGAAGCATTTTGAAAAGCTTATTATAGAAAAAAATAAAATGATTAAAGGCTTAAAAGAAAAGAACAAGGAAATACAAACAGAAAATAACGATGTATTACAAATGGGTATTCAATTAAAACATGAATTAATAAGTCAGGTTAATGCGAGAGAAGAAGAGTTAAAACAATTTGTTCAATTACAAAGTTTGCATACAAATATCGAAAAAGAGCATGAAAAACTAGCGAGGCAATACAAGGCTTTAGAAAGAAAATATCAAGGTTTAAGTGGATCTAAGTTAGGGAGATTGACACTAAGATATTGGGAATTCATGAATAGATTTAGAAGGGGACAAAAATAATGTTACAAGTTGCACAATTGAAAAATAGGTTACAGGAAGTTCAACAAGTAAAGAATACATTATTAAATAACCCTGTTTTAAATAAATTGGGGGATTTTGATAAAACTAAATTAGTGATTTCAGAGTTGCAAGATAAAAAATGGTTTATTAGTAAGGATTATAAGGAAATTATTAAATTAGATGGAAATATTGCGACAGTAAAACAAGAACGAGAGAAATTTATATATATTTCCTATGGTGAAAAGAATATTAATTTTACCAAAAGGCCAGTAAATGAGCTATTTGATTTGGATCCTAATAAATTGTATCATGTGAATTTCAAGGGTGAAAAATCAGGAGAGTTAGAAGTTAATTTATATATTATTATGTACCCTAAAACAGGGAATCCTCGAAGTGAGATTATTCCATTAGATAGCGAATGGAAATTTAATTTACTACCGAATACAGAATCAATTCGAATTGGAATGAAATTTATTGGTGAAGGTACAGTGGATTTTCAAGGGATAGAAATTCTAGAATGCAATCCGATACAGAAATTAACATTTATAGAAGGGGGAGTAAATGAAGTCAATAAACTTGATAAATTCTCCCAGTATGTAAAGGACGTAGCAAAACACCGTAATCAATTGCAGGTTTCAAAAGATACAAAGATTGCTGTTATATTAGATGAGTTTAGTTATGAATGTTTTAAATATGAAGCTAATCTTTTACCTATTACGCAAAAAAACTGGAAAGAAGTTATAGAAAAAGAGAGCCCCGAAATGTTATTAGTAGAATCAGCTTGGGCAGGTAACAAGGGTGCATGGAATTATAAGGTTGCAAATCTTCATAAAAATAATAGGCACCCTCAACTAAGAGAATTAGTTGACTTTTGTAAAGTAAAAGGAATTCCTACCGTATTTTGGGATAAAGAAGGAAAAGATAATTTTGAAGTATTTAAAGAGGCCGGAAGCTATTTTGATTATATTTTCGTTACAGATGAGCATAATATAGACAATTTTAAGAATTGCGCTAAACATGATCGTGTATATCCTTTGTCTTTTGCAGCACAACCTAGGATACACAACCCAATTAATAAAAATAGAGGTAAATTAGGAACAGTTGCGTTCTCTGGTTCTTGGTACGGAAATAAGCACCCAGATCGTATAAAGGATGTAGAGAATGTAGTAGCACCTGCAGTTGAATTTGATTTAGATATTTATGACAGGTTTTATGGGGTAGAGATGAAAACAGCTACAGATAGAACATGGCCTGATCTATATCAAGACTCTATTATTGGAAATTTAAGTTATGACAACATGGTGGAAGCGTATAAAAATTATGATATTTTCTTAAATGTGAACTCAATTCAAAATAGTAAGTATATGTTTTCGCGTCGTGTGTATGAAGTTTTAGCGAGTAAAACAATGGTCATTTCTGGGGATTCTGTAGGGGTTAGAGAGCAGGTTGGAGATTACTTATATATATCAGATGCTCCAGAAAAAACAAGGAATATGTTGAAGATATTGTTGCAAAACCCATTAAAATTAGAGCGTGAGGCAAAGTTAGCTCAGCGTTTTATTATGGAAAACCATACTTATAGTCATAGATTAGAAGAAATGTTTGATATTATCGGAATACAATATCAAAAGAAAGAAGAAAAGCTTGTAAGTGTAGTAGCTATTACAAATAGGCCTCAATTTATGGATAATATTTATGAGAATTTATCCAATCAAACTTATGAAAACCTTGAACATATTATTATATTAAATAATAATAATATGAATATTAAACAATGGGAAAAGAAATTTGAAAACTTAAGGAATACTAGGATATTTAAGGTGGATGAAAAAAATTCTTTAGGCGCATGTCTTAACTTTGCTGTTGGGAAAACTAAAGGTGAATTTATTGCAAAGATGGATGATGATGATTATTATGCACCAAATTATTTAAAGGATATGGTTATGTCTTTTGATTACACAGATGCATCAATAATTGGGAAAAGCACATATCTTGTACATTTTGAAGAAAATAATGCACTAGTAAAGAGAAAAATCGGTGCAGGTGAAGAAAGATATTCAAATTTTGTTGCGGGGGCTACACTAGTATTTAAAAAAGAAGTATTTGAAAAGTTGAATGGCTTTGATGATCGTAATACTGGTGAGGACACGAAATTTATTGAGAAGGCACTAAAAAATGGATACAAAATTTACTCTAATGATAGTTATAATTTTTGTGTAATACGTCGCAAAAATAAAGCAACTCATACTTGGCAAATTACTGATGACGATATGTTAAAGCAGGGAAATGTATTGGCATATACTACAGACTTTAAAACTTATGTCACAATATAATTGTAGTAATATTAGGTTTTATGAGTTTTCACCCTAAAACAATTGGAGGAGAGCTAGTATGGCATTTCCAGGAGAAAAAACATTCCAATTAACTAGACCCGTTAAATATGTATTTCAAAAGGCTGATAAACCTTGTAATCATCTTATTATTGTATTTTCAGGATTCCATGGTAGAGAAATAGAAGGAATGCCACCAGTTTATAATTATGTGAAAATACTAGATGAATGTCAGTGTAATAAATTATTTATCTTAGATGATTATGATGGGAAAGTCAGCTATTATATTGGGAAAAATCGTGACTATGCTTTGGAAGCTGCAGTTATATCTTTAATCACCTATATCGCCAATGAAAACATGGTACCGATGGGAAACATAATCACATGTGGATCCAGTAAGGGAGGCTATGCCGCTTTATATTATGCTATTAAATATAGCTTTGGAGCTACTATTAGTGGTGACCCACACACTTTAATGGGGGATTATCTATTTAATCTATCCAGCTTTACAAGGGGGATTATTGAATTTATTGCAGGTGATTGTAGTAAGGAAAGTGTAGAGTTCTTAAATGGTCTCTTATATCAACCGATAGAACAAAAGAATCTTTTTCCTGAAATCAATATTCAGGTAGGTAAGGGAGATCATTACTATTCTAATCATGTTTTACCGTTTGTGGAAAAATTAGAAAAAGAGGAAATACCCTATAATTTGGAAGTTGTAGACTGTGAAAAACATGGAGAAGTGGCACAATACTTTCCGAAATATATGTTGAAAAATATAGAGAGAATTATTAATTCAAAAGATCAACTAAGGTATAAGCGTGAAAGAAAAACAACGCCCTCTGTCGCCATTTTGGGGAGTTGTATAACAAGAGATGCTTTTACTTTTGATAAAGAAAAGAGAGTGGAACTTCCTTATTATCAAGCACGGACATCATTATTGAGTATTATGACTAAACCATATGAAGTTCGAGATGTAGATTTAAGTAATTTATCGAGTGATTTTCAAAAAAGATTAGTAAAAGATGATATGATGAAGAATTTCTTTGGAAAAATATCAGCTAAATCCTCTGATTATCTAATATTGGATTTCATAGATGAGAGATTTGATATGGTGAAAATAGGCGAAAGTTATATTACACGTTCATTTGAATTTATTAATAGTAAATTAGAAAGTAAATTAGAGGACTTTGAAGTAGTACAAAAGCGAATGGTATTAGAACAATGGGAACAAGCTTGTGACGCATTTGCAAAAGAAATTACGAAAGTATACGGGCAATCCAAGATTATTCTTCATAGAGCATATTGTAAGGATGATTATTTAGATAAGGAAGGGGTTATCAGGAGATTTAATCCCGACATATTAGAAAGAAACAAGGTGCTTAATGAATTATTAAGTCATTTATATAATTATATACAGCAAGTTTTACCTGACATGAAAATTATTGATTTGTCAGATGAAAAGCATTATGCATGGGAAGGACATACATGGGGCTTATCTGCTTTTCATTATGAGGATAAATACTATATAGATTTTCTAAAAAATTTAGAAGAAATTATTTCTAATTAGGAAAAAACAGGAGGATATTAATATGAAGATTTGTACGATGGGGCTAGGTTATATCGGATTACCGACATCAGCAATGTTTGCAAAATATGGAACAGAAGTAGTGGGTGTAGACATTCATCAGAAAGTAGTAGATAAGCTAAATAATGGTGAAATTCATATTGAAGAACCAGGTCTCGGAGAAGTTGTAAAAGAAGTAGTTGCAAATGGAAAATTCCGTGCATCTTTAACACCAGAAGAAGCAGATGCATTTATTATTTCTGTGCCAACACCAAATAATGATGACGAGCATAAATCTTGTGATTTAACATATGTTTTAACAGCTACGAAAAAAGCATTACCATTTGTAAAAAAAGGTAATGTAATTATTGTTGAGTCTACGATTGCGCCACGTAGTATGGATGACTATGTAAAACCATTAATAGAAGAATTTGGATTTGTGGTTGGGGAAGATATTTATCTTGTTCACTGTCCGGAGCGTGTTCTTCCAGGACAAATTTTACACGAATTAGTACATAATAACCGTATTGTTGGTGGAGTTACTCCTGCTTGTGCAGATGCCGGCGCTCGTATATATGGTGTATTTGTACAAGGTGAAATTATTAAAACAGATGCCAAAACAGCAGAAATGTCAAAGCTTATGGAAAATACATTCCGTGATGTAAATATTGCGCTTGCAAACGAGTTAACAAAAGTTTGTAATTCCTTAGATATTAATGTATTAGATGTAATTGAAATGGCTAACAAGCATCCACGTGTAAACTTACATTATCCGGGTCCGGGTGTAGGTGGACACTGCTTAGCAGTTGATCCATACTTTATCGTTGCTAAAGCACCTGAATTAGCAAATATTATTAAGCTTTCTCGTGAAACAAATGTTTCTATGCCACATTATGTGACTGAAAAAGTAAAGGGATTACTTGCGGGTGTAGAAAATCCAAAAATAGCTGCATTTGGTGTAACGTATAAAGGTAATGTAGATGATATGCGGGAAAGCCCAGCGATGGATGTAATTGACTTAATTCGTAACGAAGGAATTACAGTTTCAGCCCATGATCCACATGTAGAATCTGATTTCTTTGAATTACATTCAGCAGAAGAAGCTGTTAAGGATGCACATTTAATTCTGGTATTAACAGATCACGATGAATTTAAAACAATGAATTATGAAACATTAGCATCGCATATGGCGAAACCTGTTGTTCTTGATACACGTAATTGTGTACAAGCTGTTTCAACTGATGAAATGAAAATTATTAACTTTGGGACATTATACGAGGCATTATCTGAAAAAGTGATGACAGTATGAAGTCGTTAAAGACTGTTATTCAAGAACAATTTGATAATTTATATTTAATTCGGAGACTATCTTTATATCAGTTAAAACAGGCATATGCAGGTAATTTATTAGGTGTATTATGGATTTTTTTAAATCCTCTTACACAAATTGGCGTATATTGGCTAGTTTTTGGATTAGGAATTAGAGGAGGGGCGCCAATCAATGGCGTTCCTTACTTTATTTGGATGATTTCTGGAATAGTACCATGGTTCTTCATTAGTTCTGGGATAACAAAAGGAGCAAATGCAATACACGGTCGCTTAAGTACAGTATCTAAAATGAATTTTCCATTAAGTATTATTCCGACATATGTAATTGTTTCTCAGTTATACACACATTTAATCTTAGTGGTGTTTGTACTTATAATTATTCTTTCAAATATAGGATGGAGTACAATAAGTATTTTAGGTTTGCTATATAGTTTGATGTCTTCTGTGTTATTCTTAATCGCATTGTCTTTTGTGACATCGACATTATCAACAATGCTTCGAGATATTCAATTGTTAATTCAATCTGTTACAAGAATGCTATTCTTTTTGACCCCTATTTTTTGGGAACCAAAAGAGAACATGTCAGATTTATTTTTGTTTATAGTCAAGATTAACCCTCTATACTATTTATTAGAAATATACCGTGGTGCTTTAATTTATAATAATATGTCTGTAGTTTTTTCATGGTATACATTATATTTCTGGGGGATTTTAATATTATTATTTGTTTTTGGATCAATGCTCCATGTCCGATTCCGTAGGCAGTTTGTTGATTACTTATAAAAGGTGAATAATCCAATGAATTATAAAGTGAAGTTAGAACATGTAACGAAAAAATATAAGATGTACAACAAGCCTTCTGATAAATTAAAAGATTTATTTTTTAGGAGTGGAGATGGTGAGTATCATTATGCCCTAAATAATATATCGTTTGAAGTACCAGAAGGTGAGATTGTTGGAATTGTTGGTTTAAATGGCTCGGGAAAAAGTACATTATCTAATTTAATTGCTGGTGTAACAATGCCGAATAAAGGGATTGTTGATATTAAGGGAACTGCAGCGTTAATTGCAATCTCTTCAGGATTAAACGGCCAATTAACAGGCCTTGAAAATATTGAATTAAAAGGTTTGATGATGGGGCTTGGTAAAGAAAAAATTAAGGAAATTATTCCACAAGTTATTGAATTTGCTGATATTGGTAAGTTCATATATCAGCCCGTCAAAACTTATTCAAGCGGAATGAAATCTAGACTAGGATTTGCAATTTCAATTCATATTGATCCTGATATATTAGTAATTGACGAGGCACTTTCTGTAGGTGATCAAACGTTTACACAAAAGTGCTTAGATAAAATGAATGAATTTAAAGAAAGCGGTAAGACAATTTTCTTTATTAGTCACTCCATTTCTCAAGTGCAAAGTTTCTGTACCAAAGCGATTTGGATTCATTACGGTCAATTGAGGGAATATGGAAATGTAAAGGAAGTAGTCGGTCATTATAGTGATTTTTTAAAGCAATATAATCAAATGACTGCAGAAGAGAGAAAGCAGCTCCGTGAAGAACAAATGTCACAATTTCAGCATGGCCTATTACAAGAACAGTTTACAAAAATTCACAAGCCTCGTCGTAAATTTAAATCGAGCCGCCATAAAGTGAAAAATAAAAGTAAGATAATTGCAGGGATTTGTTTAGCCACAATAGCGGGAATTATTACAGCAGGGATTTATTATAATAATTTAATGCCATTTAGTAAGGGAAATAAAGATATAGAAAAAGTGGTTATAAGTAAGAATGTAACTGAAGAGAAGCAAGCTGAAAAAGAGGAGAAATATATAATAACTAGTAATGAAATTAGTATTCGTAAAGAAGCAAGTATAAACGGTGAACGCATAGCTGTTGCAAATTTCGGGGATATCTTTACTATATTTGATCGTAAAACAGCTACAGTAAACACTGAGTGGGTCCAAATAAAATTACCGAGTGGAGAAAATGGATGGCTGAGTACACAATATGCTGTACCTTTTGTGTCTAAGCAGAATATGGTAGAGGATTCAAAATTAGATGATTTACTTTCATTACTAAAACGTGTGTATGGGACGCAATTTAAGGAGGCGCCTTCTTATCTAGGCAAGGGAGAAAAGGAATTACAGACAACATATCCCAATACATTAAATCCGTTACAGAAGGTAGCAGGAAAAACAATTGTTAAAGATGGAAATATCCGATTTGGTATTTTACAAGATAAGGTAGTAGATATTACACTTCAAGATATTTCACTGTCTGTTGCGAAACTTCATGAATTATTAGGGAAAGAAAGCATGAGTAATAATGAAGAAAACAACTATTTTTATGAGACAAATAGTTATTATATTGCAGCGCGTTCAGATCAGACGCATAAAGAAATTCAATCCATATCGATTGTAAAGAAATGATTAATAAAAAAGAGCCAAAATTGAAGTGACCCCTAAAAGTTAGACACGGTTATTTCATTAGGCAGCTTGATAAAAATGAGTCCGGTATTGTACCGGACTCATTTTTAATTTTGCCTTAATCCGTTTCGTATTATAATAATCTATATATTTTTCTAATTCTATTTTAAAATGATCTACACTTTCAAATTCTTTTATGTAGAGGAATTCCGACTTCATAATCCCAAAGAAATTCTCTATTACTGCGTTGTCGTAACAGTTTCCTTTTCGAGACATACTCTGTACAATACCCTTTGATTCGAGTGTGCGGACATACTGTCTCATTTGATAATGCCATCCTTGATCCGAGTGCATCAGTAGCTGGTGGGTTTCAGGTAAACGTTCCCATGCTTTCTCTAACATCTCTGAAACAAGTGAATACGTCGGTCTAGAACCAATTGTATAGGTAATAATTTCACCATTATACAAGTCTAATACAGGTGATACATACAGTTTTTCTCCAAACAATTTAAACTCTGTGATGTCCGTTACCCATTTTTGATTAGGGGCATCTGTGTAGAAATTACGCTCTAAAATATTAGGTGCAATTTTACCGACTTTTCCTTTATAGGATTTATATTTCTTCATACGCACAATATACTTTAATCCAAGCTCTTTCATAATGGGCTGAATCTTCTTGTGATTCACTTTCTGACCACGATTCATTAATTCATCACGAATGCGACGGTAGCCATAACGACCTTCATTTTCCTCATAAATCGCTTTAATTTCAGCTTTCAAATCGGCATCTTGATCCGGACGATTCATTTTTTTACTAAATCATAATACGTACTCCGCGGAATGTCAGCTAGCTCCACGAGTGCCTTCACCGAATATTTATGCCTTAATTCATAGACTACTTGCGCTTTGTCTTGTTTCGTGATTTTTCCTTGTTTTGAACTAAGGCATTCAACTTTTTTAAGTACTCATTTTCCATTTCAAGCTGTTGAATACGTGCTTCAAGTGCCTCAACTGACCCTTCAGCTAACGCTTGTTTTAATTGTTTATTTGAACCTTTTTTCATGGATGGACGCCCCTTTTTCTTAGATTGAAGGGCATCAATTCCTTGTGTTTCGAACTGTTTTTTCCAAACAGAAATCGTTGAAGGGGCAGGAATGTTAAAGATAGCTGCCGTCTCAAATAAGGACATACCGTTTTCAATCATAAAGTTTAGTACGCCTAGTTTAAATTGTTGTGTGTAATTTGTACACCGTTTTAGAAAAGCTTCCACACCATTCTGTTTATATTGGTTTACCCAATTCAAAATGTTTGTGCTACTTATACCGATTGCTTTACCGATTTCTCGATAACTTTCATTGCCGTTCAAATAACGTAGAACGATTTGTATTTTTTCATCAGCTGTAAATTTAGCCATAGAAAAACTGCACCTTCAATTGTTAGACTGTGTCTAACAATTGGAGGTGCAGTTCATTTTTTATTTACTTATTAAAGTGTTGTAAAATTGCTTCTACAATTCGCTCTGATGCACGGCCATCACCGTACGGGTTAGATGCTTTTGACATTTTATCATGAGCTTCTTTGTCCGATAACAACTCATCAGCAAGACTAAAGATTGTCTCTTCGTCTGTTCCTGCTAATTTCAACGTACCTGCTTCAATACCTTCTGGGCGCTCCGTTGTATCACGAAGAACAAGAACCGGTACACCAAGTGACGGTGCTTCCTCTTGTACCCCACCAGAATCAGTTAACATTAAGTATGAACGAGCTGCAACATTGTGGAAATCAATTACATCTAACGGCTCAATTAAATGAATGCGGCCATGATCGCCTAAAATATCATTTGCAGTTTCACGAACAACAGGGTTCATATGAACAGGATACACAACTTGTACGTCTTCATGCTTATCAACAAGACGCTTAATTGCACGGAACATATTACGCATTGGCTCTCCTAAGTTTTCACGACGGTGAGCTGTCATAAGTACAAGACGATCATTTCCAAGTTTCTCTAGTACAGGATGACTATATGTTTCTTTTACAGTCGTTTTTAGTGCGTCAATCGCTGTATTTCCTGTTATGAAAATGCGTGACTCATCCTTATTTTCTTTCTGTAAGTTCGTTGCCGATTTTGCTGTAGGTGAGAAATGAAGGTCTGCCATTACGCCTGTTAATTGACGATTCATCTCTTCTGGGTATGGAGAATATTTATCCCATGTACGAAGTCCTGCCTCGACATGACCTACTGGAATTTGATTATAGAAAGCAGCTAAGCTTGCGATAAACGTTGTCGTTGTATCACCATGTACAAGTACGATATCCGGCTTTGCTTCTTTCATTACTTTATCCAAACCTTCTAAACCTCGTGTTGTAATATCAATTAAAGTTTGGCGATCCTTCATAATATTCAAATCGAAATCTGGTGTAATTCCAAAGATACTTAATACTTGGTCTAACATTTGACGATGTTGCGCTGTTACAGTCACAATCGATTCAATTTTCTCTGGATGTTTTTGCAACTCTAATACAAGAGGTGCCATTTTAATTGCTTCTGGACGTGTCCCGAAAATTGTCATTACTTTTAAACGTTCAGTCATTTCATTGCCTCTTT
>NZ_JBSSFA010000009.1:0-200491 GCF_054062215.1 Bacillus sp. TE9106W
CACACCCGTTCCCATACCGAACACGGAAGTTAAGCTCTCTAGCGCCGATGGTAGTTGGGACCTTGTCCCTGTGAGAGTAGGACGTCGCCAAGCAAAAACCTAAGTCGATTCGACTTAGGTTTTTTTGTGTTTATTTTTATATACCAAATCTTAATGAGGAAAAAGAATGAAAATGAGGGTATTGAGAGTAATAGTAATGATTTTTTGCTTTTTAAGTTTTCTAAGTGCTCCCAAACAATCCTTATAACAGGAACTGTTATTTCTACTACAAGTATATATTTTAAATAATGAGAGTGAAAAAGCGGGATAATATAAACAAGTATTTAATTATTATAATAATCGTTGCGATACAAAGGAATATAAACGATATGCTTTATATTAATTAGTACACAAACCGGTTTGTGTATGATAGATCTCTAGAAATATATATTCTAATTTCTTATCCTTCTTGCATATAGTTACAATTATTCTTTTGAATATAACTAAAACACGAACGTTATTGATTAGTAATAAAAAAACATTCGATTATTTGTTGACATTGTTTATGAAATATTGTTAATATAGCCATAGAAAGAATAATATATAAGACCTCATATAATCGCGGGGATATGGCCTGCAAGTCTCTACCTAACGACCGTTATTCGTTAGACTATGAGGG
This sequence comes from Bacillus sp. TE9106W, assembly GCF_054062215.1. Classification (NCBI taxonomy): domain Bacteria; kingdom Bacillati; phylum Bacillota; class Bacilli; order Caryophanales; family Bacillaceae; genus Bacillus; species Bacillus sp. TE9106W. The sequence continues at coordinate 659 of NZ_JBSSFA010000009.1, forward strand.
AAAGTCACTCGGTATTTTTCTATTCACAAGGGATACGTATGCCTGAGTAGAGCGCTTTCTCTCATAGTAAAAGAGAAACTGTTCTATTTCAGGCTTTTTTTATTTGAATCGGGGGGATTCTAATATGAAATCACTAGTTGGAGTCATAATGGGAAGCACGTCAGACTGGGAAACAATGAAATATGCTTGTGACATTTTAGATGAATTAAATATACCGTATGAGAAAAAGGTTGTATCCGCTCATCGGACTCCGGATTATATGTTTGAATATGCAGAGACGGCTCGTGAACGTGGATTGAAAGTTATTATTGCTGGAGCTGGTGGAGCAGCGCATTTACCAGGAATGGTTGCAGCGAAGACGAATCTTCCTGTAATCGGAGTTCCAGTTCAATCAAAAGCGTTAAACGGCTTAGATTCATTATTATCCATCGTCCAAATGCCAGGAGGGGTTCCAGTTGCAACTGTTGCAATTGGTAAGGCTGGTTCAACAAATGCTGGTTTACTTGCTGCACAAATACTTGGATCATTCCATGATGACATACATGATGCATTAGAATTGAGAAGAGAAGCAATTGAAAAAGATGTGCGCGAAGGTAGTGAGCTAGTATGACGAGAATCATTTTACCTGGAAAAACAATCGGTATTATTGGAGGCGGCCAGCTAGGAAGAATGATGGCATTGGTAGCTAAGGAAATGGGATATAAAATTGCTGTTTTAGATCCTACAAAACATTCACCATGTGCACAAGTTGCTGATATTGAAATTGTTGCATCATATGACGATTTAAAAGCAATTCAGCATTTAGCAGAGATCAGTGATGTTGTCACATATGAATTTGAGAATATTGATTATAGATGTTTACAATGGCTTGAAAAACATGCTTACTTACCGCAAGGCAGTCAGTTGTTAAGTAAAACGCAAAATCGTTTTACAGAAAAAAATGCAATAGAAAAAGCGGGATTACCAGTAGCAACGTATAGATTGGTTCAAAATCAAGAGCAGCTTACTGAAGCAATCGCCGAGTTATCATATCCTTCCGTCTTAAAAACAACGACAGGTGGATATGATGGGAAAGGGCAAGTTGTTTTAAGAAGTGAAGCTGACGTTGATGAAGCGCGAAAGCTTGCGAATGCAGCAGAGTGTATTTTAGAGAAATGGGTGCCTTTTGAAAAAGAAGTATCAGTTATCGTAATTCGTAGTGTAAGTGGTGAAACGAAAGTATTTCCGGTAGCGGAAAATATTCATGTAAATAACATTTTGCATGAATCCATCGTTCCAGCTCGCATTACAGAAGAACTTTCTCAAAAAGCAATTGCTTATGCAAAAGTGCTAGCGGATGAACTAGAACTTGTGGGAACACTAGCGGTAGAGATGTTTGCTACAGCTGATGGTGAGATTTATATTAATGAACTAGCACCAAGACCTCACAATTCAGGACACTATACACAGGATGCATGTGAAACGAGTCAATTCGGTCAACATATTCGAGCAATCTGTAATTTACCTCTTGGAGAAACAAATTTGTTAAAACCAGTTGTCATGGTAAACATTTTAGGCGAACATATAGAAGGGGTCCTAAGACAAGTGAATAGATTAACCGGGTGCTATTTACACTTGTATGGAAAAGAAGAAGCAAAAGCGCAGCGAAAAATGGGGCATGTTAATATTTTAAATGATAATATTGAAGTCGCTCTAGAAAAAGCAAAGAGTTTGCATATTTGGGACCATCAAGAACAACTGTTGGAGGGAAAAAGATGATTAGTCGTTATACACGCCCAGAAATGGGTGCGATTTGGACGGAAGAGAACAAATTTAAAGCGTGGTTAGAAGTTGAGATTTTAGCTTGTGAAGCATGGGCTGAGCTTGGCGATATTCCTAAAGAAGATGTTAAGAAAATTCGTGAGCATGCATCATTTGATATTGATCGTATTTATGAAATTGAAAAAGAGACACGTCATGACGTAGTTGCATTCACTCGTGCTGTATCAGAAACACCAGCATTAGGTGAGGAACGTAAATGGGTTCATTACGGTTTAACATCTACAGACGTAGTGGATACAGCGTTATCTTACATCTTAAAACAAGCGAATGAAATCATATTAAAAGACTTAGAAAACTTCGTAAGCATTTTAGCTAACAAAGCGAAAGAGCATAAATACACGATTATGATGGGAAGAACACACGGTGTCCATGCAGAACCAACAACATTTGGTCTAAAACTTGGTCTTTGGTATGAAGAAATGAAACGTAACGTAGAGCGTTTCAAACAAGCTGCTAATACAGTTCGTGTTGGTAAACTATCTGGTGCGGTTGGTACATATGCAAATATTGATCCATTCGTAGAAAAATATGTTTGTGAAAATTTAGGATTAGAAGCAGCACCAATTTCAACACAAACATTGCAACGTGATCGCCATGCTCATTACATGTCAACACTTGCATTAATCGCAACATCTATCGAAAAGATGGCAGTTGAGATTCGTGGTTTACAAAAGAGTGAAACACGTGAAGTTGAAGAAGCTTTCGCAAAAGGTCAAAAAGGTTCTTCTGCAATGCCACATAAGCGTAATCCAATTGGATCTGAAAATATGACTGGTTTAGCTCGTGTTATCCGCGGTTATATGATGACAGCTTATGAGAATGTTCCATTATGGCATGAGCGTGATATTTCTCACTCTTCAGCAGAACGCGTAATTTTACCAGATGCTACAATCGCGTTAAATTACATGCTAAATCGCTTTGGTAATATCGTTAAAAACTTAACTGTATACCCAGAGAATATGAAACGCAATATGACAAGAACATACGGCTTAATTTATTCTCAGCGCGTAATGCTTACATTAATCGATAAAGGTATGGTGCGTGAAGAAGCTTACGATATCGTACAACCTAAAGCGATGGAAGCTTGGGAAACACAAGTACAATTTAAAGAGCTTGTAGAAGCTGATGAGCGTATTACGAGCAAGTTAACACAAGAAGAAATTAATGAATGCTTTAACTATGAGCATCATATGCAACACGTTGATACAATCTTTGAACGCCTAGGATTAAACGAAGCATAAAATTTCATATGGCACAGAATAGAGTCATTCTGTGCCATTCTTTATAAAAACATTATTCACATTTTTCAAACTACAGGGGGCTTGCGAAATGCAAAAGCTAGAATTGCTGTATGAAGGTAAGGCAAAAAGAATTTATCGTACAGAATCAGCAGATATGGTTTGGGTAGAGTACAAAGATAGTGCGACTGCTTTCAATGGGGAGAAAAAAGAGACGATTACAGGAAAAGGTCGTTTGAACAATGAGATTACAACTTTATTGTTCAGAAAGTTACAAGAAATAGGAATTAAAACACATTTTGTTGAGAAGTTATCTGAGACAGAGCAACTTGTTAAAAAAGTGAGTATTATTCCTTTAGAAGTTGTCACAAGAAATGTAATTGCAGGAAGTCTTTCAAAACGATTAGGAATGGAAGAGGGAACTGTACTTGCAGAACCAATCGTAGAATTTTACTTCAAAGATGATGATTTAGGAGATCCGCTTGTAACAGAAGATCATATTCGTGTATTAAACGTTGCGTCGCCAGAGCAAGTAAGCGTATTACGAGATATGGCTCTACAAATCAATCAAGTGTTGATTGATCATTTCGCAAGCTGTCGTGTAAGATTAGTAGATTTCAAATTAGAGTTTGGTGTAACGGATGAAGGAGAAATCATATTAGCAGATGAAATTTCACCAGATACTTGCCGTTTATGGGATGAAACGAGCAATGAAAAGTTTGATAAAGACGTATTCCGTCGTGATCTTGGAAATTTAACAGATGCTTATGAAGAGATTTTAAAACGTTTAGGGGGAATTTCACATGTATAAAGTTAAGGTATATGTAACATTAAGAGAAAGCGTATTAGATCCACAAGGAACAGCAGTAAAAGGAGCACTTCATAGTCTTTCATTCACAGAAGTACAAGATGTTCGAATTGGAAAGTACATGGAATTAACAATTGATAAATCAGTATCTGACTTAGATAGCAAGGTAAAGGAAATGTGTGAAAAACTATTAGCGAACGTTGTAATGGAAGACTTCCGTTATGAAGTTGAGGAGGTTGTCGCACAGTGAAATTTGCCGTAATAGTATTTCCAGGTTCGAACTGTGATGTCGATATGTTCCATGCAATTAAAGATGAGCTTGGCGAAGAAGTAGATTACGTTTGGCACGATACAGAGAATTTAGATGAATATGATGCAATTTTACTACCAGGTGGATTCTCTTACGGTGACTATTTACGCTGCGGTGCTATTTCTCGCTTTGCGAATGCAATGAAGGCAGTACAGAAAGCTGCTGAGCAAGGAAAGCCAATTTTAGGTGTATGTAATGGATTCCAGATTCTTGTTGAATCAGGATTATTACCAGGAGCATTAATGAGAAACGAAAACTTAAAATTTATGTGCCGCACTGTTCAGTTGCGTGTTGAAAATAATGAAACGATGTTTACATCACAATATGAAAAAGATGAAGTAATCAATATTCCAATTGCACATGGTGAGGGGAATTACTATTGTGATGAAGAGACTCTTAAACAATTAGAAGAGAACAATCAGATCGCATTCCGTTATGTAGAAAATCCAAACGGAAGCGTTTCAGATATTGCTGGTATTGTAAACGAAAAAGGAAATGTACTTGGTATGATGCCACACCCAGAGCGTGCTGTAGATGAATTACTTGGCGGTGCTGAAGGGTTAAAAGTCTTTCAATCTATCTTAAAACAGTGGAGGGAAACATATGTCGTTAATGCTTGAACCAAATCCAACACAAATTAAAGAAGAGCGCATATATGCGGAAATGGGGCTAACAGACGAAGAGTTTGCCATGGTTGAAAAGATTTTAGGCCGTCTGCCAAATTATACAGAAACAGGATTATTCTCTGTTATGTGGTCTGAACATTGTAGTTATAAAAATTCAAAACCAGTGCTTCGAAAATTCCCAACAACAGGTGAGCGTGTTCTGCAAGGACCTGGGGAAGGTGCTGGAATTGTAGACATCGGTGATAATCAAGCGGTTGTATTTAAAATGGAAAGTCATAACCACCCTTCTGCTATTGAACCATATCAAGGAGCAGCAACAGGCGTTGGTGGTATTATTCGTGACGTATTCTCTATGGGGGCACGTCCAGTAGCTCTATTAAACTCACTTCGCTTTGGGGAATTACAATCACCACGTGTGAAATACTTATTCGAAGAAGTAGTAGCAGGAATTGCGGGATACGGTAACTGTATCGGTATTCCGACTGTTGGCGGCGAAGTACAGTTTGATCCATGTTATGAAGGAAATCCACTTGTAAATGCAATGTGCGTAGGCTTAATTAACCACGAAGATATTAAAAAAGGGCAAGCGCACGGTGCTGGAAATACAGTAATGTACGTAGGCGCATCAACTGGTCGTGATGGTATCCACGGTGCAACATTCGCATCTGAAGAGTTATCTGAAAGCTCAGAAGCGAAGCGTCCAGCAGTTCAAGTAGGAGATCCATTTATGGAGAAACTTCTTATTGAAGCTTGCCTAGAACTTATTCAATCGGATGCACTTGTTGGAATTCAAGATATGGGTGCAGCTGGTTTAACATCATCTTCTGCAGAAATGGCAAGTAAAGCAGGAATGGGTATTGAAATGTACTTAGATGATGTACCGCAGCGAGAAACAGGAATGACACCATATGAAATGATGCTATCTGAATCACAAGAGCGTATGTTAATTGTTGTGAAAAAAGGTAGAGAGCAAGAAATAGTAGATTTATTTGAGAAGTATGGTCTTGCAGCCGTTACGATGGGGAAAGTAACGGAAGACAAAATGCTTCGTTTATTCCATAAAGGTGAAATGGTAGCTGAAGTGCCAGCAGATGCTCTTGCAGAAGAAGCACCAATTTATCATAAACCATCAAAAGAAGCAGCATATTTTGCTGAATTCCAGCAGATGAAAATGGAAACACCAAAAGTAGAAAATTATAAAGAAACGTTATTCGCTCTATTACAACAACCGACGATTGCAAGTAAAGAGTGGGTTTATGATCAATATGATTATCAAGTTCGCACAAGCACAGTTGTTACACCAGGTTCAGATGCAGCAGTTGTACGTGTACGCGGTACAGAAAAAGGATTAGCAATGACGACAGATTGTAACTCTCGCTACATTTATTTAGATCCAGAAGTGGGCGGTAAAATTGCAGTAGCAGAGGCAGCACGTAATATCGTATGTTCTGGCGGAGAGCCACTTGCAATTACAGATTGCTTAAACTTCGGTAATCCAGAAAAACCAGAAATCTTCTGGCAAATTGAGAAATCAGTAGATGGTATGAGTGAAGCTTGTCGTACGTTACAAACACCAGTTATCGGCGGAAACGTATCAATGTATAACGAGCGTAGTGGTGAAGCGGTATACCCAACACCGACAGTTGGGATGGTTGGACTTGTACATGATTTAAAACATGTAACAACACAAGAGTTTAAGCAAGCCGGCGATTTAGTTTATGTCATTGGAGAGACGAAAGCTGAGTTTGGTGGAAGTGAATTACAGAAAATGCTTCACGGAAAAATTTTCGGCCAATCACCAAGTATCGATTTAGACGTAGAATTAAAACGCCAAAAACAAGTATTAGCAGCAATTCAAGCTGGCCTTGTTCAATCTGCACATGACGTTGCTGAAGGTGGTTTAGCGGTTGCGATTTCAGAAAGTGCAATTGGTGCTAACGGCTTAGGTGCTACTGTGAAATTAAACGGGGAAGCAACAGCTGCATTATTTGCGGAATCACAATCTCGCTTCGTAATAACGGTAAAACGTGAAAATAAAGAAGCGTTCGAGAAAGCGGTAGAAGCAATTCAAGTTGGTGAAGTAACAAATACAAATGAAGTAACAATTCATAATGAAGAAAATGAAGTATTACTTACAGCAAATGTAGATGAAATGAGAAAGGCTTGGAAAGGGGCAATCCCATGCTTGCTGAAATAAAGGGGTTAAACGAAGAATGTGGCGTTTTCGGAATTTGGGGGCATGAAAATGCGGCACAAGTTTCATACTACGGATTGCACAGTTTACAGCACCGTGGGCAAGAAGGCGCAGGCATTGTCGTAAATAATGGGGAAAAAATCGTCGGTCACAAGGGGTTAGGTTTAATATCGGAAGTGTTTTCAAGAGGTGAGCTAGAAGGATTGAATGGAAAATCAGCAATCGGGCATGTACGATACGCGACGGCTGGTGGAAGTGAAGTGGCTAACGTTCAACCATTACTATTCCGTTTTTCTGATCATAGTATGGCATTAGCTCATAACGGGAATTTAATTAATGCAAAAATGCTTCGCCGCGAATTAGAGGCAGAGGGAAGTATTTTTCAAACAAGTTCAGATACAGAAGTACTTTTACATCTTATTAAACGTAGTACGAAAGATTCGTTAATTGAAAGTGTAAAAGAGGCTTTAAATAAAGTGAAAGGTGCGTTTGCGTATCTTTTACTAACTGGAAATGAAATGATCGTTGCGTTAGATCCGAATGGTTTCCGTCCTCTTTCAATTGGAAAGATGGGTGATGCTTACGTTGTAGCATCAGAAACATGTGCTTTCGATGTAGTAGGTGCAACATACATTCGTGATGTAGAACCGGGTGAATTACTTATCATCAATGATGAAGGAATTCACGTAGATCGTTTTACAAATGAAGTAGATCATGCAATTTGTAGTATGGAATACATTTACTTTGCACGACCAGATTCTAATATTGCTGGTATTAACGTCCATGCAGCACGTAAAAACATGGGAAAACGTTTGGCGGCAGAAGCTCCTATTGAAGCTGATGTTGTTACTGGTGTGCCAGACTCTAGTATTTCGGCAGCAATTGGTTATGCGGAGGCGACAGGTATTCCATATGAGTTAGGATTAATTAAAAATCGTTACGTTGGACGTACATTTATTCAACCTTCTCAAGAACTGCGCGAGCAAGGGGTTAAGATGAAGCTTTCAGCAGTAAGAGGGGTAGTTGAAGGAAAACGAGTTGTTATGATTGACGATTCTATCGTAAGAGGAACAACAAGTAAACGAATTGTTCGCATGCTTCGCGAGGCTGGAGCGACAGAAGTTCACGTAAGAATTGCTTCACCACCTCTGAAATATCCATGCTTCTATGGTATTGATATTCAAACGAGAAAAGAATTAATTGCAGCAAATCATACGGTAGAAGAAATTCGTGAAATGATCGGTGCAGACTCATTAACATTTTTAAGTGAAGATGGATTAGTAGATGCAATTGGACGTCCATATGAAGGGAAATATGGCGGCCTATGTATGGCTTACTTTAATGGGGACTATCCAACAGCTCTTTATGATTATGAGCAAGAGCTTTTAGAAAGTATGAAATAAGAAAAATGAAAAAAGCTTCTACTTCTTTTGATGTAGAAGCTAGCTTCTTTTTTATAAATAGCCCGCCCTGGATGGGGAGAAATTAAAAGACGAGGTGTAAATAACGATGGCGAATGCATATAAGCAAGCAGGAGTAGATATTGAAGCTGGATATGAAGCGGTATCTCGCATGAAAAAACACGTACAAACAACTATGAGAAAAGAAGTACTAGGCGGTTTAGGCGGTTTTGGAGGTATGTTTGATCTATCAAAATTTGCATTAGAAGAACCTGTATTAGTATCTGGAACAGATGGCGTGGGAACGAAATTGATGCTCGCTTTTATGGCAGATAAACATGACACAATTGGTATTGATGCAGTAGCAATGTGTGTAAATGATATTGTTGTCCAAGGAGCAGAGCCGCTTTTCTTCCTTGATTATATTGCTTGTGGTAAAGCTGAACCTAGTAAAATTGAAAACATCGTCAAAGGTATATCAGAGGGCTGTCGCCAAGCAGGTTGTGCTTTAATTGGTGGAGAAACAGCTGAAATGCCAGGAATGTATTCGACGGAAGAATACGATTTAGCTGGTTTTACAGTTGGAATTGTTGATAAAAAGAAAATTGTAACAGGTGAAAAAATTGAAGCTGGTCACGTATTAATTGGCTTAGCATCTAGCGGTATTCATAGTAATGGGTACTCTTTAGTACGAAAAGTATTACTAGAAGATGGAGAACTATCTTTAGACCGCATTTATGGACGCTTAGAGCTACCTCTTGGTGAAGAATTATTAAAACCAACGAAAATTTATGTCAAACCTATTTTAGAACTATTGAAGAATCATGAAGTATACGGTATGGCGCATATTACAGGTGGCGGATTCATTGAAAATATTCCACGTATGTTACCAGAAGGAATCGGTGCAGAAATTGAATTAGGATCTTGGAAAATTCAGCCGATCTTCAGTTTACTTCAAGAAGTTGGAAAGCTAGAAGAGAAAGAAATGTTCAATATTTTTAACATGGGTATTGGTATGGTAGTAGCAGTGAAGGAAGAAGATGCAAAAGATATCGTCCGTCTTCTTGAAGAGCAAGGGGAAACAGCTCGTATTATTGGACGTACTGTACAAGGAGCTGGCGTTACCTTCAATGGGGGCAAAGCACTATGAGTAGATTAGCAGTTTTTGCTTCTGGAAGCGGATCTAACTTTCAATCTCTCGTTAATGCGGTAGAAGAAAAAAGATTGGATGCAGAAATTAGTTTATTAGTATGTGATAAACCAGAAGCACGCGCTGTTGGGCGAGCGAATTATCATCATATTCCGTGTTTTGCTTTTTCAGCGAAAGCATATGAGTCAAAAGAAGCATTTGAAAAAGAAATATTAAACAAGCTAGAAGAGTATGAAATTGATTATGTTATTTTAGCTGGATATATGCGTTTAATCGGGCCGACTTTACTAGAAGCTTACGGCGGAAGGATTATTAATATTCATCCATCATTATTACCAAGTTTTCCAGGTAAGGATGCTGTTGGCCAAGCGTTAGAAGCGGGTGTGAAAGTAACTGGAGTAACGATTCATTATGTAGATGCAGGTATGGATACAGGGCCAATTATTGCGCAAGAAGCAGTAGTTGTTTCTGAAGGTGATACGAGAGAAAGCTTACAAAAGAAAATTCAGCAAGTTGAACATAAATTATACGTAAATACAGTGAATCAAATTGTTCAATCTACGAAAGAACCAACTGTTAATTAACATACAACCAGGGGTGAAGGATAAATGAAAAAGCGTGCATTAGTAAGTGTTTCAGATAAAACAGGAGTAGTAGAATTTGTTAAAGGTTTACTAGAACAAGGGATCGAAGTTATATCAACAGGTGGTACGAAAAAATTACTAGAAAAAAACGGTTTACAAGTAATTGGTATTTCTGAAGTAACTGGGTTCCCAGAAATTATGGATGGTCGTGTGAAAACATTACATCCAAATATTCATGGTGGTCTATTAGCAGTTCGCGATAATGAAACGCATGTAGCGCAAATGAATGAGTTAGGTATGGAGCCAATTGATTTTGTTATTGTTAACTTATACCCATTCAAAGAAACGATCGCTAAGCCTGATGTAACATTTGCTGATGCAATTGAAAATATTGATATCGGTGGCCCAACAATGATTCGCTCTGCTGCGAAAAATCATAAATTCGTGTCTGTAATTGTAGATCCAGTAGATTATAATGTCGTATTAGCAGAACTGAAAGAGAACGGAGAAGTAAAAGAAGAAACGAAACGTAAATTAGCAGCGAAAGTATTCCGTCATACAGCGGCATATGATGCGTTAATCTCTAACTACTTAACAGAGCAAATGGGAGAAGAAAGCCCAGAAACATTAACAGTGACATTTGAGAAAAAACAAGATTTACGCTATGGAGAAAATCCACATCAAAAAGCAACATTTTATAAAGCACCATTCGCTGTAACTTCTTCTGTTGCGTACGCAGAACAATTACATGGCAAAGAATTATCGTATAACAATATTAACGATGCAGATGCAGCGCTTAGTATCGTGAAAGAATTTACAGAACCAGCAGTAGTAGCGGTAAAACATATGAATCCATGTGGTGTTGGAGTAGGTACGGATATTCATGAAGCATACACACGTGCTTATGAAGCGGATCCAGTATCAATTTTTGGAGGCATTATTGCAGCGAATCGTGAAATTGATAAAGCTACAGCTGAAAAGTTACACGAAATTTTCTTAGAGATTATTATCGCACCTTCTTTCTCGAAAGAAGCTTTAGAAGTACTGCAAAGTAAGAAAAACTTACGTTTATTAACTGTAAATATTGAAAAAGCGACAAGCGCAAGCAAAAAATTAACTTCTGTACAAGGTGGCCTTCTCGTTCAAGAGGAAGATACGTTATCATTAGATGAAAGTACAATTTCAATTCCAACGAAACGTGAACCTTCAGAGCAAGAATGGAAAGATTTAAAACTAGCTTGGAAAGTTGTAAAGCATGTGAAATCAAATGCAATTGTTTTAGCAAAAGATGATATGACAATTGGTGTCGGTGCTGGACAGATGAATCGTGTAGGTTCTGCAAAAATCGCAATTACACAAGCTGGTGAAAAAGCACAAGGTAGCGCACTTGCATCTGATGCTTTCTTCCCAATGCCAGATACAGTGGAAGAAGCAGCAAAAGCAGGAATTACAGCAATCATTCAACCAGGCGGATCAATCCGTGATGAAGATTCTATTAAAGTGGCGGATACGTATGGGATTGCTATGGTGTTCACTGGCGTACGTCATTTCAAACACTAATAGAGGAAGTTTAAAAAGTCCGGTTAAGATAACCTTCCTTTTTAAACTTTGATTGATATGAAAAAACAAACTAGGAGCATAGCTTCTAGTTTGTACTTATTTAAATATTGGGGGATGAAATATGAATGTTTTAGTAATTGGCCGCGGTGGGCGTGAGCATGCTTTAGCTTGGAAGTTTGCACAATCTGAAAAAGTAGAAAAGGTATATGTAGCACCAGGTAATGAAGGTATGCGTGATGTTGCAACACCAATTGATATTGATGAAAATGATTTTGATGCATTAATCTTATTTGCGAAAGAGAATCATGTTGAGTTAACTTTCGTTGGACCAGAAATTCCACTTATGAATGGAATTGTTGATCGTTTTAAAGAAGAGGGACTTCGCGTATTTGGTCCGAATAAAGCAGCTGCTGTTATTGAAGGTAGTAAAGCTTTTACAAAAGAATTGATGAAAAAGTATAATATTCCAACTGCGGCGTACGAGACTTTTACAGATTATGAAGAAGCAGTACAGTACATTGAAAAAGTTGGTGCACCAATTGTTATTAAAGCGGATGGTCTAGCTGCTGGTAAAGGTGTAACAGTAGCGATGACGCTTGAAGAGGCATTACAAGCTGCGAAAGAAATGCTGCAAGATGTAAAGTTCGGGGAAGCGAGTAAGAAAGTTGTTATTGAAGAGTTTTTAGATGGACAAGAATTTTCATTAATGGCATTTGTGAATGGAACAACTGTACATCCGATGGTAATTGCGCAAGATCATAAACGAGCTTTTGATGGTGATAAAGGTCCAAATACTGGCGGAATGGGTGCATATTCCCCAGTACCACAAATTTCGGAGTCAGCAGTTCAAGAGGCGATTGAAACGGTGTTACATCCAACTGCTAAAGCGATGATCCAAGAAAATCGATCGTTTACAGGAATTTTATATGCGGGACTTATTTTAACAAATGATGGTCCAAAGGTAATTGAATTTAATGCACGTTTTGGCGATCCTGAAACGGAAGTTGTATTACCCCGTTTAGAAAATGATTTAGTGGATGTATGTAACGCTGTATTAGATGAAAGTGAGTTAACGTTACAATGGTCAGAGGAATCGGTAATTGGTGTTGTGCTTGCCTCCAAAGGATATCCGGAAGCATATAAAAAAGGTGAAATTATTAAAGGGCTAGATGCATTGCAAGATGTAATTGTTTTCCATGCGGGTACAGCAATGAAACATGGTGACTTTGTGACAAACGGTGGCCGTGTACTATTTGTTGCTTGTAAGGCGAATAGTTTACAAGAAGCAAAAGATAAAGTATATAAAGAAATCGGTAAAATTGAGAGTGATGGTCTATTTTACCGAAGTGATATAGGATATCGTGCAATTGGGCATGAGATGACGAGAAATTAATATGTGAAAAATCCCGCCGATTCCTCAGCGGGATTTTTTATGCATCTTTATCCTTTTTTAATTTCCCTTTTTGCTTTGCCATTTCTCGAAGTAAATATTCGATGTGTGCATTGACGCTACGAAACTCATCATTCGCCCATTTTTCGATGACTGCGTGTAATTCAGGATCAATACGTAATGGAAAGCTTTTCTTTTTAGCCATAAGGATTTACAACCTTTTAGTATAGGCTTCCTGTATTAATAACTGGTTGCGCACCTTTGTCTGAAACGATGGCAACTAATAAGTTGTTCACCATATTTGCTTTACGCTCGTCATCGAGTTCTAGTACGCCTTCTTCATCTAACATATGGATTGAATCTTTGGCCATCTTCACAGCACCTTCAACAATCTCTTTTCTAGCAGCTAATACTGCTTTTGCTTGTTGACGTTGTAGCATTGCATGGGCAATTTCTGTTGCGTAAGCTAAATGTGTTAAACGAGTTTCTAATACTTCTACGCCAGCAATTTCAAGGCGTGCTTCTAACTCACGTTTTAATTCTTCAGAGATTTCTTCAGTGTTTCCGCGTAACGTAATGCAAGTTTCATCTTGAAAATTGTCATAAGGATATTTTGTTGCAACGTGGCGGATTGCCGTTTCACTTTGAATTTCTACAAATCGATCATAATGTTCAACGCCGAACATTGCTTTTGCAGAATCAACAACTTTATATACGATAACAGCTGCAATTTCAATTGGGTTGCCGTCGACATCATTTACTTTTAATTTTTTACTATTAAAGTTTTCAACACGTAAAGATACAGTTTGACGGAACGCGAACGGAATCGTTAAAAATAAACCGTTTTGACGAATTGTTCCTAAATAATTACCGAAAAACGTAATGACTTTTGCTTGGTTTGGTTGAACAATCCCGATACCTGTAGCAAGAATTGCGGCTAAAATAATAGTTAATGCTGCCCCTATAAAAATTTCTTGTACAAGGAAAAATACACCGATAGCGGCTAAAATCAAAATCCCAATAATCCCAAGAAAACCATTAACATAAAATACTTGTTTTTCTTTCATATGATCGCCTCCTGATATAAAAATGATATCACTTTTATATCATTTTAAGCAAGGGGTTTACACCTAGTTTTCTGAATTTTATTGATTATGTATATTTTAACACTTAGAATAAGAATGTATGTTCTGTTTTGTGATAAAATAAAGAAGACTTAACCGCCCACTGCAGCAGCTAAGTCTCTTTGAGAGCATCTTGCATCGTGACAAATGATTCAAAGCGGTTTTGCCAGGATTATATCTTCAATCGCTGACTCAATCTCTTTGTCAGAAGCGTCATAACTTCCATTTGACTGTGGTTTGTCGTGATTGGAAGTTTGATTCACTTCTTCTTTAGTATGTCCCTTTTTAGCAGAATCCATGCTAGGCATTTTAAATGCCCCCATGTTCATGTATTTTCCGAATTTCCACATTTCAACAACAGGACAGAAACGAACAATTCCCTCTGCAACTTTCATTGCACCAATCCATAGCAAAATGTTAGACCAAGTGCACCAAGGCTTGCGTACGAGTTTCGTTGCACTACAACCGAAGAGGACAAGTCCGAGTGTAATTCGAATTAGGGCATTTATTGTACCGATATTTTGCTTCATTAGAAAAACACTCCTTTTTATGAAAGTTGAAATAGATAATACTATTTCTCTTATTAGTATCCCGTTTGATTTTTCGGATATGTAATCCAACATTTGACGTGGAAAAAGATGTTGGATTGTGCGTGTGTGTAAGTCGCTTTTTTTGTTATAATGAAAGAATGCATAAAAGGAAGTTCAAAATTAAATCCTCTCGTTTAAAAAATGTGGAAGAGGAAATTCCAAACTTAATTCTCCGTTTTAAACAAATATTTAAGATAAAGTAAAAAATCCTAATAAAAATAAACTGTTATTTTGAACAGAAATATATACAACTTGAGAAAAGAAAGGGTGTTTTCATGTACGATATTTCCGGGTGGAAACATGTATTTAAGCTTGATCCGAATAAGGAGTTAAGTGACGAACATTTAGAAATGATTTGTGAGTCTGGAACAGATGCTGTTATTGTAGGCGGAAGTGATGGCGTGACAATTGATAATGTACTACACATGCTAGTTAGCATTCGTAGATATGCAGTTCCTTGTGTGCTAGAGGTTTCTGATGTAGAAGCAATTACACCAGGATTCGATTTTTATTATATCCCAAGCGTTTTAAATAGCCGAAAGGTGGAATGGGTGACAGGCGTTCATCATGAGGCTTTGAAAGAATTTGGGGATATTATGGATTGGGACGAAATTTTCATGGAAGGGTATTGTGTTTTAAATCCTGAAGCGAAGGTAGCCCAGCTTACAGATGCAAAGTGTGATGTAACAGAAGATGATGTGATTGCATACGCGCGTTTAGCAGACAAGTTATTACGTTTACCGATATTTTATTTAGAATATAGCGGTACGTATGGAGATGTTGAACTTGTTAAAAATGTAAAAGCAGAATTGAAACAAGCTAAGTTATATTATGGCGGTGGTATTTCTAATGCTGAACAAGCGAAGGAAATGGCGCAGCATGCTGATACAGTAGTTGTTGGAAATATTATTTATGATGATATAAAAGCAGCGTTAAAAACGGTTAAAGCAGTAAAAGGAGAGTAGGTGCAGGCGTATATGAGTATGACAGATAGGTTATTAAATGGTTTAAATCCGCAGCAACAAAAAGCAGTACAAACAACGAACGGACCACTTCTATTAATGGCAGGCGCAGGTAGTGGTAAAACACGTGTGTTAACACATCGTATTGCGTATTTACTTGGTGAAAAAGGAGTAGCACCATGGAATGTACTAGCTATTACCTTTACAAATAAAGCCGCTCGTGAAATGCGCGAGCGTATTGATACACTTGTCGGACCAGAAGCCGAAGATATTTGGATTTCTACGTTCCACTCTATGTGTGTACGTATTTTACGACGTGATATCGATCGCATTGGTATTAATCGTAACTTTACAATTTTAGATTCGGGTGATCAGTTAACTGTGGTCAAAAAAATTATGAAAGAGCGCAATATTGATCCGAAGAAATTTGAGCCGCGCTCTATTTTGGCTGGTATTAGTAATGCGAAAAATGAATTGTTATCTGCGGATAAGTATGCAAAGAAAATTACAATTGCTGATCCATATGAAAAATTAACGAGCGATGTATATACAGAATATCAAAAACGTCTTCTGAAAAATAACTCATTAGACTTTGATGATTTAATTATGACGACGATTCAACTATTTGAACGTGTTCCAGAAGTACTAGAGTTTTATCAGCGTAAATTCCAGTATATTCACGTGGATGAGTATCAAGATACGAACAAAGCGCAGTACCTTCTTGTTAAACATTTGGCAGCACGTTTTAAAAATTTATGCGTTGTAGGTGACTCAGATCAGTCAATTTATCGCTGGCGTGGTGCGGACATTTCCAACATTTTGTCATTCGAAAAAGACTATGAGAACGCGCAAGTTATTCTGTTAGAACAAAATTATCGTTCGTCACAAAATATTTTAAATGCAGCGAATGCTGTTATTGAAAGAAATACGAATCGTAAACCGAAGAAGTTATGGACAGATAATGAAGTTGGAAGCAAAATCTCGTACTATCGTGCTGCAACGGAAAAGGACGAGGCGTACTTTGTTGCGAAAAAAATTCGCGACGATATTCAAATGGGAAAACGAAAATATACTGATTTTGCAGTGCTATATCGTACAAATGCGCAGTCTCGTATGGTCGAGGAGATTTTCCTGAAATCTAATATTCCTTACAAAATTGTCGGCGGTACGAAGTTCTACGACCGTAAAGAGATTAAAGACATTTTGGCGTATTTACGTTTAATTGGGAATCCAGATGATGAGATTAGTTTTGCGCGTATTATTAACGTGCCAAAGCGCGGAATTGGTGCGACTTCTATCGACAAAATTATTAATTATGGTGTACAAAATGGAATTTCTTTAACTGCTGTATTCGATGAGATTGAGCATGTTGGAGTAAGTGCAAAGGTTACAAAGGCAGTAAAAGAATTCGCAGGTTTATTACACAATTGGGTAAATATGCAAGAGTATTTATCTGTTACAGAATTGGTAGAAGAAGTGATTGAAAAAACAGGCTATCGCGATATGTTGAAAAATGAGCGTACGTTAGAAGCGGAAGGTCGTCTGGAGAACTTAGATGAGTTTTTATCTGTTACGCAAACATTTGAATCTCAAAGCGAAGATAAGAGCCTTGTTGCATTCTTAACAGACTTAGCACTTGTTGCAGATATTGATCGTGTAGATGAAGACCCAACTGCTGGTGAGGAAGTTATTTTAATGACGATGCACTCAGCGAAAGGGTTAGAATTCCCAGTTGTCTTTATTGTTGGTTTAGAGGAAGGAATATTCCCACATACTCGTTCTCTAATGGAAGAAGATGAAATGCAAGAAGAGCGTCGTCTTGCTTATGTAGGGATTACTCGTGCGGAAGAAGAGTTGTATTTATCAAATGCACAAATGCGTACTTTATTTGGTAGAACAAGTATGAATGCCGCATCGCGATTTATTACAGAAATCCCGACAGAACTAATAGAATCATTAAATGAAACAGCACCGAAGCGTGAAACTTCGTTTGGTGCAAAAGGAAGAGTGGCAAGTAGCAGTAAAACGACAACTACAACTACAACACGTTCTCGCTCAGCTTTCGCACGTCCTCCAGCTAAGACGACAGGCGGCGAACAAATTGGCTGGGCAGTAGGCGATAAAGCTTCCCACCAAAAATGGGGAGTCGGTACAGTTGTAAGTGTAAAAGGTGAAGGTGATGCAAAAGAATTAGATATTGCGTTCCCAAGCCCAATTGGTGTTAAACGTTTGTTAGCAAAATTTGCACCTGTGACGAAACAATAGGAAAGGAATGAGGATATGTCAAAAGAGATAGCAAAAAAACGTATAGAAGAACTACGTGATTTGTTAAATACATTTAACTATCAATATCACGTATTAGACAATCCTTCTGTTTCTGATGCGGAGTATGACCGTAATATGCAGGAGCTTATAAAATTAGAAGCAGAGAATCCCGAGTTTATGAGTGAAGATTCTCCCTCCGTTCGCGTTGGGGGAACGGTTCTTGATATATTTGAAAAAGTAACACATAAGTCACCGATGTTAAGTTTAGGAAATGCATTTAACGAAGGGGATTTACGTGATTTTGACCGACGAGTACGTCAAGGAATTGATGATGCGAATGTAAGATATATATGCGAATTAAAAATTGACGGACTTGCTGTTTCACTTCATTATGAAAAAGGACGCTTCATTCAAGGGGCAACACGTGGTGATGGTGTAACAGGTGAAGATATTACCCAAAATTTAAAAACGATTAAAGCAATCCCGCTTCGTTTAAATGAAGAAGTAACGTTAGAAGCACGAGGCGAAGCTTATATGCCGAAGCGTTCATTCGTTAAGTTAAATGAAGAAAAAGAGCAAAATGGTGAAGATGTATTTGCGAATCCGCGTAATGCGGCAGCAGGTTCAATCCGCCAACTTGATCCGAAAATTGCAGCGAAGCGTAACTTATCTATGTTTGTATATGGTCTTGCGAATGTAGAAGAAAAAACAATTCCATCACATAGTGAATCGCTTGATTTCTTAGGTGAACTTGGATTCAAAACAAATCCAAATCGTCGTACATGTGAAACAATTGAAGAAGTTATAGCTTATGTAGAAGAATGGCAAGAAAAACGTCCGCATCTTGATTATGAGATTGATGGGATCGTTATAAAAGTAGACGATGTTGCTCTTCAAGAAAGTCTAGGAACTACAGCAAAGAGTCCAAGATGGGCGATTGCTTATAAATTCCCAGCGGAAGAAGTTGTAACAAGATTAACGGGCATTGAATTAAGTGTTGGTCGTACAGGGGTTGTAACACCGACTGCAGAGCTAGAGCCAGTGCGAGTGGCTGGTACGATCGTTCGTCGTGCTTCTTTACATAACGAAGATTTAATTCGTGAAAAAGATATTCGAATTGGTGACTACGTTGTTGTGAAGAAAGCTGGAGATATTATTCCTGAAGTTGTAAATGTTATTTTTGATAAGCGTACTGGTGAGGAAGAAGAATATCATATGCCAACGCATTGCCCAGCATGTGAGAGTGAACTAGTTCGTTTAGAAGAAGAGGTAGCACTTCGTTGTATAAATCCAACTTGTCCTGCTCAAATTCGAGAAGGGTTAATCCATTTCGTTTCAAGAAATGCAATGAATATTGATGGTCTTGGAGAACGTGTTATTACACAACTCTTTGATGCTGATTATATTCGTACATTTGCGGATTTATATTCGTTGACGAAAGAGCAATTATTACAGTTAGAACGATTCGGAGAAAAATCAGCAACGAATTTAGTACAAGCAATTGAGAATTCTAAAGAAAACTCATTAGAGCGATTATTATTCGGTCTTGGTATTCGCCATGTCGGAGCG
The DNA here is from genome assembly GCF_054062215.1 of Bacillus sp. TE9106W. Classification (NCBI taxonomy): domain Bacteria; kingdom Bacillati; phylum Bacillota; class Bacilli; order Caryophanales; family Bacillaceae; genus Bacillus; species Bacillus sp. TE9106W. The sequence goes on from NZ_JBSSFA010000009.1 coordinate 20,250, forward strand.
AAAGCAGCACGTACATTTGCAGAGCATTTCGAAACGATGGATGCACTTGTGAAAGCGACGGAAGAAGAATTAAAAGCAATTAACGAGATTGGTGAAAAAATGGCTCAATCCGTCGTGGCGTATTTTGATAATGAAGACGTATTAGAGCTATTACAACAATTTAAAGAGTATGGCGTGAATATGACATACAAAGGTATAAAAATTGCTGATTTACAAAATGTTGAGTCATACTTTGCAGGGAAAACTGTCGTTTTAACTGGGAAATTAGAAGTTATGGGACGTAGTGAAGCGAAGAAGAAGATTGAGGCATTAGGTGGAAAAGTAACAGGAAGTGTTAGTAAAAGTACGGATTTAGTTGTCGCAGGTGAAGCGGCAGGTTCGAAATTAGCACAAGCGGAGAAACATAATGTTGAGGTTTGGAATGAAGAGAGGTTCTTACAAGAGCTAAATAAGTAAGAGGTGCAAACTTACCATGAAAAAAATAGCATTAGCGGTATTAAGCCTTGGCCTACTTGTAAGTGGGTGTAGTGCAGGTGCCGATAAAGATGAAAAAGTGGTTGAGAAATCGGGGAAAGCAAAAGAGCAAGTAATCGTTCCGAATTACTCTATTTCGGATGAATATTATAAGACGACTATTCCATTTGAAGGAGGAAATGCACGTGGCTTAGTTGTGCAAGGAGTAAGTAATCGTCTTGATATAGATGAATTTGAAACAGGATTAATGCGTATTGCGAAAGAATCATTTAGTACGAAAGATAATGTTTTAAAAGGCGGAAAGTCCCTAACTACTCAGTATATACAGATGCTTGTTAAAAGAAAACGTACAGATGCAGAACAAAAGGAACTAGAAGATACATTAAAAAAAGATGCGGTTAAATTCCCGAACATAGGGTTAAATCCCGCATTAGGTGCAGGATCCGAATCATTAGAGGCGAAAAATAAAAAAAATCCAATATATATTTCCAATATTTTAGAACATGATTATTATGTAAACAAAGACAAAAAAGATGAGCGTAGTGGCATTGTAGTTGGATTAGCGATGAATTCGGTTCATTATTATGAGGAAGAGCATGGGTATCCGCGTGAGGTTACAATTTCGAATGAAAAGATGTTAGCTGAAGGGAAAAAAATGGTGCCAGAAATCTTGAAAGTTATGCATCAAGAAGATCCTGAGACAAAAAACCTTCCGATAACATTTGCGATTTATCGTCAGGCTCCAAAGTCTTCGCTCGTACCAGGTAACTTTGTTTCTTATGGGAATGTCGAAAAAGGTAGTGAAACGGTTGAGGATTGGAAACAAATTAATGAGAAATATTATTTGTTCCCATCTGAACAAGCGAAAACAGATAATAAACGTGAAGACTTGGCGAGAGTATCAAACTTCAAGGCAAAATTAAGCGATTATTTCCAAGGTGACTATACAGCTGTTATCGGTACTGGTATGTATAGAGACGATGAATTAAGAGAAATAAAGCTTGATATTCCTGTCCAGTTTAATGGGAAAGCAGAAATAATTGGCTTTACACAATATGTAGCCGGGCTTGTTATGGAATACTTCCCGAATTATATGAAAGTACAAGTAACGATTAAATCTGTAGAACGTCCAGAAGCGATTATTATACGTGAAGCGAAGCAAGATGAACCGTATGTGAAAATTTTAGATTAAGTAGAAGGGCCGTTCCTTTATGGAACGGCTTTTTTTCTTGGTTAATTTTGTTATAATTTAAAATGTTATAAATAATGGGGTAAGGGGTAAAGGGCATGGGTGAATTAAGTTTTCAAGTCATTATTTTATTAATTGCATTCGGTTTTTTAGCAGCTTTTATTGATTCAGTTGTTGGTGGGGGAGGATTAATTTCGCTTCCGGCACTTATGTTTGTTGGTTTACCACCAGCTTCGGCAATTGCAACGAATAAATTAGCTGCAACGATGGGGACGTTTACGAGTGCGATTTACTTTATTCGATCGGGAAAGGTCGATTTTAAAATTGTAGGAAAGTTAATCCCGTTAACTGTTATAGGAGCGGTCGCAGGTGCTTTAGTAGTAAAGTTTATCCCGCCGGATATTTTACGTCCGTTAGTGCTTGTGATGTTGGTGTTTATTGCCATTTATATTATTGCGAAAAAGGATTGGGGAAGTGTATCTACCTATAAGAAGATGACGAAAAGAAAAACATTAATATTTTTCTTTGTTATTTTAATGATAGGGTTTTACGATGGATTTTTTGGACCAGGAACAGGATCCTTTTTAATTTTTGCATTTTTATTAATTGGTTTGGATTTTATTCAAGCGGCAGCATCTGGAAAACTTTTGAATTTTGTTAGTAATATCGTATCGTTAATCACTTTTTTATTTTTAGACGTAATTCATTTTGAATACGGTATTATTATGGGGTTATCGATGATTTTTGGTGCTTATTTTGGATCGAAGTTTGCAGTTCAAAAAGGTGTTGGATATGTAAGAACTTTATTTTTGTTAGTGACTATTTTATTGATTAGCAAAAACGTTTTGGAATATACTCATATTTTGTAGAGTTATACATTTGTATAACTCTGTTTTTTTATTATATTTTAAAAATTAATTAATTTTTAAAATATAAGTCTAGGAATATTTGAATAAATCTAAATTATCGTGTAGAATAATGTTGTAAAATGTAAACGTTTTTCTAAGGGGAGGCTAAAAATAATGGTAGTAGCATACAAACATGAGCCATTTACAGATTTTTCAGTAGAGGCTAACAAATTAGCGTTTGAAGAAGGTTTAAAGAAAGTAGAATCTTATCTTGGACAAGACTATCCATTAATTATTGGGGGAGAAAAAATCACTACAGAAGACAAAATTGTTTCTGTAAACCCTGCAAATAAAGAGGAACTTGTTGGTCGCGTTTCAAAAGCAAGCCGTGAGTTAGCTGAAAAAGCAATGCAAGTAGCGGATGAAACATTCCAAACTTGGAGAAAGTCAAAACCAGAAATGCGTGCAGATATTTTATTCCGTGCTGCAGCGATCGTTCGTCGTAGAAAACATGAATTCTCTGCTATTCTTGTAAAAGAAGCAGGTAAACCGTGGAATGAGGCAGATGCTGATACAGCAGAAGCAATCGACTTTATGGAATATTATGGTCGTCAAATGTTGAAATTAAAAGACGGAATTCCAGTAGAAAGCCGTCCAATTGAATATAATCGTTTCTCTTACATTCCATTAGGAGTAGGTGTTATCATTTCTCCTTGGAACTTCCCATTCGCAATTATGGCAGGTATGACAACAGCTGCTTTAGTTTCTGGTAACACAGTATTACTAAAACCAGCTAGTACAACTCCTGTAGTAGCAGCGAAATTCATGGAAGTATTAGAAGAAGCTGGCTTACCAGCTGGCGTAGTAAACTTCGTACCAGGTAATGGTTCTGAAGTTGGTGACTACTTAGTAGATCACCCTCGTACACGTTTCATTAGCTTCACTGGATCTCGTGATGTAGGTATCCGTATTTATGAGCGCGCAGCGAAAGTAAACCCAGGCCAAATTTGGTTAAAACGCGTTATCGCTGAAATGGGTGGTAAAGATACAATCGTTGTTGATAAAGAAGCAGATCTTGAATTAGCAGCTAAATCTATCGTTGCATCGGCATTCGGATTCTCAGGACAAAAATGTTCTGCATGTTCTCGTGCAGTAATCCACGAAGATGTATACGATCACGTATTAAATCGTGCTGTTGAATTAACGAAAGAATTAAAAGTTGCTAACCCAGCTGTATTAGGTACAAACATGGGTCCTGTTAATGACCAAGCTGCATTCGATAAAGTAATGAGCTATGTTGCAATTGGTAAAGAAGAAGGTAGAATTTTAGCAGGTGGCGAAGGAGACGACTCTAAAGGCTGGTTCATCCAACCAACAATCGTTGCTGACGTTGCAGAAGATGCTCGCCTAATGAAAGAAGAAATCTTCGGACCAGTAGTAGCATTCTGTAAAGCAAAAGACTTTGACCATGCACTTGCAATTGCAAACAATACAGAATACGGTTTAACAGGAGCAGTTATCTCTAACAACCGTGATCATATTGAAAAAGCACGTGAAGACTTCCACGTAGGTAACTTATACTTCAACCGTGGATGTACTGGTGCAATCGTAGGATACCAACCATTCGGTGGCTTTAACATGTCTGGTACAGACTCTAAAGCTGGTGGTCCTGACTACTTAGCGCTTCACATGCAAGCAAAAACTACTTCTGAAACTTTATAAGAAATAGTAGAAGAGATCTTCGCAGTCTGCGAAGATCTCTTTTTTTTGAAAAATTTTTTATATGTGGATTAACATAGTAATCAGTAGAAAAACTAATAAAGTAATAAGGTTTACTTCAGCAAAATGAGGTATATTTATATTTGCTGAATAGATTCTCTTTAAAGACAAGAAAAGTAGGTGAACAAAGTGGGAAAATATCAATTGGATTATAAAGGCCAGGTAGCTGTCGCGAAGTTTCATGAAAAACAGACGCCTGTCAAATTTGATAAAAAGCAGCAAATTGAAAAATTGCGTGCGGAGTATTTGAAAAAGAAACAAAAACAAACAAATAAATAATAGGAGAACCTATTTAATTTGAATTTAAAAACACTTACCATATATTACTATTTGGTAAGTGTAACTAACTAAACCCTATTCATATCGGGGTAAACATGTAAATAGAAATAAAACAATGAGAAAAGTTGACTTATTAGTCACATTTTTTTGTATTCATTTTAAGGATTTCCTGTATAATACAATTTGAAAGAAAATCTATGGTTTGACAAGAAACACTCTTTTCGGTTTTGCTCACTGAAGAGAGTGTTTTTTTGTAGCTAAAAACTCCTCTGTACTCATTACATTTGCATATACGCCGTTTAAACTAGCTAAAATTGTGTTATGAATATAAACGGCTGGTATAGTAGCATTCTTAAAAGAAAGGTCTTTTGTAGCACAAGCATCATGTATAACAGTACATTGCAAGCCGAAATCAAAGGCAGCCCTTACGGTAGCATCAATACACATATGGGTCATCATCCCGCATATGACGACGTGCTCAATAGCTAAATGTTGTAATTGTTTTAGAAGATCAGTTTCGCGAAAACTATTTGGATAATGTTTGAGTATAACTGATTCTTCTCTAAGTGGGCGTACGCTTTCATGAATATGTACACCTTCTGTATTGGGTAGGAAAAAAGTTGCGTCCTCTTTTATTGCTACATGTTGGATATGAAAAATAGGTTCGTTTTTCTTTCTAAAGAGCTGTAGTAGCTGACTAGCATATGCGCTTGCTTCTGCTGGATTACGTAATTCCATCTTTCCGTGTGGAAAATAATCATTTTGAATATCAACGAGTAAAAGAGCTGTTTTCATATATTTATCTTCCTCCGATTTCATATTCAAATAATGGTATTCAATTAGTAGAGAAGATTATCCTTTTAAAAAATATGCAAGAGGAGAATTTTACATAACTTTAAAGGTTACTATTTTCTATTAAATTTCTCATCTGAAAATTTTAATAAAGAAATAATTAATATTTTTCTAAAAAATGTATTGACTCTTATTATTCTGAGTTCTATAATGAGAATTAATTAAACGACAATTAAATCGATACATTCTTATCCAGAGAGGTGGAGGGACTGGCCCTACGATACCTCAGCAACGGGTTTTTTAATACCGTGCTAACTCCAGCAAGCCTATGAAAGGCTTGGAAGATGAGAAGATGTGACCGAGTACATATAAGTGCTCTCCTTCTTATCTTTATGGTTGATAAGAAGGAGAGCACTTTTTATTTTACCTCGAGAGCTCTACTTCAAGTTTTTACAGCATATAGGAGGGGGAAAAATGATTTCTTTTAACAATGTAAGTAAAGTATATGAATCAGGTGGGCAATCTGTTCATGCGGTGGAGGATGTAACGTTATCAGTTGAGAAAGGCGAAATTTTTGGCATTATCGGTTTTAGTGGCGCTGGAAAGAGTACGTTATTACGCCTAGTAAACATGTTAGAGAGACCAACGGCAGGAACGATTTCAATAGATGATAAAGATATTACATCATTATCGACGAAAGAATTACGGAAGCTAAGACAAAGAATCGGGATGATTTTTCAAAGCTTTAATTTATTTAATTCAAGAACAGTGTTTGGGAATATTGCTTATCCATTAAAGTTAGCAAAAGTACCAAAGAATGAGATAAAAGAAAGAGTAAATGAATTGCTGAAGTTTGTAGGGTTAGAAGATAAGGCAAACAATTACCCAGAGCAGCTATCAGGCGGACAAAAGCAGCGTGTGGGCATTGCTAGAGCACTTGCGACATCGCCAGATATTCTTATATGTGATGAGGCAACATCAGCCTTAGATCCAGAAACAACGACAGAAATTCTAAACTTATTAAAGAAAGTAAATAGAGAATACAATTTAACAATTCTTCTTATTACACATGAAATGCATGTTGTGAAAGAAATTTGTCACCGTGTAGCTGTAATGGAGAATGGAAAAGTTATTGAAGAAGGAAAACTGTTTGATGTTTTCACACAACCGAAAACAACGACGACTCAAAACTTTGTACGTTCTGTTATTAATGATCATTTACCGGAAAGTGTTTTAGCGAAAATTCAAAGTGGTGGTCAGATTTATCGTCTAACATTTACTGGTGAGGAGACAGGGCAGCCAGTACTATCATATATCGCCAAAAACTATAATGTCGATGTAAATGTACTGTACGGAAATATTATTGAACTTCAAAATGTGCTATTTGGAAATCTTCTTGTAGAATTGCAAGGTGAACAGAGGGAAATTCAAAAAGCATTACAACATCTAAGACTGCAAGTGCAGCTGAAGGAGGTAGAAGCTCATGCGAGTTGATTGGAGTATATTTTGGCCGCGCATACTAGATGCGACGGGGGATACCCTCTTAATGGTAATTGTAACCCTTATATTCGCTACAATTCTTGGTATACCTCTAGGTTTACTTTTGTATGTAACGAGAAAAGGAAACTTTTTAGAAAATAAATGGGTCTTTTCTATTCTTAATATCATTATTAATACAATTCGTCCGATTCCATTCATTATCTTTTTAGTAGCTTTAAGCCCGTTAACAAGAAGTGTTATTGGAACGACAATTGGAACAGCGGCAGCAATTTTCCCAATGACGTTAGTTGCATCAATCGGTATTGCTAGAATGGTTGAAACGAATCTTGTTTCTGTTCCGAAAGGGGTAATTGAAGCAGCGCAAGCGATGGGCGCTTCACCAATTAGAATTGTTTTTGAAATCCTTGTGCCAGAAGCGTTAGCGCCATTGATCTTAGGAGTTACGTTTATGACAGTTGGTTTAATTGAATTTTCAGCAGTTGCTGGGCTTGTCGGTGGTGGCGGTCTTGGTGATTTAGCAATGACATATGGTTATCAACGTTTTGATACATCAGTTATGTTCGTAACGGTCGTTTTACTTATCATTCTCGTACAATTAGCTCAAAACTTAGGAAACTATTTTGCGAAAGTCTTTTTACGCAGATCATAAAAAGGAAGAGGGGGAAAAGAAAATGAAGAAAATTTTAGCATTTGCATTATCAGCAATTGTAGGGGTTTCAGCATTAAGCGGCTGCTCAAGTGGAGACACAGGGGCAGGGGCGAAAGAAAAAGTAGTTCGCGTCGGTGTAACTGGAACGGATGGAGACGCTTGGGAAATTTTGAAGAGGAAAGCTGAAAAAGAAGGAATTAAAATTAAACTGGTTGAGTTCTCTGATTACACAACGCCAAATAAAGCGTTAGCTGATGGAGATATTGAATTAAACTCATTCCAGCACATTGCATTCTTAGAACAATTTAAAAAAGAGCATAAGCTAGATATTACAGCTGTTGGGACAACGCAAATTGCACCAATGGGTTTATACTCTGAAAAACATAAGAAAGCAAATGAAATTCCAGATGGTTCAGAAATTGCGATTCCAAATGATCCAACAAACCAAGCACGTGCATTAAAACTTCTTGATGCAGCTGGGTTATTAAAGCTTAAAAAAGACTTTGGCTTATTTGGAGATCCAAGCGGCATTGCTGAAAATCCGAAGAAGTTAAAAATTACACCGGTTATCGCACAGCAAACACCTCGCGTATTAAAAGATGTAGCAGCTTCAGTTATTAATAACGGTGTTGCTGGTCAAGCTGGATTAGACCCAGCGAAGGATCCAATTTTCTTAGAAGATCCAAAGAACGAAAATGCGAAGCCATATATTAATATTTTCGCAGCTCGTACGAAAGATAAAGATGATCCAACACTGAAAAAAGTAATTGAACTATATCATTCAAAAGAAGTGATAGATGCAATTAAGAAAGAAACAAATGATGGTTCCATTTCAGTAGATCTTTCACTTGATGAGCTTGAAAAAATCGTAAAATAATGATTGGGTTTAATGGACTAACAGAAGGAACCCCTCCGCTGTTAGTTCGTTCAACATATAATCTACTTAACAAACAAACCCTAATTCTGTACCTTCCAATTCTGTATAATATAGAATCCAATGTTTGTTAAGTAGAGTAATAGACCAGGAGTTTTCCTGGTCTTTTTTTATTACTGAAAGCGGCTAGCGAGTAGTAAGGTAATCCAAATGATAATGAGATAAGAAAATAAGCTGAACACGAGTGTAATTACGAATTGCTTTTTATGAATTAAGTGTTTTTGGGATGAAAAAAAGAAAATAGAAAAGATAACAATGGAAACTGCGGATATTACGCCAGGATTATAGGAGCGATAAATAAAAAACAAAATAATATGTTGAACAGAGTTGAAGAAGATAGCCCCCTGTATAAAAATAATCCAGTATATAGAAGACAAGAAATTCAGTTGATATAGAAAGACGATAACTAAGACAAAGAGAGTTAATACAGAAATCGCAATGAAAAAGTGTTGGCTAGTTATAAAAGTAATCGAAAATTGATTAGCAAGATATTGTGGCATTTGGAAAGATTCTTCAAGGTTATGAATGAAAAATAACAAGGGAATAATCCAAAATATAATAGTAGAAATTCTTTTCAACAACTTACCTCACTCCAATATGGAGATAGAAAGCCTAAAAAGGCCCTCTATCCAGAGATATTCATTCGATTATAATATTTTTTAAATTATTTTTATGATGCCCTTGTTCGTTCGGATAAGAAGATAGCTCCTCTTGTAAAATATTTAGCATTTGCTTAGCTGATTGCTGGATTGGGGCAGGTAACTCTTCTAATATATGCATACCGACTTTTATTTTTGTACGGATTATCTTCCTTAGTAGTTCTTCATGCATGCACGACACCTCCAAAACGAATGTTTAGTACGTCCTCTTCAAACTTAGCCCCTTGAATAGAAAGGTGCGTTAATGTTTTTGGTAATGTGATGTTCCGTTTAACAGAACCCGCGCGAATGATAAGCTCATCACCTTTTTGATTTAATGTGAGCTCACTTTTATTTGAGAAGGGAATGGACAGAACGAAAATATATTCATTGCCATCTTTTTTTACATATTGTGTGCGGCCGTTAAATTTCACTTCAGTAGGACAATGTTCAGTTTTAAATAAAGCATCTCCTACACGCTCTAACATAGGCAAACCAACAACTTCTTGTTCAAACATTGGTGCTTCGTAAATAGGAAGTGGATCAAAACTATCTTGAATTAATGTTTTATATTTCTTTTGGGTATCTTTCCATGCTTGAAAATAAGGATCGGTGACAGTGTTAGGAATGACGCGGTTGATCATAATAGCATCTACGTTATAATCGTACAAATTTAAATACGTAAAGCTGCGCTGTGCTTCTTTAATGACCATTTTTTCAGGATTTACAACGATGCGGATACTTGTTACTTCTCGGTTTGATAAAATATCTCTCATTTCTCCGAGCTGTTCAAGTGTATTTGTTAATTCGTCCATAATATCATCGGTTGGAAGGGGCACACCAAGAAGTGGTTGAGCTACAGGGCGAACAACTTTTAAAACTTTTCTTTTAATAGGAAAGAGTTTTTCCATCCACCAGCCGAGCATGTCTGGAAAGCTGAGCATTGCTAACGTTTCCCCAGTTGGAGCGCAATCAATGATAATAACATCATATGTGTTTTGTTTATAATAATCGAGTACGCGAAGTAAGCTAATTAAATCTTCCATACCAGGAAACATCGTTAATTCTTCTGTTGTAATATCATCAGCTGCTTTGGAAGTGAAGAGTAGTGTAATATATTTCTGTAACTTTCCCCAGCCTTTTTCCATTTCATAAATTGTATTAATTTCTTGTGCCCACAAATTTTCACGAATTTCTAATGGCTCAGAAGATAGTTTTACACCAAATGAATCTCCTAAACTATGAGCTGGATCTGTACTCATTACTAAAGTTTTTAATCCTTGTTTTGCGCTTTGAATTGCTGTTGCTGCTGAAATGCTAGTTTTTCCTACGCCACCTTTACCTGTATACAAAATAATTCTCATCATTCATATCCCCTTTGTTTCGAATATCGAATATTACGAGTGTCGAAATAAATGATTGAATAAAAACCCAACTAGGGTTTTATTCAATCGGAATGTTTTTCATTTTAGGTGTAGAAACCTTTTCTTCTGTTTTTTGCTGTGACGTAGCAATGTGATTCATAATCTTTTGGAAGATTTGTAGTAAAAATGCTTTTTCTTCTTCTGATAATGCTTCCGTCACTAAGTTAAAGTAATGGGCTGCATTTTGTTTCACTTCTTGAACAAGCGTTACACCGTTTTCTGTTAAACGAATTAATACAATACGTCGGTCGTTTTCAGCACGGTAGCGTTCAATATAACCCTTTTTTACAAGGCGATTTACAACGCCTGTCGTCGTACTCATCGGTATATCAAGAAGATCAGCAATTTTTGTCATTGTAATATCCGTATTTCGCTCCATCCAAAGTAAACAAAATACTTCAGTTTTAGAAAGTGTTAAATCGAGGCTTACCCATTCTTCAGGATAAAAAAGTTTCTTGGCGTTATCTAGCAGTAAGTCTAAAAAATGTTCGTATTGCAACAATTAATTCCACTCCCGTATATTTCGAGATTCGTAATATTTGTTTTTATTTTATGTAGAATTGAAATAAATGTCAATGGTTTTAATTGTTTTTTCTGATTAGGCAGAAAATTCACCTTGAAATATTATTCTTTTATGAAAGATTTATAAATATAAAAATAGAATTTACATAAAAATTCATCATAGTAAATATACTTATCTATAATAGATGTACAGCTAACGAGGGGGAGAACGATGAGAAGACGTAATACGCAAGCGTTCACGTTTTTAGCATGGACTTCATTTGTTTGCGCGCTTTCAGGTATGCTAATTGGAATTTATACGCTAGATGAAACGCTTAGTGTAAAAGGATACTATTTAATTGGAACACTATTTTTAACGATGTCTTGTTTTGTATTACAAAAAACAATTCGTGATAATGAAGAAGATAACGAGAGATTTCCGAAAAATAAACCGTCAGATAAAGAGTAAATCGTAAAGAAAGGCGTTTGCCTTTCTTTTTTTATGTAAAAATGCTGTAAGTGCCGTGTGTTGACTTGCTTGAAGTACTGAAAATTTGGTATCATCAATAGTATTGTAGATTGAACGATATATTATGGAGGTGGCCTAGCCGTGTCAAGAATTTCCGTTGAGAATGTAAAGCACGTAGCACATTTAGCACGTCTTGCAATTACTGATCAAGAAGCAGAAAAATTTCAAAAACAACTAGATGCAATTGTTACATTTGCAGAACAGTTAAATGAATTAGATACAACAGATGTAAAGCCAACAACTCATGTATTAACTATGAAAAATGTTATGCGTGAAGATGTACCAGAAAAAGGTTTACCAGTTGAAGAAGTATTAAAAAATGCACCGGATCACAAAGATAATCAAATCCGTGTTCCAGCAGTATTAGAATAGAGGAGGGGAATTTCGATGTCATTATTTGATCATTCAGTATCAGAGTTACATAAGAAATTAAACAACAAAGAAATTTCCGTTACGGATTTAGTAGAAGAATCTTACAAACGTATTGCGGATGTTGAAGATAACGTAAAAGCTTTTCTTACATTAGATGAAGAAAACGCACGCGCGAAAGCGAAAGAATTAGACGCGAAAATTGGCGCTGAAGATAATGGTTTATTATTCGGTATGCCAATTGGTGTTAAAGATAACATTGTAACTAACGGTCTTCGTACAACTTGTGCGAGCAAAATATTAGCAAACTTCGATCCAATTTATGATGCGACAGTTGTGCAAAAGCTAAAAGCTGCTGACACAATTACAATCGGTAAATTAAATATGGATGAGTTCGCAATGGGTTCTTCAAATGAAAACTCAGGTTTCTACGCTACGAAAAACCCATGGAACTTAGATTACGTTCCAGGCGGATCTAGTGGTGGTTCTGCAGCAGCTGTAGCAGCAGGAGAAGTATTATTCTCTCTAGGTTCTGATACGGGTGGTTCTATCCGTCAGCCAGCTGCATATTGCGGCGTTGTAGGTTTAAAACCAACTTACGGACGCGTATCTCGTTACGGATTAGTAGCATTTGCATCTTCACTTGACCAAATCGGACCGATTACACGTACAGTAGAAGATAATGCATACTTATTACAAGCTATTTCAGGCCTTGACCGTATGGATGCAACTTCTGCAAACGTTGAAGTAGGAAACTACTTAGCTGGCTTAACAGGTGACGTTAAAGGTTTACGCATTGCTGTACCGAAAGAATATTTAGGAGAAGGTGTTGGCGAAGAAGCTCGTGAGTCAGTACTAGCTGCTTTAAAAGTATTAGAAGGTATGGGCGCAACTTGGGAGGAAGTATCACTTCCACACTCTAAATACGCTCTAGCAACGTATTACTTACTATCTTCATCTGAAGCATCTGCTAACCTTTCACGCTTCGACGGCGTACGTTACGGTGTCCGTTCTGATAATGTAAATAATTTATTAGATCTATACAAAAACACACGTAGCGAAGGTTTCGGAGATGAAGTTAAACGTCGTATTATGCTTGGTACATTTGCACTTAGCTCTGGTTACTATGATGCATATTACAAAAAAGCACAACAAGTACGTACATTAATTAAAAACGACTTTGAAAATGTATTTGCTAACTATGATGTTATTATTGGACCAACAACGCCAACTCCGGCATTTAAAGTGGGCGAAAAAGTTGATGATCCAATGACAATGTATGCAAATGACATTTTAACAATCCCAGTAAACTTAGCTGGTGTTCCAGCGATTTCTGTTCCATGTGGATTCGGTGCTAACAACATGCCACTTGGTCTACAAATCATTGGTAAACACTTCGATGAAGCGACAATTTACCGCGTTGCACATGCGTTTGAGCAAGCAACAGACTATCATACAAAAAAAGCAAGTCTGTAAGGAGGCGAGCATAGATGAATTTAGAAACAATTATTGGTTTAGAGGTTCACGTTGAGTTAAAAACAAATTCGAAAATTTTCTCTGCGAGTCCAACAGAATTCGGAGCGGAGCCAAATACACAAACAAGTGTAATTGACTTAGGATACCCAGGGGTACTTCCTACTTTAAATAAAGAAGCAGTTAACTTTGCAATGAAAGCTGCAATGGCATTAAACTGTGAAATCGCAACGGAAACGAAGTTCGACCGTAAAAACTATTTCTACCCAGATAATCCGAAAGCTTACCAAATTTCTCAATTTGATAAGCCAATTGGTGAAAATGGCTGGATTGAAATCGAAGTAGACGGTAAAAAGAAACGTATCGGTATTACACGTCTTCATTTAGAAGAAGATGCTGGTAAATCAACGCATACAGCTGATGGTTCATTAGTAGACTACAACCGTCAAGGTATGCCTTTAATCGAGATCGTGTCTGAGCCAGATATGCGTACGCCAGAAGAAGCATATGCATACTTAGAGAAGTTAAAATCAATCATTCAATACACTGGCGTATCTGATTGTAAGATGGAAGAAGGTTCCTTGCGTTGTGATGCGAACATCTCTCTTCGTCCAGTTGGACAAGAGAAGTTCGGTACAAAAGCAGAACTGAAAAACTTAAACTCATTCACTTACGTACAAAAAGGTCTTGAGCATGAGCAAGTGCGTCAAGAAAAAGAATTATTATCTGGTGGTATCATCCAACAAGAAACACGTCGTTATGATGAAGCAACGAAGAAAACAATCTTAATGCGTGTAAAAGAAGGATCTGACGATTACCGTTACTTCCCAGAGCCAGACTTAGTTGAACTTTACATCGATGACGCGTGGAAAGAAGAAGTTCGCGCTTCTATTCCAGAACTTCCAGACGCACGTAAAGCCCGCTACGTTGCAGAAATTGGCTTACCGGCTTATGATGCACATGTATTAACATTAACGAAAGAGATGTCTGATTTCTTTGAAGCAGCAATTGCAGATGGAGCAGATGCGAAATTAACATCAAACTGGTTAATGGGTGAAGTGCTTGCGTACTTAAACAAACAACAAAAAGAATTAAAAGATGTTGCATTAACGCCTGCTGGTTTATCTAAAATGGTTCAATTAATTGAAAAAGGTACAATTTCTTCTAAAATTGCGAAGAAAGTATTTAACGAATTAATTGAAAAAGGTGGAGACCCAGAAGAAATCGTTAAAGCGAAAGGTCTTGTTCAAATTTCTGACGAGGGTACACTTCGTAAAGTTGTAACAGAAATTCTTGATAATAATGAACAATCTATCGAAGACTTTAAAAACGGTAAAGACCGTGCGATTGGCTTCTTAGTTGGTCAAATTATGAAAGCTACAAAAGGACAAGCAAATCCACCGCTAGTTAACAAAATCTTACTTGAAGAGATTAATAAGCGATAATAGTAGTAACTTTTAAAGATTAAGCAGAAAAACACCCGTACATGGGTGTTTTTCTAGGTTAATCAAACGTTTGTTTAAATGAGAGAAAATCATTTAAACAAACGTTTGATTAACTGTCAAAAGTGGAAAAATGTTTGTATAGCAACTATGGTATGATAGTTGCAAAAAGGTGGGAATAATGATAAATCTAGACATAGAGGTTTTTTTCATCTCATGAAATAATAGATAATTATTATTCGTTATATGTAAATTGTTGTGAGGAAATAGATGGACATAAATTTTTTTGTCAAATAAAACAAAACCATTGAAATGAATATTTACTTTTGATGGGCTACACGAATCGGGTTCTTACTGCCTGTTTGAGCGAGATAAAAGAAGGATAGGAAGATGAGAGGAGGTAGGCATGGGAATACTGAATAGAGGTTCGGTATGTTCTTTTTCTGTGCATAAAGAAATTTCCTGTGCTAATAAATGATGAAGCGAGCAAGAATTATTTATAATCCTACTTCTGGGCGTGAGCTATTTAAGAAGAGTTTACCAGAAGTATTACAAAAATTAGAACAAGCTGGATATGAGGCATCTTGTCATGCGACAACGGGTCCTGGCGACGCAACTGTGGCGGCGAGGCAAGCTGTAGAGCGTAAATTTGATGTTGTTATTGCGGCTGGTGGTGACGGCACGTTAAATGAAGTGGTGAACGGTTTAGTAGGGCATGAACATCGTCCAAAGTTTGGAATTATTCCAGTTGGAACGACAAATGACTTTGCACGTGCAATCGGTGTACCTCGTTCTATTGAAGAGGCAGCGGATATTATTTGTGAAGGAAAAACCGTGCCATTAGACCTTGGTAGAGCGAACGATACATATTTTATCAACATCGCTGGTGGCGGTCGTATTACAGAATTAACATACGAAGTACCGAGTAAGTTAAAGACAGTATTAGGACAGCTTGCTTATTACCTAAAAGGTATCGAGATGTTACCATCATTGCACCCAACATATGTTGAAATTGAGTATGATGGAAAATTACTACAAGAAGAAATTACGATGTTTTTAATTACGAATACTCGTTCAGTAGGCGGCTTTGAAAAGGTAGCACCATATGCATCAATTAACGATGGATTATTTGATTTATTAGTGCTGAAAAAAGGTTCTATTGCTGACTTAATTAAAGCAGCAACACAAGCGCAGCGTGGTGAACATATTAACAATCCAAAAGTACTATACACACAAGCTAACCGAATTAAAGTGCATTCACCAGACAAACTAATGATTAATTTAGATGGTGAATACGGTGGAGATGCACCGATGGAATTCGAAAATATATATCATTGTCTGGAACTATTTGTTCCTGAACATCAAGAGGATGCCCTGTAAAGGCATCCTTTTTATTATATAGAGGAATTGTAAATTGGAAGTTAGTTTGATTTTCATGGTATTTTTACAATTCGTTTATTTTATATCCATACTTTATTGATACACTGGAGGAGATAAGAGACGAGAGGTAGGGTGTGCTATGGAGAAGGTAAAAGCAATACTATTTGATAAAGATGGGACATTAATGGATTTTCATTCAATTTGGATAAAAGTAGCTGAAGAACTTGTGGCGGAATGTATCGACTTATATGAACTGCCAAAGTCAATGCAGCCTACTTTATTAAAAGAGATCGGCGTGGAGGGTGTGTTTGTGAACCCTCGTAGCGCAATAGCGGCAGGAACAAGCCTTGATGTTGCAAAGGGGCTTTGTAAGTATATTACGTCATCTAAGGAAGAGGAGATGCATGAGTGGGTAAGTGGAAAATTATTTTCCCTTATGTATGAGCACCGTTCCTATATGAAAATGACGGCAGATTTACCGAGAATTTTACAAAGTTTAAAGGATAGAGGATTTATTTTAGGTGTTGTGACAGCTGATGATTTCGCACCGACAGAATTATTTTTAAAACAGTATCAATTAGAGTCTTTCTTTGATTATGTTGTAGCTTCAGATACATTTCCGGCACAAAAACCAGATAAAAGAATTGTAGAATCCTTCTGTGATAGGTTTCATTTAGATGCATGTGAAGTAGCGGTCGTTGGGGATACGCCAACTGATTTACATTTAGCTAAAAACGGTGATTGCTTTGCAATTGGAGTACTATCTGGTACAGGAGATCGTCAAACGTTAGAACCACTTGCGGATTTAGTAGTACAATCTGTTGGGGATTTTATTTCTCATTCAGGTGAGTTTATTTGGGAACGAGGAAAGTCTAGTGTGTAAGAAAAATAAGTCTATAAAGACTCTTAATGAGTCTTTATAGACTTATTTTTTATGGCGAAATAGAAGGTATGTAGGATGAATACTGAAGAAGAATGTTGGCATACATTTTGCAATGAAAAGAGAAAACAATGTAAAGAAAAGGATGGGGTACGTAATGAACACAAAAAAATTTGCTAAAGTAAATGAACAAATTCCTGGACCGAAAGCAGCGTCTTTACTAGAACGCCGCCAAAATATAGTACCAAAAGGAGTAAGTAACGGCATCCCAACGTTTGTACAATCTGCAAATGGTGCTCTTGTAACAGATGTTGATGGCAATCAGTACATTGATTTCGCTGGAGCGATAGGAACAATTAACGTAGGGCATTGTCACCCAGCTGTTAAAGAAGCGCTCCATAAACAAGTAGATCAATACATCCATACTGGCTTTAATGTCATGATGTATGAGCCATATATTGAATTAGCAGAAAAACTTGCGGCATTAGCGCCAGGAAGTTTTGATAAGCAAGTACTATTTTTAAATAGTGGTGCAGAAGCAGTTGAGAATGCGGTAAAAATCGCTCGTAAATATACAAAAAGACCTGGCATTATCGCGTTTTCTAAAGGTTTCCACGGACGTACATTAATGACAATGACGATGACAAGTAAAGTAAAACCATATAAATTTGGATTTGGCCCATTTGCTTCAGAAGTATATAAAGCGCCATTCCCGTATGAATATCGTCGCCCAGAAGGGTTAACTGAAGAGCAGTATGATGACTTTATGATTGAAGAGTTTAAAAATTTCTTCATATCAGAAGTAGCACCAGAAACGATTGCAGCCGTTGTAATGGAACCTGTTCAAGGGGAAGGTGGATTTATCGTCCCAAGTAAGAAGTTTGTGCAAGAAGTACGCAATATTTGTTCAGAACACGGCATCTTATTTGTAGCGGATGAAATTCAAACTGGATTTAGCCGTACAGGAAAATATTTTGCCATTGATCATTATGATGTCGTTCCGGATTTAATTACGGTATCTAAATCATTAGGTGCTGGTGTACCGATTAGTGGTGTTATTGGGCGCAAGGAAATTATGAATGAGTCTGCACCAGGAGAACTTGGTGGAACGTATGCAGGAAGCCCGCTAGGATGTGCGGCAGCATTAGCAGTACTTGATGTAATAGAAAAAGAGAATTTAAATGATAGAGCGATAGAATTAGGAAAAGTTGTAATGAACCGATTCGAAGAGATGAAAAATAAATATAATTGCATCGGTGATGTGCGCGGTTTAGGAGCAATGTGTGCATTCGAGCTCGTTCAAGACCGTAAGACGAAAGCACCTGATAAAACGTTAACAGCTAATTTGTGCACAGAAGCAAACAAACGCGGCTTACTTCTACTATCAGCAGGAACATACGGTAATGTTATTCGTGTGCTAATGCCATTAGTGATTACAGATGAGCAACTGGAAGAAGGATTAACAATCATTGAAGAATCGTTGCAAGCCTGTTATGAGAAAGCAAATATTGCTCGTGTTTAAAAGTTAAATAAGAAAACAGCAAACATTCTAGCTGACTCTATATAAAATGCAGAAAATTCACTTTATAATAAAGGTAGTGAAGTGAATCGATGGATTGGAAGTTAGGGGTGGCTAGGATGGTTGCAGAAAAGGAACGAGTGTTAATGGATTTACAAGATGTATTTGAATATGCGTTTGACGAAATTTTTGTGACTGACGAAAAGGGAATCGTTGTGCGTGTAAATAGTACATGTGAAAGGCACTATCAATTAGCTGCTAAAGAGTTAGTGGGTAAGCATGTAAAAGAATTGCAGAAGGATGGGATCTTTTATCCATCAGCAACGTTAGAAGTAATTGAAAAAAAGAGACCGATTGAACTCGTTCAAACGACAAAATCAGGAGAGTATTTACACGTTCGTACAAGGCCTGTTTTTGATGATGAGGGGAATTTAAGAAGGGTAATTAGTTACTCTCGTGATCTTACAGAACTCTATCAATTACGTCAAAAGGTAGAAGAAATGGATAATCAGTTAAAAACATATAAAAAAGAATTAAGAGAAACATATGAACATGAAGGACTTATTTTTAAAAGTATCGCTATGCAAAAAATAGTCGAGACAATCAAGAAAGTATCCGTGGTAGATAGTACTGTTCTCATTTTAGGTGAGACAGGAGTAGGGAAGAGTCGATTGGTGCGTCATTTACATGAAATGAGTAACCGGAAGAATGAAAGTTTCTATGAAATTAACTGTGCGGCATTGCCAACGAATTTAATTGAATCAGAGCTTTTTGGGTACTCAGGCGGATCTTTTACAGGTGCGAATCGTGAAGGGAAAAAGGGATTATTAGAATCAGCTCATAAAGGAACTCTTTTTTTAGATGAAATTGGTGAAATGCCACTTGAAATTCAAGCAAAGCTTTTGCAAGTGTTGCAAGAGAAAACGTTTCGCCCTATAGGCGGGAGAGAATTAAAAAAGGTGGACGTTAGGATTGTAGCGGCAACAAATAGAGATTTAAGTATGATGGTGAAACAAGGAACATTCCGGAAAGATCTATATTATCGTCTGAATGTCATTCCAATTTTAATTCCACCACTAAGGGAAAGAACCGAAGACATTTTGCCACTCATTTATCATTATTTACAACACTTTAACGAGAAATATGGCAGGAATGTAAAATTAGCGCCTAGTACATTGCAAATGTTTGTTGGTTACCCGTGGGAAGGAAATAATAGAGAAATTGAAAATGTGATTGAGCGAATTGTTATAACTGCTGATGATATCGTTACGATAGAGGATTTGCCAATAGCGATGCAAGAATCAACGGTTGAACAATCGGGCCAAAGTCTTTATAAAATGTTAGAAGAAGTAGAACGGAATATTATTTTGAAAGCATATAAAACATATGGATCGAGTTATAAAGTAGCGGAGTTTTTAAAAATAAGTCAATCTGCTGCCACGAGAAAAATAAAGAAACTTATAGAGGAGGAAGAGAATATTGGATAAAAAAGCGACATTTGTAAATGTAGAGAAAAAGGCGATGTATATAAATGGTGAGTGGATTACATTGCAAGAACAAATCGAAGTAAATAATCCAGCAACGAAGGAAATATTTGCGACTGTACCAAAGGGCGGGGTAACAGAGGCAAAGCAAGCTGTTGACGCTGCGCATGAAGCTTTTAAATCATGGTCTAAGTTAACAGCAGCAGACCGTGCAGCGAAATTAAAAAAATGGTTCACACTGATTGATGAAAATAAAGAAGAGATTGCAGCAATTATGACGAAAGAACAAGGAAAGCCGTTTGCAGAAGCGCTTGGTGAAGTGAATTATGCAAATAGTTTTGTTGAATGGTATGCAGAAGAAGGAAAACGCGTATATGGTGAAATGATTCCTGCTTCTCATCCGAATAAACGTATTTTAGTTATGAAGCAACCAGTTGGCGTTATGGCAGCTATTACACCGTGGAACTTCCCGGCAGCGATGATTACGAGAAAGGTAGCCCCAGCGCTTGCAGCAGGATGTACAGCCGTTGTAAAACCTGCTAGTCAAACGCCATTAACTGCGTTAAAATTGGCTGAATTAGCTCATGAAGCGGACATTCCTAAAGGTGTAATAAACATTGTAACAGGTAGTGCGAAAGCAATTGCTGATACATGGATGGAAGATGGACGCGTTCGAAAAGTTTCCTTTACAGGATCAACGGAAATTGGGAAAGAGTTAATGGCTAGTGCTGCACAAACGATGAAAAAAGTTTCACTTGAGTTAGGTGGTCACGCACCGTTTATTGTTATGAATGATGCGGACTTAGATAAAGCAGTAGAAGCGGTGATTGGTTCGAAATTCCGTAACGCAGGACAAACATGTATATGTACAAACCGAGTATTTGTTCAGGAAGAAGTGTATGAAGCGTTTGTAGAGAAGTTCGAAAAGGCAGTGGGACAGTTGAAAGTAGGAGACGGTTTCGGTGACGGAACGACTGTAGGACCACTTATTGACGAGAATGCAGTTTCGAAAGTACAGGAGCATATCGAAGACGCTATTCAAAAGGGTGGAACAGTTTTATATGGTGGTCAAAAGGTTGCAGAGCTAGACGGACACTTTATGCAACCGACTGTAATTGGATTGGCGAATGATACGATGCTTTGTATGAATGAAGAAACATTTGGACCGGTTGCACCAGTTGCGAAATTTAAAACGGTTGAAGAAGTAATTGAGCGTGCAAATCATACGCCATATGGTTTAGCCGCGTACATTTTCACGAAAGATATTAGTCAAGCATTCCAAATTAGTGAAGCGTTAGAGTACGGTATTATCGGATTAAATGATGGCCTCCCATCAGTTGCACAAGCACCGTTCGGTGGGTTTAAAGAAAGCGGTATTGGCCGTGAAGGTGGTCATTTCGGTATCGAGGAATATTTAGAAATTAAATATATTTCATTAGGACTATAAGTAGTATACTAGAATCTCTATAAGGTAACAGAGAAGGAGATTCTAGTATGGTATATTGGCTATTATTACTCGTAACAATTATTTTTGAAGTAGCTGGAACAATTGCGATGAAATTATCAAATGGTTTAACAAAGCTCGTTCCAAGTGTACTTATTTTCGTATTTTATGGAATTTGTTTCAGCGTGTTCGCCATCGTTGTAAAAAAGATTCATTTAAGTATTGCTTATGCAATTTGGTCTAGTGTTGGGACGTTACTTATTACAATTATTAGTGTGTACTTTTTTAAAGAGCACATTAGCTTGTTCCAAGCATGTTGTATTCTTTTTATCGTGTTAGGAGTAATTGGACTTAAGGTGTCATCTGCATCATAAGTAGTAGTTTCGTTTTGTGACATTGCTTAGGGACGGTGCATTGGTAAATGAATTATATCGGCGATTTTTTGGATATATCGAACGTAACTCCAAATATATCAGCGGTTTTTAAAATATATCGACCGTAACTCAATTTATATCAGCGATTTTTGAAATATATCGATTTACCGACAAAAAATGACATAATAAAAGGAGGCTATCCCTGAGGATAGCCTCCTTTTATATTAAAATGCCCAATTACCTTTACGGAAGATTGGTTCATGTCTGCCATCAGCTGTAATACCGTCGATATCAAGCTCAGCTGATCCAATCATGAAGTCGTTGTGTGTAATACTAGTGTTTGCACCATTTTCAGCAAGTTCTTCTTTAGACATTGTTTTTCCGCCAACTAAGTTGAATGCATAAGCACTTCCGATTGCAAGGTGGCAAGATGCGTTTTCATCAAATAGCGTATTGTAGAATAAAATATTTGTATTTGAAATTGGTGAATCATGAGGTACTAAAGCCACTTCGCCTAAGAAGTGAGAACCTTCATCTGTTTCTACTAAATGTTTTAAAGCTTCTTCTCCAACTTCAGCTTTATAATCTACGATACGTCCGTTTTCAAATGTTAACGTGAAGTTATCGATAATGTTACCTGCAAATGCTAACGGTTTTGTGCTAGATACTTGGCCGTTTACACCTGTTTTAAGTGGCATTGTAAATACTTCTTCAGTTGGAATGTTCGCCATAAATGGTACATTCTTTTCATTTAAGCTACCAGCACCAGCCCATACATGCTTTTCTGGAAGTTCGATCGTTAAATCTGTTCCAGGACCTGTATAGTGAAGAGCTTTATAATGTTTTTCGTTTAAGTAATCAACTTTTGTATGTAACGTTTTATCGTGTTCTTTCCATGCTTCCACAGGATTTTCTAAATCAGCACGAGTCGCTTTGAAAATAGCATCCCATAGTTTTGCTTCTTGTTCTTCTGGTGCAGCGTCAGGGAATACTTTCGCAGCCCATTCTTTCGTAGGAACAGAAATGACACACCAGCTTACTTTATCAGCTTGTACGTAATCACGATATACTTTCATTGCTTCACCGGCTACTTTATGAGCTGTTGCAATACGCGTTGAATCCACACCTTTTAATAAATCAGGGTTTTCTGCATAAATAGACATAAATGCAGCGCCTTCTTTTGCTAATTCTTCACGAGCGTGTGCTTTCCAAGATGGGAACTCAGCGAATGCTTCTTCAGGAGCTAGATCGAACTTTAAGCGTGTTAACGTCTCATCATTCCAATCCACATATACGTGTTTTGCACCAGATTTATATGCTTTTTCTGTAACGAGACGTACAAATTGTACAGCTTCAAGAGGTGCACTGATTGATAATGTTTGCCCTGGTTGAATATTAACACCAACATTGACTGCAAGGGCAGCATATTTCTCTAACGTTTGTTCAAATGACATATGTATAATCTCCTTTAATTTGAAAGATTTCTTACTATATATAATACAAGAAAATTCGAAAAATATATATAAATATAGCATAAAAAGAGAGCTCAAAATATATTGAGCTCTCATCGTTATTTAATCGAAGAAGCAAATTGTTCTACGGTCGTCGTATGGTGTATGCGAACACGCTTCATTTTTAACAACTCATCGGGTTCACCTTTTGTAATGAATTTTCCAGGTTTTGTTGTTGTTGCGAACTGATAATATTTTTTCGTTTCTGCAACGACTTTATCATCTACGTGACCGAATGGATAGGCAACTGCGATAACGGGTTTACCTGTTATTTTTTCTAGCTTTTCTTTCGATTCCTTTAATTCTTCTTCATAGTTTGTAATCTTCGGCAAGTCCGCATGTGTTGCAGTATGAGATTGCATAGAGAAAATGCCGGAATCCACCATTTCTTTTATGTCAGATGTAGAAAGAGATCCTTCAGTATCAACATTATTAACAATCATATATTCTGTTGCCGCCGGTTTAAACGTATCGTCTTTTAGCTTTTGTAAAACATGAAATGCATTCATATTATTTTTCATACCATCATCAAATGTAACAAAGATAGGTTTATTTACTTTATTTATATCGCCCCAGCGTTCAAACATTAACAGTGTATAACCATTGTCCTTTAAATATTTCATTTGGGCTTCAAAGTTAGCGGGTGATACGAATAAGTCTTTAATACCTTGACCGTGATAATCATCGATTGCATGGTACATAAGAACGGGAACCTTTTGCTCGAAAGTAATAGCAGATTTTGTGAGTGGAATGGTTTTCCCATCTTCTTTTATGCCTATTGCTTCAATTTGGAACTCACCGCGTTTTCCTTCAAATTCTTTTATGTCAAAAGGAAGTGAAAATTGCTTTTCCTTTTCTTTAGAAGACAAAGATTTAGCAGTTTCCTTTCCATCAGCGGTACGCCAAATTTTATATTGTACCTCAGTTAAAGTATCTTTTATATCTGTCATGTGAATAGTAGTGTTAGTAGATTCATATGTAATTGGGTTATAAGAAATTTTCCCTTGTTCTTGTACGGTCACTTCTTGTTTCTTAGTCTCTTGAACCTTTTTCTCTTTTTTAGGCTCTTGACTTACATTGCTAGTAGTACAACCTGCTAGAATAGCAGATGTGCATAAAGCGATTGCTGCGTATTTTTTCATAAAATCACCTTCTATTGTGTATTATGTTGCATTCTTACATTTAAAATCCCCACCGCTGTAAGAGAGGTGGGGATATACCCTTGTTCATCATGTCATTTTAGTAATGAGATAGTTTTTTAATAGAGCCATTTCTACTGTTTTTTAGTAAAGTTTACTTTATAAGAGATATGAATTTTTCCATCGATGTATTAGGCCCTACAAAATGGCGTTTAATTAAGTACTGTTCGTTCGGCATCCCTTTTGTAATATGATTACCGTGATCAGTAGTTACTGCGAACTCATAGTATTTTTTTGTTTCTTCAACAGCTGGATCATTATAAGAACCTACTGGATAGGCGAGAGCGATGACCTTTTTACCAGTAAGAGCTTCAATTTTTTCTTTTGAACCACGTAATTCCTCATCATAATTATTGGAGTGAGCCATCATCGTATGATTAGCAGTATGGGATTGAATAGAGAAAATGCCGGAATCCATCATTTGCTTTATATCATCCGTTGATAGACGATTTGGTTTGTCTATCTCATTTGCAGTAAGGAATTCAGTGGCTGCAGGCTGGAATGTATCATCCTTTAATTTTTGTAAAATATGAAGAGCGTTCATATTATTTTTTCGACCATCATCCATTGTTATGAAAATAGGTTTATTTACACGGTTTATATCATTCCAACGTTCAAACGTAAGCATCGTATAACCGTTATCTTTCAAGTATTGCATATGCTTTTCAAATTGTTCAGGCGGTACGTATAAGCCATAATCTCCATCACTTGGCCCAGGATATTTTTCAATTGCATGGTACATTAAAACGGGTACATGTTGCTGGAATGTAATTTTAGATGTTACTAGATTTGTTTCAGTATTATCTTCTTTAATTCCTACTGTTTCAATTTGAAATTCGCCACGTTTTAAATGGAATGATTTTAAATGAAGTGGGAGGGCAAAATCACGCTCTTTTTCTTGTGAAGTGAAAGTTTGTTTGCTTTCAGGGCCATCAGCAGTACGCCAAATCGTATAACGTACTTCTTTAAACGAATCTCTTAAATCTTTTGTATAAATCGTGGTGTTTTGTGCGTTATATTCATACGGATCCCATGTAATAACTCCTTGCGTTAAAGGGAGTTCAACTGCT
This sequence comes from Bacillus sp. TE9106W, assembly GCF_054062215.1. Taxonomy (NCBI): domain Bacteria; kingdom Bacillati; phylum Bacillota; class Bacilli; order Caryophanales; family Bacillaceae; genus Bacillus; species Bacillus sp. TE9106W. Next base: position 45,931 of record NZ_JBSSFA010000009.1, read on the forward strand.
TTCGCTTTTTTTTGTTCAACTGCTTGTTTCGCCGTTGTTTCTTGTATTTGTTTATCACTAGTACTACTAGTGTTACAACCTACGAGAATAGCAGAAGAAAGTAAAGCGATATATGTATACTTTTTCATTCTATCATCCTTCTATTGTGATTTAATTATCATCACTTATGTTATGAAACAATCGTTCTTATAAGTGACACGAATCCAAATTTTTGATTTTAAAAATTTGAATTATACCCTTGTCCATCATATCACTATAGAATATATAGGGGAATATGTTTTTGGGATATTTAGGTAAAAATACCTTATTTTTTTCTGGTGTTATTTACATAAAAATACATATAGAAGATAAAAAACTCCACCCAAACTTCTTTTAGAAAAAGAGAAGTAAGGTGGAGTTTTTTTAAATAAACAATCCAGCGATTGTCGCAGATAAAATAGAAGCAAGTGTTGATGCAAATAGCATTTTCCAACCAAATTTCGATACGATGCTTCCTTGTTTCTCAGAAAGAGCACGAATTGTACCAACGATCGCACCAATTTGGCTAATACTTGCGAAGCTAATTAAGAATACTGTAACGATTCCAACTGTACGTGGAGATAATGTTGCTGCAACACCTTTTAAATCAAGGATTGCTACAAACTCGTTTAATACAATCTTCGTACCCATAATTCCGCCAGCTGGGATAATATCTTGAGCTGGAATACCCATTAAGAATGCGAATGGAGCAAGTACGTAACCAAAGATTTGTTGTAACGTAACGGCATGTCCCATTGCACCTGAAGCTGCGCTAATTACGTAGTTTACAACTTCCATCACACCGATGAAAGCGATCATTAATGCGGCAACGATACCTGCTACTTTTAAACCGTCAAGCGCACCGTTAATCATTGCACCGATAAAGCTATCCCCGAATACAGTTCGGTCAAATTTCTGAACTACTTCGTCTTCTTTTTTCGTATCAACAGGTGTTAATAACGAACAAACGATTAAGCTTGAGAATAAGTTTAATGGAAGAGCTGCTAATACATATTTTGCATCTAACATCATTACGTATGATGCTGTAACAGAAGCAGAAACTGAGCTCATCGCAGAACAACAAATGATAAACATACGGTTTTTGTTAAAATGCTGTAAATCATTTTTAATAACGATTAAAGCTTCACTTGAACCGAAGAATACAGAGTTTACTGCGTGGAATGATTCAACGCGTGGTAAACCAGTAACTTTTGAAATGGCACCGCCGACAACGCGAACGATGAATGGTAAAACACCTAAATAACTAAAGATAGAAAGTAGTGCTGAGAAAAATACGATAATTAATAATACGTTTAAGAAAAAGACAAAATCTCTTTGAATTCCATTAAAGAGAAAATCGACGCCTGTCGTACCAAGTTTAATTAGTTTGTTGAAAACTTTACTAATGAAGATGATAATTTGTTGACCAATTTTTGTGCCAAACATAAACCAACCGATTAAAATTTGGAAACCAATCATAATTGCAATTGCACGGAAGTTGATTTTACTTTTGTTGTTTGACAAAGCAAAACATAAACCTAAAACGACAAGAATACCGATAATGCTCATTACATATTGCATGTAGTTGCCCCTTTCAGAAGTTCGTATAAAGTTTGTACATAAAACGCTCGTTATATTACTAAAAATAAAACAAATAGGTTTTATGTCATACGTAAGATGTCTGACCTTTTAGAAAAATAAAAATAAAAAAAGACCCATATGGATTCACTTTCATCTATGAGAGAAAGCTAATCAATATGAGTCCTTTTTTGCACATAGGCTAATATTCATTAGTTTTCCCCATAGTCCAGCAATTTAAGGTTGCCGGGTAGAAACTCTCGATCCATATTATCGAGTATATATGAGGTAACATCGTCCGTATTAAATTAGTAGTAGCGTAACATTAACAGAGAACTATCGTCAATAGCTTTTTTTCTTCCAATAGAAATAGACCATATAAGTATGATAAAATGTAACGCAGTGTTATGAAAAAGAGAGGTCGGAAAATGAGTACAAAAATGACGCCACCAGTTGAAAAAAACGAGTTTATAGATGTAGTATTTGAAGATTTAACACATGATGGTGCCGGTGTTGCGAAAGTAAAAGGCTATCCTATTTTCGTTAAAAACGGATTACCAGGTGAAGAAGCGCAAATTAAAATTGTTAAAGTGAAGAAAAACTTCGCATTCGGTCGTTTAATGAAGCTTCATACAGAGAGCCCATATCGTAAAGATGCAGAATGTCCAGTGTACAATCAGTGCGGCGGTTGTCAGCTTCAGCATTTAACATATGAAGGACAATTACAAGCGAAAGAAAAACAAGTACGTGACGTTATGCAGCGTATTGGCGGATTAGGTGATGTTCCTGTTCATCCTGTACTTGGCATGAAGAATCCGTGGGTATACCGTAATAAAGCACAAGTACCAATTGGAGAACGTGAGGGCGGACTTGTAGCTGGTTTCTATCGTCAAGGAACGCATGACATTATTAATATGGAATCATGTTTAATTCAAGCAGAAGAAAACGATACGTTGATTCAAGAAGTAAAACGTATTTGTGAAAAACACGGTATTTCGGCGTACAACGAAGAGCGTAACAAAGGGACACTTCGTCACGTAATGGCTCGTTACGGACAAGTAACAGGGGAAATTATGCTTGTCTTCATTACTCGTACAGCAGAACTGCCAAACAAAAAAGCAATCATTGAAGAAATTGCTGCGAAATTCCCAGAAGTAAAATCAATTGTTCAAAACGTAAACCCGAAACGTACAAACGTAATTTTCGGAGACAAAACGACAGTACTGTACGGATCAGAATATATTTATGACTTTATCGGCGACATTAAGTTTGCGATTTCAGCACGTTCATTCTATCAAGTAAACCCAGAGCAAACGAAAGTGTTATATGATAAAACGTTAGAATACGCCAAATTAGATGGCAACGAAACAGTAATTGATGCCTATTGCGGAATTGGATCAATCTCCTTATTCCTAGCACAAAAAGCGAAAAAAGTATACGGCGTTGAAATTGTGCCAGAAGCAATCGAAGACGCGAAGCGTAACGCAGCGCTAAACGATATGACAAACGCTGAATTTGGCGTAGGAGAAGCGGAAGTAGTCATTCCAAAATGGTACAAAGAAGGCGTAATCGCTGACACAATGGTCGTAGATCCACCGCGTAAAGGTTGTGATGAGGCACTACTTAACACAATCATCGACATGAAACCAAAACGCGTCGTATACGTATCATGTAACCCAGCAACATTAGCACGTGACTTAAAAGTACTAGAAGAAGGCGGATATAAAACGCAGGAAGTACAACCTGTTGATATGTTCCCGCATACGACTCATGTAGAGTGTGTAGCTTGGCTTAAGTTGGTATAATAAAAAAGCAGTTGATATAGGAAAATCTATACCATCTGCTTTTTGGTTTATTGAGAGTTTGAAATTGTATTCATAGTGAGAGGATTTGAATTTGAAATGATAGATAATTTTTGGCGTGATTTACCACGACCATTTTTTGTACTTGCACCAATGGAAGATGTGACAGACGTTGTTTTTCGTCACGTAGTAAGTGAGGCTGGTCGTCCGGACGTATTCTTCACAGAGTTCACAAATTCGGATAGCTATTGTCATCCAGAAGGTATGAAAAGCGTACGTGGCCGTTTAATTTTTACAGAAGACGAACAGCCAATGGTGGCACATATTTGGGGAGATAATCCTGAATATTTCCGTCAAATGAGCATTGGTATGGCAGAGTTAGGATTTAAAGGTATTGATATTAATATGGGCTGTCCTGTACCGAACGTAGCATCAAGAGGAAAAGGGAGTGGCCTTATTCTACGTCCAAATGTTGCGGCAGAACTTATTCAAGCTGCAAAAGCAGGCGGACTACCTGTCAGCGTAAAAACACGACTTGGCTTTAAAGAGTTAAGCGAATGGGAAGATTGGTTAACGCACATTTTCAAACAAGATATTGCGAACCTTTCTATTCATTTACGCACAAGAGAAGAAATGAGCCAAGTAGATGCACACTGGGAGCTAATTCCGGAGATTAAAAAATTACGTGATCGTATTGCACCAAATACGCTCCTAACGATAAATGGAGACATCCCTGACCGTAAAACTGGGCTGGAACTTGCTGGAAAATACGGCATTGATGGCGTAATGATCGGACGAGGAATCTTTAAAAATCCATTTGCTTTCGAAAAAGAGCCAAGAGAGCATAGCAGTAAAGAACATCTTGATCTTTTAAGACTACAGCTGGATCTTCAAGATCAATATGCAGAAGTATTACCACGATCCATCACAGGACTACATCGCTTCTTCAAAATTTATGTAAAAGGATTCCCTGGGGCTGCTGAACTACGAAATCAATTGATGAGTACGAAGTCGACTGATGAAGTACGTGTATTGCTTGATAAGTTTGAGGCGAGTGTCGGTGAAACACAGGATAGTGAAACGTTGTAACTTTTGAAAGTTAGAGGGGCTGGAGTGTAGTAATTTTATTAGTGTAAGGTGAACCGTATCATAAGTAAGTGAGGTATTCTATATAAAACAAGGGTAAGAAAAGAATACAGGAGAAAATGGTAGGTTGATCTTGAATTTCACTGATATTAGCATGTTTATTTTATCCCGCTATTTGCGGGCAGTAAAACTCCCACCTCAAAATTTTGCTAGTGCAAAGAGGTTAGGTTGGATTCAGGCTGATAATAAGTGGGGGGATGAATCACCCCTCACTTATTAAAGTTGCACTTTATTACGCCTATAATTGGAGGCTATGCAAATGTTAAGTGATCAAACGAGATATTCTAGGCTCGCGAATATAACCAAAATAATAAATACAAAATTAGAATTACGTGAAGTATTGCAGCGTGTAACCATGGCGATATCAGAGGAGATTGTTAGGTGTGACGCTGTTGGAATTTATTTACCTGAAGAAGATGGAACATTTAGAGGGTTTGCAGGAAAACCAGAGACCATAAATGGCGTAACGCTCGATACTCAAGTAATTGACCCTGAAGTAGACTTACTGGCAAAAGAAGTTATTGAGACTAAAAAAACCATCTATATTCCTGATACCTCAAAGGATCATCGACCGGATCCGAGACCAGTCGATGCGTTCAAAATTAAGTCTTTATTAGCTCTGCCTATCTCATTTGGGCAAGAGTTATTTGGTCTTGTTTTTTTATTTGATTATGGAGTTCCAATGAACTTAACAGATTCAGAAATTCAAAGTGTTGAAGCTTATGTAAACATGGCAGCGGTCGCCATTCAAAACGCAAAAAATTTAACCCAAAAAGAAAATCTTATTGCCGAGAAGCAGCTATTACTAAATGTTACCCGTGATTTATCAATGTGTTCCTCAATACAGGAGAGTTTTGATAAATGCTTTTTTTACTTAGGACAGATTTTAGAGAGTAAAAACATGGCTGCCCACCTTTTAGATCCGCTAGACAAAACAACGATTAAGACAACGGAGTTAAGCTCGGGCTGTGATTGGATAGAAGCAGATTGGATGGAGAAAAGCTATGAAGCCAAGATTCAAGAGGTTATTCGAATAAAACATATAGATAGTAAGGGTTTACTGATGATTCCATTGGTTTCAATGGGAGAAGTATTAGGGGTAATCGTCGTTGGCAATGAGGAAAAAACTCCTAATTACGATGATTCCCGAGTTCAACTGGCAAAATCTATCGTTGATGCTACAGCCCCTACATTTTCAAACTTGTTATATATGGATCAACTTGAAAGCATGGTGGAAGAACGAACGAGAGAACTAGCTGCTGCTAATGAAAAAGTCACAAGTGTGATTGAAAGTATTACGGATGGATTCTTGACTTTGAATAATAAATGGGAATTTACGTATGTAAATAAACATCAACATTTCCCACAAAGAAAAACAGCAAAAGACGTATTAGGTAAGAATATATGGGAGGTCTTCCCAAGTAGCGTAGATACAGTTATATATAAGGAGCTTCATCGTGTAATGTCAGAGCGAACTACAGTTCATTTTGAATTTCTTTCTATATTTGATGAATATTGGCATGAAGTTATTGCATATCCGTATGATGATGGCATTTGTTGTATTTGTAAAAACATAACAGAAAAAAAGCAATATGAGCAGGAATTGAAAAGGTTATCCAACATAGAGTTAATAGGGCAAATGGCAGCAGGTATCAGCCACGAGATTAGAAATCCAATGACAACAATACGGGGATTTTTGCAGTTATTAAAAGAAGAGAATAACTATGAGAAACATAATAACTACTTTAATTTAATGGTTGAAGAACTTGACCGTGCCAATTCTATTATTACTGAATTTCTCTCAATAGGTAATACAAAGAAATCAGATTTGCAGATGTTAGATTTAAACTCAATTATCCACGATATTATTCCTTTAATAAAGATAGATACGCATAATCAAAATAAATATATTCAAGTCGATACAAATGACGTTCCAGCATTACTTTTAAATCGTAATGAGATAAGGCAATTATTAATGAACCTATACCGTAATGGCTTAGAAGCGATGAGTACAGGGAAAACTCTAACCATTAGCACCTATAAGGAAGGGCAAAATTGTGTGGTGCTTGCAGTGCGGGATGAAGGGAAAGGTATTAGCCCTGAAGTATTAGAGAAACTGGGGACTCCATTTTACACAACCAAAGAGAATGGAACAGGATTGGGATTAGGCGTATGTTATGCCATTGCTACCCGTCATAATGCAAAAATAGAAATTCAAACAGGATCGGAAGGCACTACCTTTTTTGTTAAATTTAATTATGAAAATAATAAAAAATAATCTTATTTAGATTAGTTACGGTAAACTGTATTACAAATAAAAAGTTAAAAATAATCAACATTTCAGGAGGAAAAACAATGGCAATGAGCAACAACGATATATTAAAAAGAGTAAGATACGCTTTAGATATAAGAGATATAGATATGGTAGAAATCTTTAAACTTGGTGGTATGGAAGTAACGAAAGAAGACGTAGTTGATATGCTTACAAAAATAAAGAGAGCACCTCAGTACGAACCTGAAAACCCTGATGTGGAAGAAGATGAGTACGTAAAAACATGCGATATGATGATGTTAGAGGCGTTTTTCAATGGATTTATTACTTTAAAAAGAGGGAAGCAAGATCCGAAACCTGGACAACCGGCACCTGTACAAAGCAAAGAGAGTGCGAATAACCTTCTTCTAAAGAAAATGAAAATCGCACTTTCATTAACGAGTGAAGATGTACTTGATATATTAGATAGCGTAGGCGTTAAGGTGACAAAAGGAGAACTAGGCGCTTTATTAAGAAAAAAAGGCCATAAAAATTACAAAGAGTGCGGCGATAGATACGCAAGGAATTTCATTAAAGGATTAGCTGTAAAGTATAGAGGATAATGATTCCGTTAAAGCGGTAAATGATATAATAGGTAGAGTAGGGTGTTCGTATCCTACTCTTTTTCATTTGTAAAATAATACGTTAGGTGATGAAATGGTACATACTTATTTAGGTGAGACAATTAATTTTCATATAACTTATAAAAAGAAAAAATCGGTGCGTCTTTTTGTGGATTCTTACGGAAATGTGGAAGTACAGGCGCCGAAAGGGACACCTGTTGAATACTTAATCCAGTTGCTAGAAGAGAAGTGGGATTGGATTCAGACAACACGTAAGGAAATGGCGGAGCGAGCGCGTGGACCACAGGAAAAGGATTATGATCAAGGAGAAGGCTTTTTGTATTTAGGAAATACGTATCCGATACAAATTTCTCAAGACGCAAACATTACGCAAGACAATGCAGTGTTTGAAAAGGATAAGCTACATATTTATGTGAAAGAGCTTAAAGATGAGAAAATACAGCAAGCTTTAAAACGATTTTACTATAAGCAGTGTAAGTCATTAGTAGAGAAGAGTATTAAAGCGCATCAAAGTAACTTTAAAACAAAACCACGTTCTATTCGTATTACAGATAGTAGTCGCACGTGGGGTACTTGTGATTCGAATTTACAACTAACATTCAATTGGAAGCTAGCGATGGCACCACAGCGAGTAATTGATTATGTAGTTGTTCATGAAATGTGTCATATGGTTCATTTAAATCATGATCGCTCCTTCTGGCGTCTTGTCGGGAAGATCATGCCTGATTATAAGGAAATGGAGAACTGGTTAGCATTATCTAGTTGGAAGATGACGGTTTAATGTTACGCTTTGTATAGGGTGCGATTATTGTCAATTTTTGTCGGTAAGTCGATATATTTCAAAAATCGCTGATATATTTGGAGTTGCGCCGATATATTTTGGAAATCGCTGATATATTTGGAGTTGCGCCGATATATTTTGGAAATCGCTGATATATTTGGAGTTGCGCCGATATATTTCAAAAATCGCTGATATATTTGAAGTTGCAATCGATATGTTCAATGAAGAGAAAGCAAAAGGAGATGTCACAGCAGACATCTCCTTTTTTTCTGGCGTAGCAATTATCGCCCAAACTTCACAACAAAATCTTCATCCACTTTCTCCATCTTATACCCACGATACCCTTCCGAAAGTAACGCCTGTTGTCCACCAGCATTGTTCATCGGAACGCTTTTAATATCCGTCCAATCCCTTTCATTGTCCTCACGCAATTCCTTCACAAAAACATACCGCATACTACCACCATACTTCTCCTTCAGCGCAGCAATTTTCATCCCTTGTGCGAACTTATCCTTTAAACTCGGAATGTTAAAAGGAGCAACGGTGCAGCAAACGTAGTCGTATTTGCTATCTTCTTTTTGTAATTCATCCATGATGACTGTCGCTAATATTTTTTGCATTCCATTGCCTCGGCAGTTCGGATGAACATTTGAAATTTCTTGATAGATGACGCGGTGCAGTTCACTTTCTGGTAAGCCGATATCAAGTCCTAAATGTTCATCGTCGATAGGAGGGACGAGTAGGGCACGAAATGCGATGAGTTCGTTTTCGATAAAAGCACCGATCATCATGCCATTTCCTTCTAGAATGTATTGAAATTCTTCTTGTGAAAGTGGTTGTAAACGGCTTTTATCTTCTAGTGCTTCAACTACGACGTTTTGTAGTGATAAGATTTGTTCGATGTAATCTAGTGATAGTAAAGTAACGTGAAACTGCTTGTTATTTTGTTTTAATGTTCCCTCGTATAGTACCGTCATGAATGAGTCCTCCTTTAGCGTACAACGTCTTGAAAGACGGTTAATTCCTGTAGTGTATCTTCATTTATTTCGATACCTAGTCCTGGCTGTTCGTTTAAGCGAATAAATGGTACGTCGTAATGTAAGTTTCCGATGTCCTTCGTGAATTTTAATGGACCTGTAAGTTCAACGCTCGTAATAATTTTTTTCGAAAAAGCGACATGGAATCCCGCGGAAGAGGCAACGGATGATTCGACCATGGATCCAACTTGGCATTCAATGCCTGCCATTTCTGCTTGATGAGCGAGTTTTACAGCGGGATATATGCCGCCGCATTTCATTAGTTTTATGTTTACTTTATCAGCCGCGTCTACTTTAATAATTTGGCGCATTTCACGAGAGCCTTTTAATCCTTCATCAATCATAAGTGGAAGGTCTGTTTTCGAACGAATGTGAGCCATTGCGTCAATATCGTCTGCGATGACAGGCTGTTCAATCCAGTCGATGTTTACATGTCCTAATGAACGAAGTGCTGTTAATGTGTTTGCACTATTTTTCCATCCTTGGTTTACATCAACACGAATTGCGATGTCATTTCCTACACGCTCACGTACTGCTTCAATTCGTTTTACATCTTCTTTTACATTTGTACCGACTTTCATTTTGAAAGATTGGTAACCTTTCTGAATCATAGAGGCAGCTTCTTCGGCCATTTCTTCTGGATCTGCGATACTTAATACGTGAGTGATAGGAAATTCTTCATGGTATCGTCCGCCAATTAATTGATATACAGGTTGATTTAATTTTTTACCCATTATATCAAAACAAGCAATATCAATCGCAGCTTTCGCTGTTGGAACACCGTAAATTGTATTGTCCATCATATCGTGTATTTTTTCTATATTCATTGGATTTTGTCCGATTAGTGCAGGTGCTAGCGTATGCTTTAAAATATGGAAAGTACTTTCCCATGATTCACCTGTGACGTGATCATCAGCAACGCCTTCACCGTAACCGATAATACCTTCGTCTGTTTCCATTTTGACGATAATAGAAGGCATATCAGAATAAGAACCATAACTAATAACAAACGGATCGCGAAGCGGTAAACGAATTGCGTAAAGGTGAATAGCTGTAATTTTCATTAGGTAGAGACCCCTTCCTGTTTACAATAGTTTTATACATTTGATATAGTTGACGTTAAATAGTCGTTAATTAATGATAAGGAGTTAGAGAAATGATGATAAAAATTGCAGTTGTCGGTTCAAAAGAGTTTATGGAGACACTTTTACCTATCGCTCATAAACTAGAAGAAATAGAAATTGATCCATATGTTTACCTTCATCCGGCAGAATCTTCTGAACTATTAAAGCGTTTAAAGCCTTGTGATTTCATCTTTTTCTCAGGTGCTTTACCTTATTATATGGCAAAAGAAATAAGAGAACAATTACGAATTCCAAGTACGTACTTACAGCAAGACGAGACGACCGTGGCATCTTCCATTCTTTCTGTCATGTATCACCAAAGGGTTCAACCACATAAAATTTCAATTGATTTAGTAGACCGCTCATTCATTATAAATGTATTCCATGATATTGGCATAAAAGAAAGTCCACAAGTGTTTGATTATGAAAATATGCTGTGGAGTAAAGATGAAATAAATAGAGTTATTGATTTTCATGTAGCTAAATATCAATCTGGAGAAGCTCATTTAGCTTTAACTAGTATTCACGCTGTCTATGATGAACTTCAAAAAATAGGTATTCCTTCAGAACGTATGATAGATCCGAAGCAATCCATTATACATGGGTTAAAAGATGCAAAAATAAAAGCTGAGTTAGCAAGAAGCCATTCAGCTACTGTTGGTGCTTGTATTATTTCTTCTTTAGAATTACGAGATGGTTTGCTCAAGCAATTAGATGTCATTTCAAAAGAACTACGTGGTTCATTTAAAACAATTGATGAAATGACGTTCATTTTGTATACGACTCGTGGTGATATTGAATCCATTATAAAAACAAATATAATAAATAATTTATTTGCGAGTATAGAAGGAATGATAGCTATTGGATTTGGTTACGGAAAAACTGTGAAAGAAGCGGAGCAAAATGCTAAAATCGCCCAAGGTTTCGCGAAGAATAATCCAATAGACCACTGTTTTTATATACTAACAAGTGATAAAGAACTATTTGGTCCGTTCCCGAAAGAACAGAGAGTACAAAGTTTGAAGAATGACAATCCAGAACTAATGAAAATAGCGAAGGAAACGAAACTTAGCCCAGCAAATTTATCAAAAATTATTCGATTTAGTCAATCACATCCGTCATTAAAGTTTACAGCAGCAGATCTTTCTGAATACTTACAAGTGACTCGGCGATCAACAGAAAGGTTATTAAAGAAACTAGTTGATTATGGGTATGTTCATATTTGCGGCGAGGAAATGCCTTATCAACAAGGGCGTCCTCGCGCAATATATGAACTGAATTTACCGTTATCTTTAAGCTTCTAATTGAGCGTTTTGTTTTTTTAGTAGTTCCGCTTTTTCAATGTCAGATAGTTTCGTAATTGTGAGACCAGTTATACCGTAAATGATCGAGATAATAGGTACGATGAAATTCAATATAGCATAAGGAGCATATTCGAATGCACCTACGCCGAGTGTTGCGAGTATAAATACGCCGCATGTATTCCAAGGTACGAAAACAGAAGTTAATGTTCCGCCATCTTCTAATGCTCTGGATAAATTTTTAGAATGTAGTCCTTTTTCTGTGTATGCATTCGCGTACATTCTTGAAGGAACAACAATCGAAATATATTGTTCAGAGCAAGTAAGGTTTGTTGCAAAACATGAAGCGATAGTAGAAGCGATAAGTCCCTTTGCTGATTTCGCTAACTTTAAAATTTGATTTACAATGGAACGAAGAATACCTGTATGTTCTAGTACTCCTCCGAAAGTCATAGCGACAATTGTCATAGAGACTGTATTCATCATCGAATCTAAGCCACCACGGTTAAATAGCTCGTCTACTAGCTTGTTTCCAGTGTCTATAACAAATCCAGCTTGGAGTGCACCGACAGATGCTGAGACAGAACCACCTTGAATAAAGACTTGTGATAAAAACCCTAAAATAATACCTACAAGAATAGCTGGTATAGCAGGAACTTTTTTAGCAACCAATACCATAACGACTACAGGTATGATTAATAGGAAAGGTGAGATAACAAAATTTTGTTGCAATACTTGTAATGTTTGCTCGATACTTTTTGCATCGATATTGTTAGCGCCGAAGCTTCTTCCTAAGAAGGCATAAACGATAAGAGTAATAATTAAACCTGGTATTGTAGTAAATAACATATGACGAATATGTGTGAATAAATCTGTATTTGTTAATCCCGCGGCTAAGTTTGTTGTGTCTGAAAGCGGTGACATTTTATCGCCGAAATAAGAACCGGAAATGATAGCACCGGCAACCATCGGAGCTGGGATTCCCATACTTAGGCCAATACCCATTCCTGCAACACCAATTGTTCCCATTGTAGACCAAGAGCTACCAATAGCTAATGCAACAATAGAACAAATAATTGTAATTGAAACTAAAAATAGTGATGGTGTTAAAAGATTTAAACCGTAATAAATCATTGTTGCGACAATTCCACCACCAATCCAGGCACCGATCGTTAAACCTACTAGAATAATGATAACGATAGCCGGTAATGCGAGGCGAATGCCTTTATACATTGCTTCTTCAATGTCGTTCCATTTGTAACCGTAACGCCAAGCGACGATAGAAGCAACAGTTGTACCGATAATAAGTGGGACGTGAGGGCTCTGTTTTAATACAACAATTGTAACCATCATAACTGCAACTGTAATGATAATAGGGATCATTGCTACACCAAAAGGTATTTCTTTTTCCATAAATTTCCTCCTGTTATGTATGTTCGTTTGTATTTTTAGAATTGTCGTAAAATAGACGCTATTAAGTTATAATAACTAAAAAACGATACAAGCGTCAATAAAAAACAGAAAATAAGGAATGTTCTATCGATATAAAGTGAATGGAAATAAGTTGTAGATTATATTTGAAAATAAATAATTGACTTTTTTCTTAAAATTCAATATGTTCATAAAAACATCTGTTTTTCATAAGTATAATTAACCTGAATGGTTTTGGAATGTGGGAAGGAGAATGTAGCTTTGAAAACATTAGAACTACAAGAACGTTTAACTGAAATTTTTCAGCATTTACATGAAAACCCTGAAGTGAGTTGGAAAGAGTATGAAACGACAGCGTATATTACTAACTTTTTAAAAGAAGAAGGAATTTCATATAAAATATTTGATGATTGTCCAGGCGTGATCGCAGAAATCGGAAGCGGAACCCCAGTTATTGCGATTCGTGCCGATATGGATGCATTATGGCAAGAAGTAGACGGAGAATATAAAGCGAACCATTCATGTGGTCATGATGCACATATGACAATTGTGATGGGGCTTATTTTACAATTGAAAAATATGAGATGGGATAGTGGAACGGTTAGATTTATTTTCCAGCCGGCAGAAGAAAAGGGAAATGGCTCTTTAAAGATGGTAGAGAAGGGTGCTGTGGATGATGCTGACTTCTTGTTTGGTGTTCATTTAAGACCAATTGAAGAACTGCCTTTGAAACAAGCTGCCCCGTCTATTCGTCACGGAGCGGCAGGATTTTTAGAAGGAACAATTCATGGAGACGATGCACACGGGGCACGCCCGCATCAAGGGATAAATGCAATTGATGTCATTTCTATGATTAATATCGGTTTGAAAAATATATGGCTACCACCGCAAAGTTCCTATTCAGTGAAGATGACGAGGTGCCAAGCGGGTGGAGATAATTTAAATATTATTCCGGGGAACGGTCATTTTAGCTTAGATGTAAGAGCGGAGAATAATACACTATTAGAAGAGTTAAAGAAAAGGATAGAGCATGTCATAGAATCAGCTGCATCAATGGGGTCGAAAACTTCATATGAGTGGATTGATCTCGCGCCAGGAGCTGAAGTTTCAGAAGAAGCTGAACGATTTATGCGTAAAGGTATTCTTGAAGTGTATGGGGAAGATAAATGTACAGGACCACTTTATACGACAGGAAGCGATGATTTCCATTACTACACAGTGAAGAGACCATATTTAAAAGCTGTCATGCTTGGATTAGGAGCAGACCTACAACCTGGATTACACCATCCGTATATGAAGTTCGATCATAGTTGTATTATGGATGGGGTGGAAATATTGAAACAAACTGTATTGAAAGTATTAGAGGACAGGGGCTAGATAGCTCCTGTTTTTTTGTAGTAATTTGTTGTTAAGTCGATATATTGAAAAAATCGTTCATATAATTTCACGTACCTATTAATTTGATGAAAAATCCTTCTCCAGTACATGGTGTATAATAAGAAGTACCATTTCTTAATAGGAGAAAAAAATGAACGAACAATATTATGATGCAGTTTTAAATATAAAAACAGTAGGTGAACAAAAAGGGTTTAACAAGTCTATGCACTATCACCGTTATGAACCGACGCCATATAGTGGATTAGATGAGTTACTGAATCAATATGAAATAAAAAGTAGTGACCGAGTTGTAGATTTTGGGTGCGGAAAAGGACGATTAAACTTTTATATGCATCATAAGTGTGGTGCTTCAGCGGTTGGAATTGAAATGAATGAAGAGTTTTATAAAGAAGCGTTGGATAATCTTGATCGTTATGCTCGAAAGATAAGAAACAGTAAAGATAAAATTGGGTTTGAATGTTGTTTAGCGCAGGAATATGAGATTGATCCATGTGATAACCGATTTTATTTCTTTAATCCATTTTCTGTCCAAGTGTTTATGAATGTAGTAAATAACATTTTGCTTTCGGTAGAAGAAACTGGGAGAGAAGTGGATATTATTTTATACTATCCTTCTGAAGATTATATTTTCTTCTTGGAGAATCAGACTACGTTTGAGCTGAAGAGGGAAGTGAGATTGTCTGGGGCTTATGAGAAGAATGGGAATGAGAGGTTTTTAGTGTATACATTAGGATTATAAAAAAGCAGGTGCCAAGGCACCTGCTTTTTTTACTCACGTCTATATATTAGTTACGGATTAAGTAATCAAATGCACCTAAAGCTGCGTTTGCACCTGAACCCATAGAGATGATGATTTGTTTGTACGGATTATTTGTACAGTCACCTGCAGCAAACACTCCTGGTACGTTTGTAGCGCCGTGCTTGTCTGTTACGATTTCACCGCGAACGCGTTCAACTGTTTCGCCTAACCAGTCTGTGTTTGGAACAAGACCGATTTGTACGAATACACCTTGTAATTCAACGTGATGAACTTCTTCAGTTTCACGATCGATGTAAGAAATACCGTTTACTTTATCAGTACCAGTAATTTCTTTCGTTTGAACGTTTTTCAGAACAGTTACGTTTGGTAAGCTGTTAAGACGTTCTTGTAATACAGCATCAGCTTTTAATTCTGGCATGAATTCAAGAACAGTTACGTGCTTAACAATACCTGCTAAGTCGATAGCTGCTTCAATACCAGAGTTACCGCCGCCGATAACTGCTACGTCTTTTCCAGTGAATAATGGACCGTCACAGTGTGGGCAGTATGCTACACCTTTATTTTTGAACTCAGCTTCACCTGGTACGCCAACGTTACGCCAGCGAGCACCTGTTGAAACGATTACGCTCTTACTTTTCAGAATAGCGCCGTTTTCAAGTTCCACTTCAATAAGTTCTTTTTTCTCTAAACGTTTTGCACGTTGTAGATTCATTACATCGATGTCATATTCTTTTACGTGCTCTTCAAGGCTTGCTACTAGCTTAGGACCTTCAGTGCGTTTTACGCTGATGAAGTTCTCAATGCCCATAGTATCCATTACTTGACCACCGAAGCGCTCAGCAACGATACCAGTGCGGATGCCTTTACGTGCTGCATAAATTGCTGCACTTGCACCAGCAGGGCCGCCACCAACAACAAGAACATCGTATGGATCTTTATCAGAAAGCTCTGATGCATCTGGACCGTTACCCATTTTAGCTAAAATTTCTTCCAGTGTCATACGACCGCTGCCGAAAGATTCGCCGTTTAGGAAAACTGTTGGTACTGCCATGATGTCTTTGCTTTCTACTTCCTCTTTGAATGCAGCGCCATCAATCATAGTATGTGTAATACCAGAGTTAAGAACGCTCATTACGTTAAGAGCTTGTACAACATCAGGACAGTTATGACAACTTAGGCTGATATAAGATTCAAAATGATATTCGCCTTGAATGTTTTTAATTTGATCGATTAATTTTTGTTCAACTTTTGGAGCGCGTCCACTTACTTGTAATAAAGCTAACACTAGTGATGTAAATTCGTGTCCTAATGGAATACCAGCGAATACGACACCAGTGTCTTCACCAGGGCGATTTACGCTAAAGCTTGGTGTTCTCTCTAGTTCAACTTTTTCTACTGTGATCTTAGAAGACATAGTAGATAACTCATCAACTAAAGCTAACATGTCTTTAGATACTGCATCGTCTCCTGCGCTTACTTTAAGTAAAATATCGTTCTCCATTAACTGAAGGTATTGGGATAGTTGTGTTTTTATATCTGCATCTAGTATCATTTTGATCGAACTCCTTAGATTTTGCCTACAAGGTCAAGGCTTGGTTTAAGTGTAGCAGAACCCTCTTGCCATTTAGCTGGGCAAACTTCACCTGGGTTGTTACGTACGTATTGAGCCGCTTTAATTTTGTTAACAAGAATGCTTGCGTCACGGCCAATACCGTCAGCATTGATTTCCATAGATTGGATAACGCCGTCTGGATCGATGATGAATGTACCACGAGCAGCAAGACCTTCTTCTTCCATTAAAACGTTGAAGTTTGTAGTGATTGTGCGAGTTGGGTCACCAATCATGATGTACTCGATTTTACCGATAGTTTCTGAGCTATCATGCCATGCTTTGTGAGTGAAGTGAGTGTCTGTAGATACAGAGTATACTTCAACGCCTAACTCTTTAAGAGTTGCATATTGGTTTTGTAAGTCTTCAAGTTCAGTTGGGCAAACGAATGTGAAGTCAGCTGGGTAGAAACAAACTACACTCCATTTTCCTTTTAAACTTTCGTCAGTAACTTGGATAAATTCTCCATTATGGTAAGCATTAGCTTTAAACGGTTTTACTTCTGTGCCGATTAATAACATATTAAAATTCCTCCTAAATGTTGGTTTTGAGCATCAAAAAATAGTTTGCTCATAAAATATATTTTTTAATTAACTATAATAATTCTAATTCGATATTAATTATCATATAGAAGTGGTTATTTTGTCAAGCGAATAAACGAACTTTATATCAATTTAATTAATATTTATTCTCAATTAAGGATAATAGGGAATGGAAAGGTAATTTTAAGTTTATAAATTTTCAATGAGTGCTTGAAAGAGTAGTGTGTATGTTAGACATATGATGTAAGTATAAATTCTTAGGAAGGAAATATTTCTTAGAAGTTTTCTTTTTGAAAAGGAACTGCTTATTTCTATTTTACAAAGAATTGTGTGATAAATAAAATAAAATGAATTAGAATCTTTTTGAACAATTTTTGTCCTCTCAAACATATAATTAGGAAGTATATTGTAATAATAATTAGAAACATTGACTCAAAGTGCTAACAAGATATAATAAAATCTAGATATACATTTCGAAAAGAAGAACATATATTATAGGATGAAAGATTTAATTCTATTATTTTTTATAGCTTTTAGAAAACGCTTACAATTAGTGTGGAGGGGAAACCATGTCTAAGTTCACGAAGTATTTTTTAATGGAAGCTAACGATGTGATTGTATATGTGAAAGAGAAATTATGTAAGTTTGAGGATGCAAAGGGGTTACAGTGTAAAGAAATAGGCGATGGTAATTTAAATTATGTATTCCGCGTTTGGGATGAAAAGAAGAACATTTCTGTCATTGTAAAGCAAGCAGGGGATACAGCTCGTATTTCAGATGAGTTTAAGTTATCGACGAATCGTATTCGTATTGAATCAGATGTTTTGCAGTTAGAGGAAGAGTTAGCACCTGGACTTGTTCCGAAGGTGTATTTGTTTGATAGTGTGATGAATTGTTGCGTAATGGAGGACTTATCGGATCACACAATATTACGTACAGCACTTATAAATCATGAAATATTTCCGAGGCTTGCGGATGATTTAACGACCTTTTTGGTAAATACGCTCTTATTAACATCGGATGTTGTAATGAATCATAAAGAGAAGAAGGAACTTGTGAAGAATTATATAAATCCTGAGTTATGTGAGATTACAGAAGACCTCGTATACGCTGAGCCATTTACAAATCATAATAAGCGTAATGAGTTATTTCCGTTAAATGAAGGGTGGATTAGAGAACATATTTATAGTGATAAAGAGCTTCGTATAGAAGTAGCAAAACTTAAGTTTTCTTTTATGACGAATGCACAGGCGCTTATTCACGGTGATTTGCATACTGGTTCTGTTTTTGTAAAAAATGCTTCCACAAAGGTAATTGATCCTGAGTTTGCCTTTTATGGACCAATGGGCTATGACATTGGGAATGTAATGGCGAATTTAATGTTTGCTTGGGTGAATGCAGATGCGACAATGTCAGCTGGAGCCGAGAAAGATACGTATATGGATTGGTTACAATCGACAATGGTAGAGGTAATTGATCTATTTAAGAAGAAGTTTTTAGATGCTTGGAATATTCATGTGACAGAGATTATGGCGAAAGAAGAAGGCTTTAACGAAATCTATTTACAATCTGTATTAGAGGATACAGCTGCAGTGACAGGCCTTGAGTTAATTCGTCGTATTGTTGGACTAGCGAAAGTAAAAGATATTACTTGTATTGAGAATAAGGAAGCACGTGCTAGAGCGGAACGCATTTGTCTTCAAGTAGCAAAGAAATTTATTTTACGAGCGAATCAATATAAAACAGGTACAAGCTTTGTAGAAACGTTAAAAGAACAGTCAATGCACTATGCGAAGTAAGGGGAGAAGATGATGGAAGAGCAATTAATACCAATTCAGTGGAAAGAGGATGCTTTAGTTTTATTAGATCAAACATTATTACCGAATGAAGTTGTCTATGAATCTTTCAATACAGCTGAAGGTGTGTGGGATGCCATTCAAGTAATGAAAGTACGAGGAGCGCCAGCGATTGGTGTTTCAGCAGCTTATGGTGTGTATTTAGGGATAAAGGAATTTGTTGAAAGTACGGAAGCTGAATTTATTGATGGAGTAAAAAGGGTATGTGCATATTTGGCCACATCAAGACCGACAGCAGTAAACTTATTTTGGGCACTTGAAAGAATGGAAAGTGTAGCGACAGATCATACTCATCTATCAATCACACAGTTGAAAGATAGATTACTAGAAGAGGCAAAAGAGATTCATAGGGAAGATGAAGAAATTAACCGTCAAATTGGAGAACATGCATTAACGTTATTCCATGATGGAATGGGAGTATTAACACATTGTAATGCGGGTGCGTTAGCGACGACTAAGTATGGTACTGCGACAGCTCCAATGTACTTAGCGAAAGAAAAAGGATGGGACTTAAAAATCTATTCCGATGAAACGCGCCCTAGATTACAAGGTTCAACGTTAACAGCATTAGAATTGCAGCGAGCGGGAATTGATGTGACTGTCATTACGGATAATATGGCAGCTATGGTTATGTCACAAGGGAAGATTGATGCGGTAATCGTTGGATGCGACCGTGTGGCAGCAAATGGTGATGTAGCAAATAAAATTGGGACATTAGGCGTATCTATTTTAGCGAAATACTACAACATTCCGTTTTATGTAGCAGCACCAACACCGACAATTGACTTAAAAACACCGACAGGAAAAGAAATTCCGATTGAGGAAAGAGATGCTTCTGAAGTAATTAATCGTTTCGGACAGTATTCTGCTCCGAAAGAAAGTAAAGTATATAATCCAGCATTTGATGTCACGCCACATGAAAATGTAACAGCGATTATTACGGAAAAAGGGATTGTAAAAGCACCGTTTACGGAGAATTTAAAAAAGCTATTTCAATAAGTAGATAGAGTTAAAAAGTCAGTCATCATAAGCTTCATACTTAGGGGGATGTATATGTTATTACAAAAAGAGAGAGAAGAAATTGTAGCGTATGGAAAGAAAATGATTTCTAGCGGTTTAACAAAGGGGACAGGCGGTAATATTAGTATTTTCAATCGCGAGCAAGGTTTTGTTGCCATTAGCCCAAGTGGTTTAGATTATTATGAAACAAAGCCTGAAGATGTAGTTATATTAAACTTAGATGGTGAAGTAGTAGAGGGAGAGAGAAAACCATCAAGCGAACTCGATATGCACCTTATTTATTATAGAAATCGTGAAGATATAAATGCGCTTGTGCATACACATTCTCCTTATGCGAAGACGATTGCATCATTAGGATGGGAACTGCCCGCAGTATCATATTTAATTGCTTTCGCAGGCCCGAATGTTCGCTGTGCACCGTATGAAACATTTGGTACGAAGCAATTAGCAGAGGCTGCTTTCGAAGGAATGATCGATCGTCGTGCTGTTTTACTTGCGAACCACGGTTTAATTGCGGGTGCAAATCATATAAAAATGGCATTTACCGTTGCAGAAGAAATTGAGTTTTGTGCGCAAATTTATTATCAAACGAAAAGCATTGGGGAACCGAAGCTATTGCCAGAAGACGAGATGGAGAATTTGGCGAAGAAGTTTGAAGGGTATGGACAGCAGTAGAATAAAAACACCCTCAAGAAAAGATCTTGAGGGTGTTTCTTTACGCTTTTTTAAGCAACAAATACATAAAGTAAGGAGCACCAATTAAAGCAACAACAATACCTGCTGGGATACCGTTAGGTTCAACGATATTTCGTCCAATTGTGTCTGCTAGTAGCAATAGCCATCCACCGATTAAAAGGGCGATAGGCATGAAGATTTGATGCCTTGGACCTACTAAAGATTTCGCGATATGAGGAGCCATCAGTCCGATAAAGCTAATTCCTCCTGTTACAGAAACAGCGGCAGCAGCAAGTGCAACGGCTGCAACTAATAAATATCTACGCTCTTTTTCAATTTCAATTCCAACGCCAATTGCGACTGGTTCGTTTAATGCTAAAATGTTTAATCGATTTGCTTTATAGAAAACAAATGGAATTAATACGATTAACCATGGGAGCATTGCGAAAATGAAGATCCAATCGTCTCCCCAAATGTTCCCTGCAATCCATTTTGAAATAAAGTCTACTTTCATGCGATCTGCGGATGAAATAAGGACAATCATCATTCCAGATAGTGCAAAGGCAAAACCGATACCGGTTAATGTTAATCGTACCGGCTGAAGTCCACTTGATTTACTATATGAAAATACGTAAATGAGAACAGCTGTCAGAAATGCCCCGATAAATCCAACGACAGGTAGTAAGTAAAGAAATGAACCTACATCTATTGGAAAGTATAAAAAGAAAATAGCAACAGCAACACCGGCCCCAGAGTTGATACCGAGAATACCAGGTTCAGCTAAATCATTTCGGGTAATTCCTTGCAGAATAGCTCCTGATAAAGCGAGAGCCATACCAGCTAATAATGTAATGATAATTCTAGGTAGCCTTAAAGAGTATAAAACAAACTCCTCTTTAAAAGTTCCTTGGCCCATTAATGTTGGGAGTAGCCGATCATAAGATAAAGATGCTGAACCGAGCCCCATTCCAATTACAATGGTTGTAATGGTTAGTATAAGTAAAGCGAGTATGATAAGACGTTGTTTTCTTAGAATAGATGGTATCATGAGAACGTTTTTCCTCCTTTACGTACAATGAATAGGAAGAATGGTAATCCTACAATTGCGACAATAGCGGCAACTGGTGTTTCGTACGGAGCGTTAATCGTACGTCCGATTGTATCTGCAAGTAGCATAAAGGAAGCCCCGGCAATTGCTGACATCGGTATAACAAATCGGTAATCTGGCCCGACAATTGGGCGTACCATGTGAGGTACCATTAAACCGATAAATGCCATATTTCCGACAAGTGCTACAGAAGCACCTGCAAGTAAGATAATAATGATAAATAGAATGGTTTTAATAACAATAATTTTTTGACCGAGTCCAATAGCTACTTCTTCACTGAAACTAAGAACTGTCAACTTTTTGGCTAGTAAGATAGCGATAAAGATACTAATTGAAATGACTGGAATAATAACTTTCAATTGGCTCCAAGTAGTTCCAATTACGCCTCCAGCAGTCCAAAGTGATACATCTTGTGAAATTTTGAAATAAATGCCGACTCCTTCTGAAATTGCGAGTAGAAATGCTGAAACTGCAGCACCAGCTAATACAATTCGAAGAGGGGAGAGACCGCCTTTTTTCACCATACCAATTCCAAATACCATAATTGCACCAACTGCAGCACCGATAAAGCAAGCTAATGTTAAGTAAAGATAGCTTATGGAAGGGTTGAAAGCAAGTGTTAGTGCAAGCGCAGCATTTGCTCCACCAGATAGCCCGAGTAATCCAGGATCAGCAAGTGGATTTCGTGTTAATCCTTGCATAATTGCTCCAGAAACAGCAAGTCCAGCTCCTACAAAAATAGCAGCAACTTCACGTGGCAAACGTATTTCGCGAATAATAGATATTTTGTCCCCTTTAGCGGAGGAAGTGAGTGCTAACCATACGTCTTTTATTGAAGTATCTGCAGCACCTAATACCATTGCCACCATAAAAATAAGAAAGAATGCAATTATGCTTAAAATTAATTTGTATGTAAAAGCTATAGAACGCGTATTGTCATGTTCTTTTGTCATTCGTTTCACATCTTTTCTTTTCATAGAATAAAGGAAGAGGAATTCTTAAATTAAGAATTCCTCATGTTTGTATTATTTACCAAGAAAGTTCTTCTTGAAGAAGTCTAGTTGGAAATCTAATGTAAGTGGATCATTGAAATAGAATTCCATCATGTTTGCTTCGTATACACGATTATTTTTTACTGCTGGGATGTTTTTATATGATTCTGTCTCTTGGAATGAGTTATCAGTATCTTTGTTTTTACTTACGATTAAGTAATCACCAGCAAACTCAGGTAATACCTCAGTAGATAATGCGTAATAACCTTCTTTTAATGCTTTTTCTTTTACTTTTTCAGGCATTTTTAATTTCATTTCTTGGTACAGAATTTCTGTTCCACGGCCCCAGTTCTCGCCGTATACATAAAGCTGTTTGTTGAAGTTTTCTACAACAGAAACTGTTGCATCTTCACCGATTTTTGCTTTAATTTCTTTACCAGCGTCTTGTGCACGTTTCTTGAAGTCATCAACCCAAGTTTTTGCTTCTTTTTCTTTGTTTAATAACTTACCGATTTCTAAATGCTGTGTTAAGTAATCAACTTTTCCGTAAGTGTATGTTACAGTAGGAGCGATTTTCTTTAACTTATCAACATTTTTAATATTAGATAAACCAATGATTAAATCTGGATTTAGTTCAGCAATTTTTTCAACATTTTCATCTGATACTTCAGCAACATCTTTAAGTTTGCTATCAAAACGTGGGTTTTGTTTAGACCATGAATCTACCCCAACAAGATTTACACCTAATGACATTACGTTACCAGCGAATGATGATAGAACAACAACGCGTTTTGGATTTGCAGGAACTTCTACTTTACCATTTTCAGATTGGTATGTAATTGTTTCTGATTTACTACCTTTTGCATCGTTCTTTTTGTCTGTAGAGCCATTGCTACAAGCACTCATAACAAGAACGAAAAGAACTGTTAGTGAAATAAATAACTTTTTCATCGTCTTTCTCCTTTAACATAGATGATATGTGTATACGATAATTTGTTTAACTGCAATCTGTTTGAATGAGTAGTGGTAATGCAAAATATTTATTAAAAATCTTGAATGTGAGATTTTATAATATAGTATTAACCATATTAATGAAAGAAGATGTAATCTCAAATTTGCTAATTATTAACAAAATGATAATGATTATCACTATTGATTCTTTAAATAATATAATTTTATATAGGTGTATTGTCAATAGTAATTTTGATTGTAAATTTTGCGGAAACAGGTTATATTTTATTGAGAATGATAATCAATGATTAGTAGCTGAGGAGTGAGCACGAATGAATCGAGAAGAATTGTTTGATGTAACTGTGATAGGCGGAGGACCTGCAGGGCTTTATTCAGCTTTTTATAGTGGACTCAGAGAAATGAAAACAAAAATAATAGAATTTCAACCACAGCTAGGTGGAAAAATACATGTTTATCCAGAGAAGATGATTTGGGATGTAGGTGGGCTATTGCCAGTTACAGGTGATAAATTAATTGAGCAACTTGTACAGCAAGGGCTAACATTTAAGCCAGAAGTGGTGTTAGATACAAAAGTAGAATCGATTATTCGCAATGAAGATGGTACTTTTACGCTAAAAACAAGCAATGGCGCGGAACATTTTTCAAAAACAGTTATTGTTGCAACTGGAAGTGGTATATTGAAACCACAAAAGTTATCAATTGAAGGCGCTGAGCGATTTGAAGTATCGAATTTGAATTATACAGTGAAATCTTTAAAACGTTTCAAAGGTAAGACGGTTATTATTTCCGGCGGAGGAAATTCTGCTGTTGATTGGGCAAATGAATTAGAACCAATCGCGAAAAAAGTGTATGTAACGTATAGGAAAGAAGAGTTATCTGGTCATGAAGCACAAGTGAAGCAATTATTGAATAGCTCAGCGGAGTGTTTCTTTAATACCTCTATTACAAAATTAATTGCTGGTGATAATCATGAAGCGATTGAATATGTAGAATTAACGAATCACGAGACGGGTGAAGTTTCTCATTTACCTATTGATGAAGTTATTATTAATCATGGATATGAACGTGACATTACATTATTAGAAAATAGTGAGTTAGACGTTGCGATTATAGATAATTATTATATTGCAGGTAATGCAAATAGTGAATCTTCAGTAGACGGATTATATGCTGCTGGAGATATTTTAAAGCATGAAGGAAAATTACACTTAATTGCGGGAGCATTCCAAGATGCTGGAAATGCTGTAAATAAAGCGAAACAATTTATTCAACCAGATGCAAGTGAGTATGGAATGGTTTCTTCGCATAATGAAGTATTTAAGAAGAGAAATCGTGAATTGATTAAGCAGATGATGAAATAATAAAGGAACAAGTATACCCCCATTTACTTCTCTATTCGAATGACGAGAGAGGTAAATGGGGGTTTTCCTGTTTACTATATTTTCAATCATTATAATGACACCGGTTTCATCAGTTCATGTGACATGAACGTTTTTATTTGTAAATCTTCCTGGAAAACAATGAATCTATGTTTTGCTGACGCAGAACAGTATTAAATTACGCTGTTCCTTTAGCTCGTTCTTTAGGGAATGGCATATTTAATATAGAAGCAATGTACTGTTTTCCATGCATTCGAGCTAATGATTCTAATATTTGGCGAACACGTTTTGTAAGATGACCTTGTTTTTTTATTTCCTCACAATATGCGTCATAGAAAACGTATTTAGCCCAAAGGAAATCATCTTGTTGGAATAAGAAATGATTTTTGTACCATTCCCCAATTGTATGGTAACAATTGTTTTCTTGTATTGCTGCGCTTTGAGAAAGAATACGATCAGATAAAGATGTAGTTAAATGAGAAATTGTGTTTTCTGTTTCAACTTGTAATGTTTTTTCTAACATTGTAATGATGTGACGAGTAGCCATATGTTAACTCTCCTTTGTGTAAATGGGTAATACCATTCTATATTTAAAAAATTCTTACTATATACTATTATACAATATATGGAATGCATCTACCTGCTTTTTAGGTTGCATTTACAAAATCTTTTTTATTTGTTTACAAAAATAAAGTAAGATACAGTATATAGGAAAAAATAATAAAGGAATGAATGCGTTGTATATAACAGTAGAAGAAGCTGCGGAGTATTTGAATTTACCAAAGTCATATATTGAAGAGCTAATTCAGCAAAAGAAAATTCGTGCACTATTTGATGGAGAGCAATATTTATTAAATAAAGAACAATTCAATACACATTTAGAACAAATGGAGAAATATAAGCAATTAGTGGAAGAAATATTGAACGAACCAATTCCGGAAGATATGGATGTTAAAGATGAAGATTAACTATGGGAAATCCCTTATGAAGATATGCAGAAATGTACCTTCATAAGGGATTTTTTTGTTTAAAGATATCAAAAGCATAGGGGGTTCTTAGTCTTTCTTCAAATTTTGATAGGTAGTAGTCTACCATGTTAAAAGCATATTTTTTTCTAGCTAGGACAAACATAGAGAACGTAACCTGTACAGATACATATACTATCAGTGCAAAAGCTTATAAATTAATGGAAGGGGTTTTCTCGTGAGTTTATTTCATTGTGATTTTTTGAAAGACTTAATTGGATCTTTTGTGAGAGTAAACAGGGGTGGTCCAGAATCTCAAAGAGGAACAATAATATCAGTATGTCCGGACTACTTCGTATTGCAGAATGAAAAAGGTGAGCTTTATTACTATCAACTTAGTCATCTGAAAAGTATTACAAAAAGTGCAAAAGAATGTGGATCAAGTGATTGCGAATGGGAAGATTGCGCATGTGCAGAAGACTTTGAAGCACTTCTTGAAAGTTTCAAATATTGCTGGGTGAAAATTAATCGCGGTGGTCCAGAAAAAGTGGAAGGTATTTTACAAGATGTTTCTTGTGATTTCGTAACATTAATTGTAAAAGAAGAAATTATATTAATTGCAATAAAGCATATTAAAAGTGTTAACTATAATGCTTTAGCATGCGGAGATAGCGATGAGAGCGACGATAGTAGCAGCAAGGAAAGTAGCAATAATTCAGGTCGCGCTCGTGCACAAAGACAATCAAGTAGAGGTAGATAATAAGAAAGGGGGATACGAAATTGGAGAATGTATTATGCTGTGACCAAATTAAATGTTTAGTTGGTGAGACTGTAAAAGTAAACCTTCGCGGGCCAGAAAGTCGAGTGGGTGAGCTCGTATCGTTAGGCAAAGATTATTTAACGTTACAATTACCTCACGGTGAATTAGTATATTATCAGTTGAAACATGTGAAGAGCCTAGTTAAGAAAGTGAAAGAAAGTAAATGTGGCGATTGCTATAGTTCATGTTTCTGCTCTGATGAGGATACTTTTTTAGATATATTAAAAGACTTGAAGTATAAGTGGGTAAAAATTAATCGTGGTGGTCCAGAATGTGTGGAAGGTTTATTAAGTGAGGTACACCATGGTTGTATTACACTAGTAAACTGCGATGAAGTTATTTATGTAATTAAGTCTCATATTAAGAGTGTGAGTCAAGTAGTTAAATGTAAAAAGAATGAAGATGAATAATGTTTAATAAATAAGAGGGGCATTATGAGGGAAAGAGAAGAACAATTTCTTATTTCGATAGTATGAAAAGGAATT
Source organism: Bacillus sp. TE9106W (assembly GCF_054062215.1). Lineage (NCBI taxonomy): Bacteria > Bacillati > Bacillota > Bacilli > Caryophanales > Bacillaceae > Bacillus > Bacillus sp. TE9106W. The sequence continues at coordinate 73,625 of NZ_JBSSFA010000009.1, forward strand.
ACTTACTATTAAAACAGAACTTTGCCCTGATTATTTTTTTGAAAATGGAAGACTGGAAAGAAGAAATTCATAGGAAGGAGGATATAGATGAATGAGTTAAACAAAAGTATTGGAGAAAATATATATGTTAAATTAATCGGTGAAAAAAGATTTAAAGGTGTATTAATAGATGTAGGAAATGATATCGTTGTTCTTTACAATGGACAAGACTACGTATATATATCTTTATACCATGTACAATATTATAAAATTTTAAGGCCATATGACGAAGAAATATCAAAACCAGATGTTGATTCTGTAATTAAGAGGGAGTCCCCTTCAATTTCTTTGAGGAAAGTATTAAGTACTTCTAAAGGAATTTTTACTGAAATTTATGTAGCAGGAAATGCTCCAATACATGGTTATGTTACAAGTATAATGAACGATTATATCGTTTTTTATAGTCCAGTTTATAAAACAGTATATATATCTTTAAAGCATTTGAAATGGTTAATTCCATATAAAGAAAATCAAGTGCCTTATGCCCTCAATAAAAATGAACTCCCCGTAAATCCATTAAATATTACGTTAGCTCGAACGTTTGAAGAACAACTTATTAAAATGTCGGGCAAAATCATGGTGTTCGATTTAGGTGAGGAATCTAATAAAATCGGAAAGATGGCGAAGATTGATGAAGGGCATATTGAATTATTAAAAGCTCGTGATGCGAAAATGTATGTAAATATTCAACATGTAAAATCTGTCCACTGTCCGTAAGCTAGTTGAAAGGGCTGGCTTTTTCTTTTATATGCAGAAGAAAAGGTCGAGCCTATTTGTTTAACTTGATTGGAATATGAGGGGAAAAATGAATTGAGTATAAATATGTTAGTGTGATCATTGAAGAGGAAATCTTGTGCTAAATTATAAAAAATCTGTACGAGCTATCTTTTGATGTATTCAATTTATTTTTTTGAGGGAGAACTGCTAACTAATATATTAAAGGGGTTTTGTTGGTGGAGCAGTTTCCAAATTCTTTATCGATTACATTACTTGGTAGTGCTGGTGGAGCAGCAAAAGCAGTTTTAGCGATTTTGAATCAAGCGATAGTAAATGAAAAAGACCCGATTTATGAAGTGATAAAGAATGTTACATTTCATTTGGTTGATATAAAACAAAAAGATAGGATGTATTATGACGAGTTGTTTCCAAATTTGAAAGATCAATTGTTTTTATCCGAAATAGACCTCCAAGATGTAGTGACATTTAAAAAGCATTTAAAAGAAAGTAGTACGAGTGTTGTTATTGATGTTTCGGGGGCAGATACGATCAGAGTATTAAGCTGTTGTAATGAACTTGGAATTTGTTATATTAATTCAGCTTTGGAAAATGAGGCAGTAGATCAGGACGATAGTTTAATCGGCTTTCAACTTACGGAAAGATATACGAGATTTGAGAAGGAAAAAGAGAAATTTACAAATACAAAAGCAATTATAGGCTCAGGTATGAATCCAGGGGTTGTTCAATGGATGGTTGTTGAACTTATGAAGGAACGCCCGAATGAAAAACCAAGAGCATGTTATATAGTAGAACATGATACGTCATTTTTGAATGATACAGCACTTATAAAGCCTCATACACTGTATGCTTCATGGGCAGTAGAGCGATTTCTAGATGAAGCGATATGGAGTTATCCGATGTATATGAGTCATCATCGTCCCCTTTACTTTTATGAAGATGTATATGCTTCAGAGTATAAAGTAAAGTTGGGAGAGAAAGAGTTTTATGGTTGTTTAATGCCACATGAGGAAGTTTTAATTTTAGGGAAAAACTTTAACATGGAAGTTGGATTTCTTTACCGAATTAATGAGTATACAACAAATATAATTAGACAGAACTTAAATAAGGTAGAAGATCTATGGAACTGGAATCGTAAAGTATTTAACCCAGCCGAAGAAGAGATTGCGGGTGAGGATCTAGTCGGTGTATTACTCGTTTATGAAAATAGCGAGACATATATGTATAACGTGATGAATAGCAGCCAAGTTTTTCATAAATATAAAACGAATGCGACTTACTTCCAAGTAGGATGCGGAATTTATGCTGGCTTGTGTAGTTTACTGTTCGATGAATTTAAACAAGGTGCCTATTATGTAGAGGAATTATTATTAAATACAGAAAGTAAGTACGGAGAATATTTGAATTTATATATGAAGGATTTTGTAGTGGGGGAAAATGATTTTACGGATGGCTTGCTACATGATCGGGTAAGATGGATATAAGTTGTGACGAAAAGGAAGGGGAAATCCCCTTCCTTTTCGCGTTATAAGGTTACATATTGCTCTGAAAGTAGAGATAATATGTAGAGTTTTTGTATTGATCATGAGGAGTATTTATATGAACAAATTTTAAAAAATTAACGGATTTGTTATGGAAACCAAAGTCAACAAATTATGAATGATGTAATATACGAGAAATCTTTTTATATGTTGTGCAGTTAATGGAAAGTTATGCAGTGCAATATAGAGTGAAGTTTCACTAGCAAATAGATGGGAATGTATCACCTATAAACGGTGATGATAAACAATTAAAACAATTGTTATTAAAAATGGGATAGAATCGATGCGAGAAGGTGGAGACATTCATATCCGTGTATACGAAAAAACGGAAGGACATTTATGTATTTCTATATTGGGATGGAGAACGAGAAGTTAGACAAAAGTGGTAAAGCTTTTTACACAACAAAGCAGAATGGTATGGGACTTAGATTAGCGATTACATATAAAATTATTGAGGAGTATCAAGGAGTGTTGCGATTCAAAGTAGCGTGGAAATAGGAACGAAAGTGGAGATTTTTTTAATGATAGTATAATGTGCTATAAGAAAATATTTTTCAGAAAAGTGTTCTTGTTGTGTAAATATAAACATTTTATAAAATGTTTCAAGAAGGGTTTTTTTTATAAAATACTTCGTTTATAATGGAGGAAAATATCGACATGAGATTTGTTATTCATGTAACGGTTCGGTAGTGTTAGAAAAAGTAGGGGTGCACACGCATCCTTTTTCTATGCAGATATGATGAAAGAGGTGGTATCATGGAATTAACATTAAATTCGACTGTATGCTTACACACGATTCAATTTCGAAAAGAGCAAAAGAATTACATTGTAAAAGATACAATTACAGGAGAAAAATATGAAATGCCGCCACTTTGGATTGATGCATTGGCAATGATGCGTGACGGTTTTTTATTGGGGGAAATTGAGGAGAAATTAAAAGAAGAGTATCCAGCTGAAGAAATAAATATGTTAGCATTTACGAGGCAACTGTTAGAACTAGAGCTTGTTGAAATGGTAGATGGGGAAGAAATAGCTTGTACAAAGAAGAAAGAAAAAGACTATTTAGCTTGGGTACGTCCGCGTGTCGAGCAATTCTTTCTTAGTTTAAATAAAAAATATAGAAGCAAAGGTCAATGATGATCTTTGCTTTTTTGTATCATTTGTTTAAAAAATAACAGCGAATGCTCTTGCGAAAGCACCATCACTATCTTTAATTTTTAAAGGTGCTGCTGAGAAAAAGAAACGTTTCGTTTTAATGGCATCTAAGTTTGTTAAGTTTTCAATTAAATAAATATTATTCCCAAGTAGTATATGATGAATCGGTGATGTTTCTGTCGTTACCTCGTCAGGAGAAATGAAATCTAAACCAACAGATTTTACTTTTAATTGAACTAATTCTTCAGCTAATTCTTCGGAAAGATAAAAGGCTTCTTGTTCATACGCTTCTGTATTCCATTTATTAGATAGGTTGGAATGGAAAATGACAATATCTCCTTCTTTTATGTCGGCATTGTGTAATACTTCTTTACGTAATTTTCGTTCTTGTACATGAGTTACATCAATAAGAACAGCTTCGCCTACAAATTGATCTAGGGGTAATTGATCAATGGTAGTTGCGCCTGAAATGAAATGGGCAGGGGCATCGCAATGTGTACCAACATGAACGACAGAATGGAAATCTGTAACTTGATAACCTGTTTCTTCAACGCTTGTAATGGCTTCTAAATTGATTTTTGGTGTTCCAGGAAATTGAGACATATTATTTTCGAATGTTTGTGATAGATCAATTACTTTCATTTTAAATACCTCCAATATATGTTTTGAAATATAAAAAAACTCACCTTTCATGATCAAGAAAGATGAGTTTTGCACACAATAGTTACGTTTTATCTTTCAAAATGCAATGCATTTTGCAGGAATTAGCACCTATTCAGTTTGTATAAACTGAGGTTGCTGGGCTTCAAAGGGCCGGTCCCTCTGCCTCTCTTGATAAAGAATTATTTAGTTTTAAAATTTAAAATTTTTAGATAGTTAAATTGTAATTCATTTCCTTTTTTCGTGCAATACAAAATAGGTATTCACCCAAATAAAGTTGCTCGCATATTGTAGCTTATGTAAATAAAATGCTGCGAAGGAGTGAGTGCAGTGAAAGGAAATGTATTGAATTATTTTGCTGGCGGCAATACAGCTAGGGGATTTCATAATTTATACGAAGAGAATCTAAAAGGGCTAAACAGATTATTTATTTTAAAGGGTGGTCCTGGAACCGGGAAATCTTCTTTAATTAAGGCAATAGGTCGTGACTGGGTTGAAAAAGGATATGATATTGAATTTTTACACTGTTCTTCTGATAATAAATCGGTTGATGGTGTAATTATCCCGAAGTTAAAAGTAGGAATTGTTGATGGAACATCACCGCATGTTATTGAGCCGAAAATGCCAGGAGTTGTCGAGGAGTATATCAATTTAGGGGTTGCTTGGGACTCAGATAAATTGAGAGAGCAGAAAGTAGAAATTGAACGATTTGTTTCAGAAGCAAGCAAAGCTTTTCAAGCTGCTTACGCTCGTTTTAACGAGGCGCTAATTATACATGATGAGTGGGAGAAAATATATATTGATAATATTGATTTTAATAAAGCGAATGAACTAACCGATCAGCTCATTCAGAAATTATTTGCAGATAAAGGCGGGAAACAATCGCTTGTGAAACATCGCTTTTTAGGAGCAGCTACACCGAAAGGAGCAGTTGATTTTGTTCCTAACTTAACAGAAGGATTACCACATCGTTATTTTATAAAAGGACGCCCAGGCTCTGGGAAATCAACAATGCTCAAAAAATTAGCTAAGGCAGCGGAAGAAAAAGGGTTTGAAGTTGAAGTATATCATTGCGGATTTGATCCGAATAGTCTTGATATGGTTATCGTAAGAGAATTAGGGTTTGCAATTTTCGATAGTACCGCACCGCATGAATATTTTCCGAGCCGCGAAGGTGATGAAATTATAGATATGTATGCCCTTATTGTGACACCAGGGACGGATGAGAAGTATGCGGAGGAAATACGTGACGTCTCCATTCAATATAAAACAAAAATGAATGAGGCGATGTCTTTCTTAGCGAAAGCGAAATCAGTTCGTGATAAATTGGAACGTATTTATATTGCTGCTATGGATTTTTCGAAAGTAGATGCATATAAAGAGGAGATTCAAAAAGAGTTTGAACGAATTGCGATTAGTGTAACGGAAAAGAACAAGTAAAAAATAAAGAATTTTAGCAGGCTGTCGGGAATTTTCTGACAGCTATTTTAGTATGTAGTAAACTTAGTAATATATTTGTCGAATTTCCAAGGAAATAATCAAGAAATGGAGAGGGTATGAAATGAGAGAGAAAATTAAGTTGGAGTTAGAGCGAATTGAGAAAGAAAAGGATGTAAAAATTTTATTTGCCGTGGAGTCAGGGAGTCGTGCATGGGGATTTCCTTCGAAAGATAGTGATTATGATGTTAGATTCGTTTATATGCATCCGGTAGAATGGTATTTATCAATTCATGATAAACGAGATGTAATTGAGTATCCGATTAGTGATGATTTAGATATAAGCGGATGGGATATAAAAAAGGCGTTACAATTATTTGCAAAGTCAAACCCAGCTTTACTTGAATGGATTCGATCACCGATTTTTTATTCGAAAAACTCTAATTTTCCAGAACAGCTTCAGAAAATGAGTGAAAAGAACTTCGATCCGAAAGCAACGATATATCATTATTTACATATGGCTTCAAAAAATTATCGTGAATTTTTGCAAGGTGAGAATGTAAAATTAAAAAAGTACTTTTATGTATTGCGTCCTATTTTGACTTGTAAGTGGCTAGAGGAGAAAACAACTTTGCCTCCTGTAGAATTCGATCGATTAATTACAGAATTATCATTGGAGCGTAGCGTATTAGATGAAATTGAACAGTTGTTAATAAAGAAAAAGGCAGGTACTGAATTAGATGTTGGATTAAAAATTGATGTGTTGAATCAATTTTTAGAAGAACAAATTCATTACTATCAGCAATATGTAAAAGGAATTGAAAAGGGATCAGGGATAGATATTGAGAGTTTAAATACATTGTTTCGAGATATGTTATTCGAAGTATACAAAAAAGAGCACGAGTAAATTTGTGCCCTTTTTTACTTTGTAGGAATAAAGAAAACAGATATAGCCGCAAGAAGGCCGGCGAATGAGAATAAATAAAAATTCCATGCTAAATCATATTGCATTGTCATAATAATACCGACAAGAATAGGACCAGCAATCGCACCAACCCGGCCAAGTCCAAGTCCCCAACCTAAGGAAGTAGCTCGGATATGGGATGGGAAGTATTGTGTCACATATGCATTTAATATTTGAGTAATACCGACCGATCCAATTCCAGCAAGACCAATTAAAAGATAAATGATTGTAACAGATGGTTTAATTGTTAATAGTCCAATACATACAGCTGCCATAAGATAGGAGATGCTAATAACAATTTTGGCTCCTATACGATCTGCGATTGCTCCAGCAAATAATGCGCCGATAGCGGCGGTAATATTTAGCATAAGTAGAAATGATAAACTAGATCCAAGAGGATATCCTGCCTGTCGCATCATCTGAGGTAACCAAGTATTTAAACCGTATATTAAAAACATCCCCATTATATAAGTAATCCAAAAAAGCAGCGTTGCTTTTATGTATTCTTTTGAGAATAAAGTAAGAAATCCATTTTTCTTTCGTATATTAGATGGGGCTTGATGAGTTTTCTCTTTTGCATGGAATTCAATTTGAAAACGATTAAGAATTTTATCCACTTCTTCTTGGCGATTACGTGATAATAAAAAATGAATGGATTCAGGTAAATAACGAATAATGAAAGGAATGAGGAGTAGTGGAATCATTCCGATGCCAAACATAATTCTCCATCCGAAGTCTTCTAACATAAACATGGACAAAATAGCGCCTAACACGATACCTAAAGGATAGCCAGTAAACATAAGAGCATAAATAAAAGATTGTCGCTTTTTTGGTGAATATTCAACAGTAAGTGCGGAAGCTGTTGGAATGACACCGCCTAGTCCAATTCCTCCGATAAATCGCCATAGCCCAAATAATTCAGGAGAAGGAGCGATAGCAGCTAGGCCCATTGTAATAGAAAAAAGTGCTAAACAGCATATAAGTGTCCATTTTCGTCCAATTAGATCTGTAATAGTTCCAACTAGAATAGCGCCAATAAACATTCCAAACAAAGCATAGCTTGCAATTGTACCAGCATGAGCTGGTGATAGTGCCCAGCTGTTGTCTTCCAGTAGCTTAGGCAGAACGGCCCCGTAAATACCTAAATCATAGCCGTCAGCTAGAATGGCTAGCCAACAAATAAAAACAACAAGTTTTGTAATAGAGTTTGAAAAGATGGTTTTTGTAGATTCTAGATGAGGTGGAGCTGAAGGTTGCATAGTATTCACCTCTTTTATTTGTAGATGAATATATTATTTTATTTCATGTTAATATTTCCCTCCTTCCTGTCGAAATTTATCTGAAAAGGTTTTATAACAAATAAAGAAGTTCAACAGGATTTCTGTTGAACTTCTTTATTTGTTTACTCATTATCAACTCGCTTTAACGGTTGATCTGCTGGACCTTCAATAACGTCTCCCTCAATTGAAAAGCGGGAACCGTGACAAGGACAATCCCAAGTGCAATCACCATTATTCCACTCAACTTCGCAGCCGAGATGTGTACAAGTTGTATCGACAATATGTAATTTTCCTTCTTTGTCTTTATAAGCACCTGCTCGTTTCCCGTTAACATGTACGACAGATCCTTCACCAACTTCGAGATCTTCTGGTTTACGTAGTGCGGTTTCAATCTTTCCTTCAATTAAATGTTTCGCAACATCAATGTTTTGGGAGAGGAACGTTTTTATATCTGGATTTGCATGAAAGCGTGAAGGTGTATACAGTTCTTTATATGGACTGTGTACTTTTAGAATAGAATCCTTCAGTAAGTGAGCGGCAGCAGTTCCAGTTGTCATCCCCCATTTACGATATCCAGTTGCAACAAATATATTTGGATTGCTCTCGTTAATATGCCCGATATAAGGGACCTTATCTAGCGTGATTAAATCTTGTGCTGACCATCTATAGGGAACCTCATCTACTCCAAACGTTGCTTCTGCAAAAGAATACAGTGCTTCATAATGAAGCATCGTGTTTATTCCTTGGCCTGTTTTATGACTTTCTCCGCCAATTAAAATTAATTTTTCACCATTGTTTGTTGTATAGCGTAAAGAGCGTTTTGGATCATCAATGCTTAAATACATACCACCTGGATAATCAGTTTTTGCTTTAATCGCAAGGGCATAAGAGCGTTCAGCATACATACGCGTAAAGAAAAAGCTAGTCGCATCATAAAAAGGGAAATGTGAACAAGAGACAACATATTCACAAGTGATGCGATGTCCGCCCTTTGTAATGACTTGTGGAGAATCACCCTTTTCTACATCAATAGCTGTAGTTTGTTCATAAACTTTTCCGCCCATCTCCACAAACTTTTCTAAAAGTGTTTTCAAATAAAGAAGGGGATGGAATTGTGCTTGATTTTTCATGACAAGTGCAGATTGTACTGGAATTGGAATCGATAGAGATTGAACAAAGTCACAAGGTATATTTAATTTTTGATAGGCTTCATATTCTTTCGATAAAGTTCTTAATCCCTTATCGGTAGTTGTATATAAATATGAATCTTCATTTGAGAAATTACAGTCGATTTTATATGTTTGCACAGTTTTATTAATAAATTGTAGAGCATGATTATTTGCTTCATAGTAAAGCCCGGCCTTTTCCATACCGAAATGGTTTATTAATTCATCATAAATAAGATCATGTTGCGCTGTTATCTTTGCTGTTGTATGCCCAGTCGTCCCGTTTAAAATAAGACCAGAATCAATTAACACAACATCGATGCCTTCTTTTGCAAGTAAATAGGCAGTAGTAATACCTGTAATACCAGCACCGATAATAGCAACTTTTGTCTTTATATTTTCAGATAAGGGGGGAAAAGTAGGGATTTGAGTAGATTCAATCCAATAAGATGATGGGAATTGTGGAAATGTATCGCTTGTCATTTGTGGAAACCTCCTGATTTAGAACAATTTCCCTTTTAATATTTCCATATTATATGAAATTCATGTGTGCTGTTTTTAGGTGAAGGTTATTTTTATTTAAAAGAAAGATAAAATTATTTTAATATAATTATTAGGTCTTGTTGGTATGAAGAGTTAGGAGTTGTGTAAAGCTAAATTTAGATGAGTGTGTTTGTTGTTTACACAGAGAGTTCTTGAATAAGATAGAGTCTATAGTATGTCGAGGTACGTATATGTATAATAGATGAAACCTTATAAAATATGTGTTTTTTCTTTATTGAAATAAAGTATAATTATAAAAATATAACCAACTTTTATTACTAGGTCATAAAACTTATTGACAATGTAGAATTTCTATTGATATGATTCATCATGTGGAAAGGTTGATAGAGAGTAAAAAGAGAAATGTTTTTCATTGATAATAAAAGCGAAAAATAAGTGACGATAGAGTGAGTATATTTTCCTTATACTAGATGCTTTTTAATCACCTAGTAAAATCAATCTGGAAGCAAGAATTGATATATGTAAGTTGCGCAAGGCGCGGCATAAGAAAGGGGCAAAAGGATGAAGGAGCTTCATACGTTTGGGTGGTATGCAGCACGTGTATCACCACATTTGCCGAAAAAAGCATTTAAACCAGTTCCTACTCGTTTATTTGGCGGACTGGCTTATTTACTTGTGGCATTGGCGGGATTAATATCGATTGGTGTATTTGAATTGAATGTGTGGGCGAATCTAGGAATTGCGATTGTTCTTGGATTATGTTTTGCTTCACTTGGGTTTTTAGGGCATGAAATTCTACATGGAACTGTTGTAAGAAAGGCATGGCTTCGTGATTTCTTAGGCGCGATTGCATTTATGCCACTATCAACAGGTCCTAAGCTTTGGAGAAAGTGGCATAATGCAACGCATCACGTTCATACACAACATGAAGAGAATGATCCAGATGCATGGCCGACACTTGAGAAGCTTAAAAAGAGTAAGTTTTTGAGTTGGGTATATCGCATGCCTCTTCATGTACGTTCATTCTTTAGTTTTCTGTCACTAACCATTCAATTTACATTGCATTCGACTCGAATGTTCTTTCATTTTATAAAAGAGTTTAAGTCATCCAATCAAAAATCTGTATGGCTTCAACTTCTTTTGCCTTGGACTGTTTGGATTAGTTTATTGTTTATTATGGGGCCTGGAAAATGGTTATTTGCATATGTGATTCCATTGTTAATTGCTAACTTTATTGTAATGGCATATATCGCAACAAATCACCGCTTAAATCCAATTGTTCCAGTAAATGATCCGTTAGCAAACTGTTTATCAGTAACAGTGCCGCGTTGGGTAGACGTTTTACATTTCAATTTCTCATATCATACAGAACACCATTTGTTCCCTGCTATGAGCTCTAAATACTATCCATTAGTAAAAGAGAAAATTAAAGAAATGTGGCCGGAACGCTATCATGAGATGCCGATGACAAAAGCTTTGGCAGCGCTATGGAATACACCACGTGTGTATTATCAAGGAAGTGAATTAGTGGATCCGCATAGAGAGCATTTCTATGGTTCTTTAGGAAATGGACTAGATCCTCATAATATTTCATATCGTGAGGAACATATAGAGGAAGAAGAGAGTATTAAAAAAGTAAATCAGTAAAAATTGATATATGTTGCAGTGAAAAAGCAAGCCATCTCTGGCTTGCTTTTTCTTATAAAGAGACTTCTTTTTTCTTCTTTGCACTAACTTGAACTGAGTTTGTTTCTTTTCGCTGTAGTCGTTTTTCCAAAAGGTTAACAAGGTAAGTGAATAGGAGAACAAGTACGAGGTAATATAAACCAACGATTATATATGTATCTAATTGTTGGAAATTCCCTGCAGCGATTGATAAACCTGATCCCCATAATTCGGACAATCCTACGTAAGCAACAAGTGAAGAATCTTTTAATCCAATAATAAATTGATTTCCTAAAGGAGGGATAGATTGACGAAATGCTTGCGGTAATACAATACGTCGCATTGCTAAAGAATACGGCATCCCTAGAGAGCGAGCAGCTTCCATTTGTCCACGATCGACAGATTGGATAGAGCCGCGGAAAATTTCAGTAATATATGCACCGTTATGGATTGCTAAAGCAATGGCTCCTGCCCAAAAAGGAGTAAACACAACAACGGATGTAATCCCAAAATAGAGAATGGCAATTTGAACAATTAAAGGTGTACCGCGAATAATGGCGATATATACATGAGCAATACTATTTAAAACTTTATTGTTAGAGATTCGAAAGAAAGCAAATAGCAATCCAATTAGTGAACCGAGTACTAGGGAAGTTAATGTTAATTGTAATGTGACAATAGTAGCCTTTAAGAGTGTGGGATAAGTAGACATGAAAATTTCAAACATATGTGTCACCTCATATTGTATGGATTTTGGTAGGGAATGAAATACCCCACTGATTATTAGCTCACACCGTTGGGAGTTTTACTGCCCATAAATAGTGAGATAAAAAGTGGGGCATAATTTATGAAACAGCTGACTAGCTAATAATTTACTTTGTGTTTTCCTCCTCACCAAGAATATTACGCCCAAACCATTTTTTACTGATCTTTTCATACGTACCATCTTTAATGATTTCATCTAAAGCTTTATTTACTTTCTCGACCATTTCTTTATTATCTTTACGAATAGCAATTCCCATTTCATCAAGGTTTAATGGTTTTCCAGCTTCTTTTATATTGGATTTACCTTCTTTGATCATGCGTAAACCAACCATTTGATCTGTGATTACTGCATCAATACGTCCAGGCTCTAAGTCCATAAGTGCAGTAATATCGCTATCGTATTCTGTAATTTGATCTGTATGTTTTGCAACAAGATTTTTAAAGGTACTAGCTTTTACAACACCAATCTTCTTACCTTTCAAATCTTCTGGAGAAGAGATAGATGTATTCTTTTTAGCTACAAAAATTTGGGCACCAGAACGATAATAAGGATTTGAGAAATTAACAGCTTTTAAACGTTCTTCTGTAATTGCCATACTGCCCAGTATTACATCATACTTTTTCGCTTTGAGACCTTGGATTAGCGTCTCCCATGGGTTTGTAATAGGAGTCGGTTTCATATTCATTTTTTTCGCAAGTGCCTCACCTATTTCCACATCAAAACCGACAAGCTTTCCGTCATTTTCTTTATAGTTAAAAGGTTTATATAAGCCACTCATCGCATAACGAAATTCTTTTTTACCATTTGAAGAAGTAGTAGTAGCACTTTCCTTACTACAGGCCCCTAGTATAAAGGATGTACATAATGTAATACTCGCAACAATGGTTAATAGTTTTCTTTTCATAAAACCCCTCCTATATATTAGCCATACGGATGGTTTTAAGTATGTTATTGAGATATGTTATTTAGATGATTAGTTGTGCACCGTATGAATGTATTTCTCTTCGCTTGAAACAGAAGTTACATTATAAAACATTACGTAAAAATTGTTTCGCTCGTTCATGTGATGGAGCTGAAAAGAATTGCGCTGGCGGAGCGTCTTCTACAATCTTTCCATCATCCATAAAAATGACGCGATCGGCTACGTCTCTTGCGAAATTCATTTCATGAGTAACGATAACCATGGTCATTCCTTCTTCAGCAAGTTCTTTCATAACTTGCAACACTTCTCCAACAAGTTCAGGGTCTAAGGCTGAGGTAGGTTCATCAAATAGCATAATTTTAGGATTCATAGCAAGAGCTCTTGCTATGGCAATGCGCTGTTTTTGACCACCTGAAAGGAGGTGGGGAGTTACATCTGCTTTATCTTGTAGGCCGACTTTTTGCAAAAGTTGATTTCCAATTTCCTTTGCATTTGCTGTTTCTAATTTTTTTACATGAATAGGTGCTTCTATGATGTTTTCTAGTGAGGTCATATGGGGAAAGAGGTTAAAGTGCTGAAACACCATACCGACATTTTCGCGGACTTTATTTAAATTTGAATGCTTTGGATCAATTCGTTCACCTTGTAAGTGAATTTCACCTTCATCGTACATTTCTAAAAAGTTAAGACAGCGAAGTAATGTACTTTTACCGGAACCACTGGCACCAATTAAAACAACAACTTCTTTTTCTTTTACTTCTAAATCAATTCCCTTTAAAACATCAAGTGAGCCGAATGATTTTACTAGATTTCGAACCTGAATCATACAAAACCCCCAGTCAAAAATATATTTTACAAATGTTGCCCCTTATTTCTGTTATTAGTCACGAATTGTCAGAATCCTTTATTTTTTTTGTTAATTTGATATTCAAGGAAATAATAATTTTTTAAAATCCCTATATCCTTCTATAATGAAAATATGGATAATAATATATAGGTAGTACTTATATTACTTATAAAAAGGGGGAAAGAAGAGATGGAAAAAGAAATGGAAAAAGAAAGGAAGGCATTTTCCTTTGGCTTACGTACACAACTTATGCTATTCACTACAGTTTTAGCTTTAATTACATATTCAACAAGTATATTTTTTATTTATGTGATATATGATTATTTTCAAAGTTATGTAAGTCAAACTGCATATAATATTATCGTTATGCTATTAGGAGTAGTATGGTCTGGAATTTTAGCATATGGAGCAGCCGTATTTTTAATTAAACCGCTTCGAAAGTTAGAAGAGGCGGCGAGAAAAGCGGCTGAAGGAGACATTCGTGAAGATGTTCCGTTACCGAAGACTGATGATGAAATTAAATCTTTAAGTGTTGCATTTAATATGATGCTTGGGAACTTAAGGGGCATGGTAAAAAATATTGATACAACATTTTCGTATACAAACAATCAAGTACAGCAAATTAGAAAACAAACTGGCGAAGCAACGAAACAAGCACAAGGTGTTTCTGAGACACTTGCAGAAATTTCTTCAGGCGCTGAGCAATCAGCGGCATCAATTCAAGCGATTGTTTCCGCTGTTGATACAACAACTTCTATTGCAAGTGAAGTAGAAGAGAAAGCGAAACAGTCTGATGAGTTGTCTTCAGAAATGGTTCAAGCTTTAGGGCATAGTACTCGTGTCTTTACGTCTTTAATTCAAGGTATTCAAACATTGGCGAAAGAAAATGAAGATTCAATGCAAAATGTACAGAAGTTAGAGGAAAGAATGAAACAAGTAGAACACATTGTATCTGTAGTGAGTGAGATTGCTAGCCAAACGAATTTATTAGCACTAAATGCTTCTATTGAGGCTGCTCGTGCAGGAGAGCATGGAAGAGGCTTTGCGGTTGTTGCGGAAGAAGTGCGGAAACTTGCTGATGAAAGTGATCATTCTGCAAGAAACATATCGCAGTTATTACGAAATATGCAAGAGGAAGTACAACAAGTTGCAATGAAAATGACAGAACAAGTGAAAATAGCTAAAGAAGAGGCGAAACGTGGGGAAGCTACGGAATTAATTTTAAAAGAAATGTCATCAAGTGTTATGGAAGTAGCCGATGCAACGAAGCAAATTAGTAGCTATATGAACGAACAAGTGAGTCACATTCATCAAACAGGGGCACAGACGAAGGCCGTAGCAGCAATTGCTGAGGAAACATCAGCAGGTTCGCAAGAAGTAGCATGTGTGACGGTGCAACAGTCTAAAAATATGGTAGTAATTGATCAATTGTTAAAGGATTTAGAGAAGCAAGCAGCGGACTTGAAACAAACAATTGAACGATTTTCAATGTGAAAAGGAAGAACAGTATTTTGTTCTTCCTTTTTTATATGAACAAGGTTTGTAATAAGCGTGGACAAGGAGATGAGGAGAATGAGATTTGCCTTTGTGAGAAATAAATAAAGCATAAGAATAAAGAAACTACATAGAGTTCAATGAAAACAGTTGCAAACTATTCATATTTTGTTATGATAGTGTTACGAAAACGTTTGCATAAAATTTCCGATGGGATGCAAAAGGAGAGAATGACTATGAATAAGACATGGTGGAAAGAAGCGGTTGCTTATCAAATTTATCCACGTAGCTTTATGGATTCAAATGGTGATGGTATTGGAGATTTACAAGGTATTATTGCGAAACTGGATTATTTAAAAGATTTAGGAATAGATGTAATTTGGATTTGTCCAATGTATAAGTCACCTAATGATGATAATGGTTATGACATTAGTGATTATCAAGATATTATGGATGAGTTTGGGACGATGGAAGACTTTGATGCTTTACTAGATGAAGTTCATAAACGTGATATGAAGCTTATTATTGATTTAGTTATTAATCATACAAGTGATGAACATCCATGGTTTATTGAGTCTCGTTCATCTAAAGACAATCCGAAGCGTGATTGGTATATTTGGCATGATGGTAAAGATGGTGCAGAACCAAACAACTGGGAAAGTATTTTTAATGGTTCGGCATGGGAGTATGATGAAGTAACAGGACAATATTATTTACACTTATTCTCGCGTAAACAACCAGATTTAAACTGGGAGAATAAAGAAGTTCGAGAAGTGCTATACGATACAGTTAATTGGTGGCTTGATAAAGGAATTGATGGTTTCCGAGTAGATGCAATCAGCCATATTAAAAAAGAAGATGGCTTTAAAGATATGCCAAATCCAAAAGGACTAAAGTATGTTCCATCTTTTGATAAACATATGAATGTGGATGGTATTCAACCTTTATTAGAAGAATTAAAAGAAAATACGTTTTCTAAGTACGATATTATGACTGTTGGTGAAGCGAATGGCGTTAAGATTGAAGATGCTGAGCTTTGGGTTGGAGAAGAGCAAGGTAAGTTCAATATGGTATTCCAATTCGAACATTTAAGTTTATGGGATGCAGAAAAGAAGAAAGATCTTGATGTTGTAGGGCTGAAAAAGGTATTAACGAAATGGCAAAAAGGGTTAGAAAATAAAGGATGGAATGCTTTATATATTGAGAATCACGATAAGCCGCGTATCGTTTCAACTTGGGGAGATGATAAACAATATTGGCGTGAAAGTGCGACAGCTTTAGGAGCAATGTATTTCTTTATGCACGGTACACCGTTTATTTATCAAGGACAAGAAATTGGGATGACAAATGTTCAATTCCCAAACATTGAAGATTACGATGATGTAGCAATCAAAAATTTATATCGCGAGAAAATTGCAGAGGGCATATCCCATCAAGATATGATGGAAATTATATGGGCTTCTTGCCGCGATAATTCACGTACACCTATGCATTGGAACGATGAGACGAACGCTGGTTTCACAACAGGTACGCCTTGGTTTGGTATGAATCCAAACTACAAAGAAATCAATGTTGAAAAGCAAAAGAATGAAGAGAACTCTATTTTCAATTTCTATAAGAAAATGATTGCCCTGAAAAAAGAGCATGATGTACTGAATTATGGTACGTACGATTTACTTTTAGAAGATGATCCACAAATTTATGCATATACTCGTACATTAAACGATGAAAAAATCGTCGTAATTAGCAATATTTCAAAAGAGGAAGCTGTGTATAATGAGGATTTATTTGCATTAGAACGCAAACGTTTGCTTTTAAATAACTATGAAGTTGCGGAACATGAAAAATTAACTACAATCACGTTAAAGCCTTATGAAACAAGGGTTTATCGCATTTCATAATAAAAAAGGATGCTCTTAGAGCATCTTTTTTTATGAAAAAAAATAAATTTCTATTGCAAAGTGAAAACGCTTTTATTAAAATAGATTTATGAAAACGGTTGCGTAAAGATAAAAATAAAGTAACATAAGGAATCGTTTTCATTATAGAAACAGAAATTATAATTTAAATCATTATGTTGTTATAAATAAAGGGGAGGAAGAACAGATGAAAATTACGTCTTTTGATTTTTGGCAAAAGTTCGGAAAAGCATTATTAGTTGTTGTAGCTGTAATGCCAGCAGCTGGTTTAATGATTTCTATCGGTAAGTTAATTGGAATGTCTGCTGGGGATATTAACGCAGTTCATACAATCGCTCGCGTAATGGAAGACATCGGTTGGGCAATTATTACAAATCTACACATCTTATTCGCAGTAGCAATTGGGGGATCTTGGGCGAAAGATCGCGCAGGTGGTGCATTTGCAGCGCTATTAGCATTCGTCTTAACGAATAGAATTACAGGAGCTATATTTGGCGTAAACGCTGAAATGTTAGCGGATTCAAAAGCGAAAGTTTCTTCAGTATTAGCAGGAGATTTAATTGTAAAAGATTACTTTACTTCTGTACTTGGTGCACCAGCATTAAACATGGGAGTTTTCGTAGGGATCATCACAGGTTTCTTAGGAGCTACTTTATATAACAAATATTATAACTATAACAAACTGCCACAGGCATTAGCATTCTTTAACGGAAAACGATTCGTACCATTCGTTGTAATTGTTTGGTCTACAGTAACTGCAATTGTATTATCACTTTTATGGCCATTCATCCAAAGCGGATTAAATGAATTTGGTCGCTGGATTGCAGCTTCAAAAGATAGTGCACCAGTTGTTGCACCATTTGTATATGGAACGTTAGAGCGTTTACTATTACCATTCGGTTTACACCATATGTTAACGATTCCGATGAACTATACAGAGCTAGGTGGAACATATACGATGTTAACTGGCTCGAAAATTGGACAAGTTGTAGCAGGACAAGATCCTTTATGGCTGGCATGGATTACAGATTTAAATAACTTATTAGCAAATGGAGATACAAAAGCATATAACGATCTATTAAATAATGTTGTACCAGCTCGTTTCAAAGCTGGACAAGTTATCGGTTCAACAGCAGCATTAATGGGTATTGCTTTCGCGATGTTCCGTAATGTTGATAAAGAAAAACGTGCAAAATATAAACCAATGTTCTTATCAGCAGCATTAGCAGTATTCTTAACAGGTGTAACAGAACCAATTGAATTCATGTTCATGTTTATTGCTCCAGTATTATATGTTGTATATGCAATTACAACAGGACTTGCATTCGCATTAGCAGATTTAATTAACTTGCGTGTTCACGCATTTGGATTTATTGAGTTAATTACTCGTACACCGATGATGGTGAATGCAGGACTAACTAGAGATTTAATCAATTTCGTTATCGTTTCATTAGTATTCTTCGGTCTGAACTTTACATTATTCAATTTCTTAATTAAAAAGTTCAACTTACCAACACCAGGACGTGCAGGTAACTATATTGATAACGAAGATGAGTCATCAGAAGGAACAGGAAATGTACAAGATGGTTCTTTAGCAACAAAGGTTATTGATTTATTAGGTGGAAAAGAAAATATTGCTGACGTAGATGCTTGTATGACACGTTTACGTGTAACAGTAAAAGATTTAGATGTTGTTGCACCAGAAGCACAGTGGAAACAAAATGGTGCTTTAGGACTTATCGTAAAAGATAAAGGTGTACAAGCAGTATATGGTCCGAAAGCTGACGTATTAAAGTCAGACATTCAAGATATGTTAGGTGCGTAATAATATGAAATTGCTAACTTTAAACTGTCACTCTTGGCAAGAAGAAAATCAAATAGAAAAGATAAAATATCTTGCTAAAGTCATTCAAGAAGAAGAGTACGATGTCATCGCATTGCAAGAAGTAAGTCAGTCGATAGGGGCTAAAAATGTATGCGGTAACAAGAAAGAAGATAATTTTGGACTTTTACTATTAGAAGAGTTAAAAGCGTTACATGTAAAAGATTACAATATTACTTGGGATTTCTCTCATATTGGTTATGATGTGTATGAAGAAGGATTAGCGATTATAACGAAGCATAATGTTGTAAAAGAAGATGCGTTCTTTATTTCAGAAAATAAGGATACAACGTATTGGAAAACACGCAAAATTGTAAGTGCAACAATTGCTTATAATGGTAAGAACATCACGTTTTACTCTTGCCACCTCGGTTGGTGGAATGATGAAGAAGAATCATTTAAAGATCAAGTGAATCGTTTGATGGAGCGTGTAGATAGCAATGAACTTTCCTTCTTAATGGGTGATTTTAATAATAACGCTCGTTTGCAAGGAGAGGGTTATGAATATATGATGCAAGAAGGTTTGTACGACACATATGAATTAGCAATAGAGAAGGATGAAGGAACAACTGTCCAAGGTGAGATTGCTGGTTGGGATGAAAATAAACATAATTTACGAATCGATCTAATATTGTGTAACCGAAGTGAAAAAATTCGTTCTTCAAAAGTCGTTTTTAATGGTACAAACCGAAAAGTAATTTCAGATCATTTCGGTGTAGAAGTACAAGTAGATATATAATAGAAGAAATCCTCACAGATGATGAAAAGCTGTGAGGATTTTTTTGAGGAATACAAGTATTTCCAAGAGAAAATACTTGTATTTTTTATGACATTTCCTATATATTTGTTATTATTGAATGTAAAACCGATTTGGTCATTTTGTATTCATACTTTAACTTACTTCGTTATATAATGTAATAAGTCAAAGGTAATAGGAAAAAATAGTTCGTTTTCGGTTAATCCACGATGTAGAAAGTGATATAATTGCAAAATGTATGTATCATTTTCTAAAGAAGGAAAAATATATAATTAGGTGATAACTTCTATGAAACAAATTTGGCGTATTTATAAGACAGATTTACGGAATGTAGCCAAACATTGGGCTGCAATTGTTATTGTTGTAGGGTTAATGATTTTACCATCGTTATATGCATGGTTTAACATTAAAGCTTCTTGGGATCCGTATGGAAATACAAAAGAGGTTCCCATTGCAGTTTCTAACCAAGATGCAGGCTCTAATTTAAGAGGGAAAGATATTAATATCGGGGACGAGATTGTAGATTCCCTTAAGAAAAACAAAAATCTTGGCTGGAAATTTGTAGATGAAAAACAAGCAATTTACGGAGTTGAACGTGGGGATTACTATGCAAGCATTACAATCCCAAAAGACTTCTCTGAAAAGATTGCAACTGTTCTGGATGAAAATCCACAGAAACCAGAACTTGATTACTATGTAAATGAAAAGGTAAACGCGATTGCACCGAAAATTACAGCAAAAGGTGCATCAGGTATTACAGAAGAAATTAGTAAAAACTTTGTTAAAACAGCGAACGGTGAGATTTTTAAAATCTTCAATGACCTTGGAATCGATTTAGAAACAAACTTACCAAGTATTGAGAAAGTAAAAGATCTTGTATTTAAGTTAGAAGCGCAGTTCCCAGAAATGAATACACTGATGGATAAGGCGTTAGATGATGCGACTCGAGCAGAGGATATTGTGAAAGTGGCGCAGAAAGATTTACCTGTTGTAGAGAGTGTAATAAATGATGGGCAGGAAGCATTGGCGAATTTAGATAAATTCTTTGCAAGACAAGATCAAACATTAAAAAATGCTCCAGGGAAGATAAGAAATGATTTAGTAGTAGCACAAGGCGTTATGGATAGAGCTGCTGCATTTACTGACTTTTTAATGAATCCAGGAGTGGATTTAAACATCCCTGATTTGTCTGGAATGAATGGATTACCAGAATTCCCGGCGAAACCAGATCTTTCTAAGTTGAATAGTGATGGATATAAAAATATAGCACAAAGTATTAATCAAACAGTAAATAATGTTTTAAGTTCATCACGTGCAGGAACAGCTTATGGAAAAAGTGTTGTAAATGGATTGCAAAATGGGCAATTTGATCCAGAACAAGCAAAGAAAGATTTAAATGCGGTATCAGATCAATTACAAGCTCGTACAGAAGGTATTTCGTATCTTATTAATGTATTTACTGAACTTCAAAAATCGGCGACGACTGATTTTGGTCAAAGCTTTTTCCAAGGGCGAGTGGATCGCTTAACTAAGCTGAAAAGCGGTATGGAAAATGCAAACAACGGCATTAAAGATATTGTAAATGTTATTGGCACAGGACAAGAAGTAAAGAAAGATGTAACAGATGTAGCGAATCAAAAATTAGATGCAGCAAATGGATTAATTGATCAAGCTGAAAAAGATTATAATGAAACGTTTGTAGCAGATTATAAAAAAGCAGTTAGCACAGTCGATCAAGCTAAAGTTGATGCAAATGCAGCATATGATAATGCAAAAGCAGATTACGATAAAGTAAAAAATGGTATTGAAGGTGCAAAAGCAGATTTACAAAAGGCGAAAGAAGATGTAAAAAATAGAGGTATTAACGATTTAGATTCAACGAAAGTAGCTTTAAATAGTTTAAATGGTCAATTTCAATCTGGAATCGGTTTAATTGATGATATGATTCCAGTTCTAGAAAGTACAAATAAGGTTTTAGCAGATGTAAATAGTGATAAAAATCTTAATAATGGAATTGCAAAATTAAATAAAGCGAAAAGTAGTCTGCAAAAAGGTGTAGATGCAACGAATAAGGGGATTACACTTCTTAACAATGGACAGAAACCTACAAAAGATGTAATTGAAAGTATTAACAACGCTGCGAAGGGCGGATCAGCTCAATTAACAGATGTATTATCGACGTATGATTCAGAAATTGTACCTAACTTCAATACAGCAATTGCTCGTACAAAAGAGATGTCGAAAAATACAACTCAAATTTTAAATGATGCAGACAAAAAGCTTCCAGATGTTAAAAAATTACTAGAAGATTCATCAAAAGGCTTAGTAGACGGTAGAAAGAAATTAGCAGATATTAAAGCTGAAATGCCAGCTACTGAGAAAAAGATTAAAGAATTAGCAGATAAAATTCGTGATTTTGAATCTGAAGAGGATTTAAAAGACATCATCCGTTTGTTGAAAAACGATGTTGAGAAGCAAAGTGATTACTTTGCAAATCCAGTAAATTTAAAAGAGAATAAATTATTTGCAATGCCGAACTACGGTTCAGCAATGTCACCATTCTATACAGTGCTTGCATTATGGGTAGGCGCATTATTAATGGTTTCGTTATTAACAGTAGAAGTACATGAAGAGGGCGCGAATTATAAGAGCCATGAAATTTACTTCGGACGTTTATTAACATTCTTAACGATAGGTCTTTCACAGGCGTTTATCGTATCGATGGGAGATATATTCTTACTCGGTACGTACGTAGTCGATAAGTTCTGGTTTGTATTATTCAGTTTATTTATAGGTGGAGTATTTGTTTGTATCGTGTACTCACTCGTTTCTATTTTCGGAAACGTAGGGAAATCGATGGCGATCATTTTACTTGTACTGCAAGTAGCAGGATCGGGCGGAACATTCCCAATTCAAATGACACCGGCGTTCTTCCAAGCGATTTATCCGTTCTTACCGTTCACATACGCAATTAGTGCAATTCGTGAAACAGTAGGCGGAATGCTATGGGATATTGTAACGCGAGATTTACTTGTGTTAAGTGCTTTCGTAGTAGTTATGATTGTTGCTGCGTTATTACTGAAAACACCAATTAACAAATCAAGTGAAAAATTTGTTGAGAATGCAAAAGGAAGTAAAATCATTCACTAACATAAAAGGTTCCTACCGATAGAGGTAGGAACCTTTTATGTTTAATCAAATTTTAATTTCTTTAATGCTTCTGCAAATGGGTTATTTAATGGTTCTTCTTCTTTTTTCTGTTGTTTCATATATTTTTGAACGTCACGTTTATCAGCTTTGTTTCCAGATTCTTTTTTACGTCTTTCTTGGAATGTGGATAATTTTTCGCGATAGCCACATTTACATGCAAAGATTTGTCCTGCACCTTCACCACGTAATTCTAACTTCTTCTTACACTGAGGGCAACGAGCGTTTGTTGTACGAGATACATTTTTACGATGACCACATTCACGGTCTTGGCAAACGAGCATCTTTCCTTTTTTGCCGTTTACCTCTAGCATTGGTTTACCGCAGTCTGGACAAGACTTCGTTGAAATGTTGTCATGCTTATATTTTTTATCACTCGATTTAATTTCAGATACAATTTCTTTCGTATAGTTCTTCATTTCTGAAATGAACACTTCTTTTTTCAGTTTACCTTTTGCGATAGCCTCTAGCTTTTGTTCCCATTCACCAGTTAGTGTAGGTGATTTTAATTCTTCTGGTACTAAATCAAGTAACTGACGGCCTTTTGAAGTAATGTGAATATCTTTACCACGTTTTTCAATTAAGAATGAATTGAATAGCTTGTCGATAATATCAGCACGCGTTGCTACAGTACCTAATCCACCAGTTGATTTTAATGTATCAGCAAGTTGTTTATTTTGCGTATCCATATATTTTGTAGGATTCTCCATTGCTGAAAGTAAAGTGGCCTCGTTAAAACGTGCAGGTGCTTTCGTTTGACCTGATGTTTGCATAATTAACTTTACAGTTAATGTATCGCCTTTTTCGATGCGAGGTAAAAGTTGCTCTTTTACGTCATCCATTACATCATCATCTTCAAAGCGGTTTTCATATACTTCTTTCCAGCCGGCATGTAAAATTGTTTTTCCGCGTGCAATGAACGTTTCATTGCCAACTTTTGTACGTAACGTTAGTTGCTCGTATTCGAATGCTGGGGATAAAACAGCTAAGAAACGTTTTACAACTAAATCATAAATTTTACGTTCTTTATCTGTGAAGGTGGAGAAGTTAACGTATCCTTCTGTCGGAATAATTGCGTGATGATCGCTTACCTTACTATCATCAACAAATGATTTATTAGCCTTAATAGGCTTTTGTAATACTTTATGTGCTAAAGGACGGTACTCTCCAACTCCGCACGCCTTTAGACGTTCTGGAAGTGTTCCAACGATATCAGATGAGATATAGCGTGAATCTGTACGAGGGTACGTTAACACTTTATGTTGCTCATACAATTTCTGCATAATGTTTAATGTTTCTTTTGCAGAGTAACCGAACTTTTTATTTGCATCACGTTGCAATTCAGTTAAATCGTAAAGACCAGGAGAGAATGACTTCTTCTGTTTTTTATCAATTTCTAAAACAGTAGCATTATGTTTATCTAAACCTTTTACAATACCATCAATTTTTTCTTTATTAAAACTGCGGCTATTGCCATTTGCATCTTGCCACGTTAGTTTTAATTGATTTGTTGTTTGAGCTTCAATGCCGTAGTAAGTTTGAGCTTTGAAGTTCTTTATTTCATCTTCACGATTAGCGATCATAGCAACAGTAGGTGTTTGCACACGGCCACAGTTAAGCTGGGCATTAAAGCGAGTCGTTAAAGCTCGAGTCGCGTTAAGACCGATATACCAGTCAGCTTCTGAACGTGCGACAGCTGAAGCGTATAAATTGTCATATGCTTTACCTGGTTTTAAATTTGCGAAACCATCTTTAATTGCTTTATCAGTAACAGATGAAATCCATAGACGTTTGATTGGTTTGTTAATTCGAACCTTATCAATAATCCAACGAGCAACCAATTCTCCTTCACGTCCAGCATCTGTTGCTACAATGATTTCATTTACATCTTTTCTAAGAAGCTGACTTTTTACAGCATTAAATTGTTTCCCTGTTTGTTTAATAACAGTTAATTTCAAACGCTCAGGTAGCATCGGTAAATCTTCTAAATTCCACTTTTTATATTTCACATCATAGCTTTCTGGATCAGCTAATGTAACAAGATGACCTAAAGCCCAAGTTACAATATATTTACTACCTTCAAGGTAGCCGTTTCCTTTTTTGTCGCACTTCAGTACACGCGCAATATCTCGTGCAACGGAAGGTTTTTCAGCGATTACAACGCTTTTTGCCATATTAAAAACATCCTTTCAAAATTCCATACGTTAACTATAGCATACATCTTCTCGAGATTCAGTTTCGCTCCATATTTGAACGGTTTTTAGTGGAATGAACAAAGTCCCCACTGATTAAAGTTTCATTTTATTATGCTTATTGTTATATAGGTTGCTTCCATATTAAATAGAAAAGTAAAGAACTTGTTATTTTAATAGAATAAGAGTAGACTTTGAAGTAGATGAATAATAAGCACATGGGAGTTTGTGGATGCAAACTGAGAGTATGACTATTCCGTCATTGACCATTTGAACCTGTTGGATAATGCCAGCGTAGGGAGAGTGTAAAAGCACATGTTCAGGCACTTTGCGTACGCGCAAAGTGCCTTTTTGTGTATCTCCCATCACTATAGTTAGGAGATGAGAAGGATGAATATGAAAGAAATTAGCAAAGTAGTGGATTTGGTGAGAGAATCTAATCCGCTCGTTCATAATATTACAAATGTTGTTGTAACAAATTTTACAGCTAACGGTTTATTAGCATTAGGGGCATCGCCTGTAATGGCGTATGCAAAAGAAGAAGTAGCAGAAATGGCTAGCATTGCTGGAGCGTTAGTATTAAATATGGGGACACTTCGTCCTGATGAGGTAGAAGCGATGTTACTTGCTGGTAAGTCGGCTAATACGAATGATGTACCGGTACTGTTTGATCCGGTTGGCGCAGGGGCAACTTTGTATCGAACAGAAGTTGCGAGACATATTCCGGCTGAAATCGAATTAGCAATTATTCGCGGAAATGCAGCTGAAATAGCGAACGTTATTAATGAAAAATGGGAAATTAAAGGGGTAGACGCTGGTGCTGGAAATGGTAATGTCGTAAGTATTGCAAAGCAGGCAGCAGATGAACTAAATACAGTTGCGGTGATTACTGGAAAAGAAGATGTTGTTACAGATGGAGAGCGAACTATTGTTATTCGAAATGGTCACTCTATTTTAACGACAGTTACGGGAACTGGTTGTTTACTAACTTCTGTAATAGGAGCATTTGTAGCGGTAGAAAAGGATTATGTAAAGGCTGCAGTAGCGGCATTAACGTTTTATGGTGTAGCCGCGGAACTAGCAGCTGCTAAGACAGTAGAAAAAGGACCTGGTAGTTTCCAAATTGAATTTTTAAATCAGTTAGCCAATACGACTTCGAGTGATATAGAAAAGTATGGGAAGATTGAGGTTATATAGTAAGGAGGGAAAATAAATGTCACGTATTTCAAAGGCAGAAATGTCTAAGTTATTATCAGTATATTTTATTATGGGAAGTAACAATTGTACGAAGGATCCACTGCAAGTATTGAGAGAGGCACTTGAAGGCGGTATAACAATTTTTCAATTTCGTGAAAAGGGAGAAGGGGCTTTAACGGGAGAAGAACGTATTTGTTTCGCAAAAGAATTACAAGCAATTTGTAAGGAATACGGTGTACCATTCATCGTAAATGATGATGTGGAACTAGCCCTCGAGTTAGATGCAGATGGCGTGCATGTTGGGCAAGATGATGAAGGAATTACCTCTGTTCGTGAAAAAATGGGGGATAAAATTGTTGGTGTATCTACCCATACAATTGAAGAAGCACGCTGGGCAATTGAAAACGGAGCTAATTATTTAGGAGTTGGCCCAATTTTTCCGACGAGTACGAAAAAGGATACGAAAGCGGTGCAAGGAACGAAAGGTTTAGCTCATTTTAGAGAGCAAGGAATTACAATACCGATTGTTGGGATTGGTGGCATTTCAATTGAAAATACAGCTTCGGTTATAGAAGCAGGTGCGGATGGTGTTTCAGTTATTTCTGCGATTAGTTTAGCGGAATCTGCCTATGAAAGTACGAAGAAATTAGTAGAGGAAGTAAGTAGGAGTTTGTAGGAAAAGGGAACTTCACAAAAATAGTAAAGAACAGAATGGACGATTAAAAATATTTAAACAAACGTTTGATTAAAAAAACACAACCCCTTTAAGATTAAGGGTTGTGCTTTTCTTTAAAACATAATTGAAATTAAGAGCATTCCAATTCCGATAGAAGTGAATGTTGCGATTAGGCCTGGAATCATAAAGCTATGATTTAAAACATATTTACCAATGCCAGTTGTACCAGTACGATCAAAGTTAATGGCAGCAACGATTGTTCCATAGTTTGGAATGAAGAAGTATCCATTTACTGCAGGGAACATCGCGATCAGGAGTGCTGGTGGAATACCGAGTGATAATCCAAGAGGCATTAAAGCGCGTACTGTCGCTGCTTGGCTATATAGTAAAATAGATAGAATGAATAATGCGATGGCAAATAGCCATGGCGCACTTGTTACTAGATGCTGAATTGATCCTTGAATCATATTTAAGTTTCCGTTAAAGAAAGTATCTCCCATCCAAGCGATACCGAAAATAGCAACAACTGCTGTTGCCCCCGCTTTAAAGACGTTACCAGACACGATGCTTTCTACATTTGGTTTACAGAAAATAATAATAAGAGCTGCGATCGTTAACATAACCATTTCAATTGTGTTTGGCATGGAAAGACGGGCTAACTTCCCATCAACTATCCATCCTGGACGAAGTGCTTCAAATGAACCGAGAAGTACGACAAGGAAAGTTCCTACTAAGAAAAGGATAACTGATAATTTAGCGCCTTTTACACCAACAAATTCTTTTTTCTCTTCAATCTTAGGAATCATTCCTTCTTTTAATCGTTTTAAGTATTCAGGGTCTTCATTTAATTCTTTCCCCATTTTGCTAGCAACAAATGCAGCTATCATACAAGCGATGAAAGTAGAAGGGATACTTACTTTTAAAATATCTAATAAGGTGATTTTATAGTCAGCTAACATTGCTAAAAGTGCAACTGTTGCAGCTGATATAGGACTAGCTGTAATTGCTTGTTGGGAAGCAATTACGGCAATTGACATTGGTCGTTCTGGTCTAATTCCAGATTCGCGAGAGACTTCTGCGATAACAGGAAGTACAGAATAAGCAACGTGACCAGTTCCTGCACAAAGTGTAAATAAATAAGTAACAATTGGAGCAAAGAATGTAATGCGTTTTGGATTTTTTCGTAATGCTTTCTCGGCCAGATGAACAAGGTAGTCCATTCCTCCAGCGGCTTGGAGTGCACCAGCAGCTGTAATTACTGCTAAAATCATAAGCATGACATCAATAGGAGGAGCTGTAGGTTGTAAGTGGAAGACGAAAACAAGTATTGCCATACCAACGCCACCCATTACTCCTAGACCAACTCCGCCTAGACGTGCGCCAATAAAAATGCAGAGTAGTAACGTAAGAAATTGTAGCCAAAACATGATAAACTACCTCCGAAATTCATTAGTTAAGATATATTCGAATAATTTAATTTAAAAGAAAATTAAAATAAATACTCAAAACAATCCTTGTGTTATATACATTTTTTATTATATAACACAAGAAATGTAACATTCACGTACTTTGTTAAATTATTTCGAAAAAATAATACATCCAAATTTTACATTTGTATCTCTAAATAGGTGGACATTTTAATTTTTATGTTGTAATCTTTGATAGAGAATAATGTAATTCTCATAGAACTCCCATATCGTTCAACTCGTTCAGCGAGAAAGGCAAACTGATGGAAACATTAGGACGCAAAACTACAGGAGCTAAGGCCGAAAGGCTACGCTAGCCAGTTACCGGACGGATAGGGTTGGTCTTGACCAATGCTTTTTCATTGGTCTTTTTTTATTTGCAAACAAATGAGAAACCTTATCAGTTGTTGATAAGGTTTTTATTTTAATAGTTTTCCTTTATATTAAGTTAATTAAGAAAGGTGATGTTGATGAAAAAATATTGGCACAAGCTATCATTTCTTCAAAAGAATGTATTGTTAACTGTGTTAGTTATTTTGACGCTTGTTGGTACTATGGGAGCGTTAAGTTTTAACATGTTTCAAAATAGCATGATGTCTATATTTGAAAGGCATTCTTTTGAAACAGGAGATACGGTATTACATAAATTAGACGAAGAAATAGTGAGAGATGTTACAAAAGACCCATTGGCACAAAGAGAAAAGAGAGAGAAGTTAACAGAGAAATTAGATGAAGCAACGGAAGAATTGAATAGTGTTGGACAAACGTATATTGTTGGAGCAAAAAAAAATGAAAAAGGTGAGTTACTAATCGTCGACTTGTCTACAGACTTAGCAAATGTTGTTGAAGTAAGGCCGGGAGAATATTATAAACAACCAGATCTTTGGATGGAAGCATACGATAAGGTAATGAGCACGAAAAAAGCAAACATGACAGTAGTATATGAAGATCTATTAGGAACATGGGTAACGATATTAGAGCCAATTACAGATGGAGAAGGAAATATTGTGGCAATTGTTGCAGCCGATGTAGATGCCTCTATTGTTCCTAGTACAAAGGAAAAGTTCATTATACAAGGTTTAATGTTTATTTGTATTTCTGTTTTAATTGCAACTGTTATTCAATTCTTAATTGTACGTAATGCACTTGCTCCATTGCGAGATTTACGTGAAGGATTGCGCAGAGTTGGTGAAGGTGATTTAAATATTAAATTAGAGGAAAGATCAGATGATATTGGTATTATTAATTCTTATTTTAATAATACCATCGAGAAGTTTAAAGGAATTATAGATAAAGTGAAGCAGACAGCAGAACAGGTTTCCTCATCTTCACAAGAATTGTCAGTGAGTACGAAAGAGAATAGTATGGCAGTTCAAGAAATCGTAAGTTCTATGGTTGAGTTAAGAGCTGGCGCTCAGTTACAAGAAACTTCAGTACCACAGTATTTAGGTATTGTATATGAAGTGGAAGATAAGATGGAAGAGATAACGAATGCGGCAAAACAAATGGAGAAAGTGTCTGAAGGTATAGAGCATCAGTCAGTTAAAGGAAACGGTGTTACTAAACAGGCAATTAATCAAATGAATATAATACAAAATGCAGTACAAGATTTATCTTCTATCATTTATTCTTTGGAAGTAAGATCAAAAGAAATTAGTGATATTGTAACTGTAATTACAAGTATTTCAAATCAAACGAATTCGCTAGCTTTACACGCTACTATTGAAGCTTCACGTGCTGAGGAAACTGGAGAGGGATTTGCCGTTGTTGCTGATGAATTGCGTAAATTAGCAGAGCAGACGGAAGCATCAGCAAAAGATATAGCAAATTTAATAGGGGAAACACAAGCTGGTACGGAAGAAGTTGTTGTTTCAATGCGAAAAGCTTCAAAAGAAGTAGAATCTGGGATGAAACTTGTTGAAAGTAATGGTGCTTTCTTTGAGGAAATTTCAAAATCAGCACAATCTGTTACAAATCAAGTTAGAGTTGTTTCTAGCAATTCAAGTGATATATTGCAAAATAGCCAAAATATTGTTCGTGTTGTAAATGAACTATCACTTATCGCAAATATGTATACAAATAGTAGTAGTAATGTTGAAGAAAGTATGAAAGAACAGGAAATGTCTGTACAAGATATTGCTGAATTAGCCAGTTCTTTAAGCTGGCTTTCACAGGAGTTACAAGAGTTAATTGGGGAGTTCAAAAGTTAAATGAAATGATTATACATGCTTTTGTTTGTTCAATAAAATAAATCATGCTACAATGAAAACGAATTAAGGACCGGGGAGCCAATTGGCTGAGAGGATGTAAGCAAACATCGACCCTCAACCTGATCTGGATAATGCCAGCGTAGGGAGTTACTTAAAGTGATGTAGCATATGTTATTCTATAATAACTTGCATACAAGGCTTTCCTACGTAGTAGGAAAGCCTTTTCTTGTTTTAAAATTTAATTTCATAAGGGGGATTTTACTATGTCACAACAAGTTACAATGTCATTTTCAGTAGTACCACAAGCGAAAACAAAAGATGTATATTCTGTTGTTGATAAGGCAATTGAAGTTGTGCAACAATCGGGAGTTCGTTATGAAGTAGGGGCAATGGAAACAACGCTGGAAGGAGAATTAGATGTACTTCTTGATGTCGTTAAATGTGCGCAACAAGCTTGTGTGGATGCTGGAGCTGAAGAAGTGATTACTTCTATTAAAATCCACTATCGTCCAAGCACTGGTGTAACGATAGATGAAAAAGTTTGGAAGTACCGTGATGAATATGCAAAACCAGAAGCAATCTAAAATAATTACAACAATTTGGCTTATCCTTCTCATTGCGATATGGGAAGGATCTGTTTCATTATTTAAAATCGAACCGTGGATTTTACCGAAGCCTTCTGCCATTGTTCAAGAATTAATTGGAATGAAAGATTTACTATTACCGAATACGATGCAAACGCTGCAAGAGGTTATAATTGGACTGTTCTTTGCGATTTTAATTGGGACAAGCATTGCAATTCTTATGGACGTTATCCCTTTATTTCGTATTTTAATAAATCCGTTGCTTGTTATTTCGCAAACGATTCCAATCGTTGTACTTGCACCGTTATTTATTATTTGGTTTGGATATGGAATGCTACCGAAAGTAATGGTAGTCATACTCGTTTGTTTCTTCCCGATTGCGCTTAGCATTTTAGAAGGTTTTCAAACGGTAGATAAAAATATGTTGAAGTTGTTGCAAACGATGAAGGCAACGAAATGGCAAGTTTACCAGAAAGTAAAGTTTCCAGCAGTGCTTCCATATTTTTTCTCAGGTTTAAAAATTGCAGTTACATATAGCGTAATGGGAGCGATTATTGGAGAATGGCTCGGTGCCAGTGAAGGATTAGGAGTTATGCTTACAAGGGCTACGAAATCCTTTTTAACAGCCCGAGTATTTGGTGTTGCAGCGATTATTGTAATGGTGACATTATGTCTGTATTTTATCGTAGAGTTTATGGCAAGAATAACAGCACCATGGATATATAGAAAGGACGGCAGAAAATGAAAAAAGGTTTAAAAGTTATGCTAGCTGCCTTATTAGCAGTAGGTGTGGCTGGATGTAATCCGGCGAAGAAAGAAGAAAGTGCAAGTAAAGATCAAAAGGTAAAAGTCGTATTAGATTGGTTTCCAAATACGAATCATACCGGCTTATATGTAGCACAAGCGAAAGATTATTATAAAAAGCAAGGCTTAGATGTAGAAATCATTCAGCCTGGTGATAATGTGACGGCGGAGCAAATGATAGCTTCAGGAAAAGCTGACTTCGCCATAAGCGCACAAGAAAATGTAACGTTGGCTCGTGTGGAAGGTATTCCCGTTGTATCTGTAGGGGCGATTATTCAGCATAACACTTCAGCTTTTGCATCGCTTAAGAAAGATAATATGACGTCACCGAAAGATTTTGAAGGGAAACGTTACGGTGGCTGGGGAGGACCAGCGGAAGAAGCGACATTAAAGACAATTATGGATAAGCACCAAGCTGATTTTAATAAAGTTGAAAAAATCATTTTAGGACAAACAGATTTCTTTAAATCAATTGGTCGTGATGCAGATTTTGAATGGATTTATTATGGATGGGATGGAATTGAAGCGAAGCGCCAAGGAAAAGAGTTAAATACGATTATGGTGAAAGACTTAGATCCAGCGCTTGATTTCTATAGTCCTGTTATGATTACGAGTGAAAAACATACGAAGCAAGATAAAGACTTTGTGAAAAAGTTTATGAGTGCAACGACAGAGGGTTATAATTTCGCAATTAAAGAGCCGAAAGAAGCTGCTGATATTTTAATTAAAGCTGTTCCAGATGTAAATAAAGATTTAGTACAAGAAAGTCAAAAATGGTTAAGTACGAAGTATCAAGATGATGCAAAAGCGTGGGGAGTACAGAAGGAAGAAGTTTGGACGAATTACATGAATTTCTTATATGATAACAAAGTTATTAAGAAGAAAATTGATGTGAAAGATGCCTTTACAAATGAGTTCCTTCCAAGTGAAAAATGAGTGGATTACAAATAAAAGATATTGTGAAATCTTTCGATGGAAAGAATGTATTAGCAAATATTAGTGCTTCTATACGAGAGGGGGAGTTCGTTTCCTTTGTAGGACCAAGTGGTTGCGGGAAGAGCACACTATTAAATATGATCGCAAATGTTGAGAATCCAACAAGTGGAAGTGTAACGTATAACGATAAGCAAATGCAAGAGCAAGATGTTGTAAGTTATATGCCGCAACAGGATTTATTACTACCGTGGCGATCAGCTTTGCAAAATATCGTTCTTCCGTTAGAAATTGAAGGAAAGCCGAAAAAACAAAGGCTGACAGAAGGAATGGAAGCATTAAAGCAGTTTGAACTAGATGAATATGCAGAACATTATCCAGATGAATTGTCTGGTGGTATGCGTCAAAGAATTAGTTTTCTGCGCACATATTTATGTGAAAAGCCAATTATGTTACTTGATGAGCCTTTTGGTAAATTAGATGCTTTTACAAAAATGGAAGTACATAGCTGGCTTCTAAACTCTTGGCACCAAGAGAAGCAAACAATCGTTATGGTTACACACGACTTAGATGAGGCAATCTTGCTTTCGGATCGCGTATTTATTTTATCTCAAAGACCAGCATCAATAGTTGGTGAGGTACAAGTGAAATTACCTAGGCCGAGAACGATGGATATGTTAACATCACTTGAGTTAAAGAAGGATAAGGAAGAAATTCTGAGAGTATTAGCTCCTTATATGAAAAAATAGAAAAAGCCTTTTAACAGTTTTTAGTATAATTACTGTTAAAAGGCTTTTTTTATATAGGGGGAGAAGGATGAAAACTATAGAGAAAATAGTGGATGAATTAACGGCAGATAATCTTGAAGAAAGAAAAGCTGTATTAAAAAATCATATTTTATTAATGAAGTATGGTATGGAACATCATGAATTAAAAGAAGAAGAAATGACAGAAATTTTAAAGTGGGTTCAAGGCCGAGATCAATTGAGAAAAGATGTTCCGGAATTACGTGATTTACATTTAATTAAAAAGTTTCAAGCGGTATTAGATGAATTTATTCATTCTATAATTTTAAATGGTTATGTAGAAGACGCGGTAGAAATTCTAGAGAGTGTATTAAAAAGTATGGGGGCAGTCGCTCATATTGTAAAAGTTATGTTTGTCGGCAAAATGAAAGTTGATAGAAATTCTTTGGAAATGGTAGAGGTGCTAAAACGAGAGTGCTACAATTTAATGGAACAGCGTGCTGTTGTTGGTTTACATGCTCAAATTTTTCACGTTTTAGGTTTTGTCCATTCAATTCAGTTTGATTTAGAAGAAAGATCACAGGAACATGGACGAGTTGTGGTAGGTCTTTTAACGGATTTTAAAACGGATGAATTGAAGTCTGTACAACAATTTCAAACCGAAGACCATATTCCAGAAGTGAAAAGTATGGTGAGTAAAGGATACGGAATAGAATTACAAAGAAGAATTTATATGTGGAAATCGTTAACGTTCATCTTTACAAGTCCATATGCATTAGAAAAGATGTATAAAGAAATTTATGCAGAAAACGATAACATGGGGAAGGAACAAAAGGAAAAGTAGAGAATAGAATATAATAGAGGAGTTTATACTCTTAATATAACAAATGTTAAAGGAGTGAAAGGATAAAATGACTTTATCAACTGTTCTTCAAATGGTTTTAGCTTGATACGGGAGAAGTCTGCCCATTTTTATCGATTAAGCTAAATTGAAGACAGCAGGTAAAGAACCTTAATCCTTTTTTACGATAATATGTAATGGGTAAGGTGTATTCACCTTACCCATTTTTTATGCACAATTAAATAAGGCTTTATACTGTTGCTCTCTCTATTTAGCTTATGAACCATAAGTAAAGGAGAGAAAATAATGAGTATATTAACGG
Source organism: Bacillus sp. TE9106W (assembly GCF_054062215.1). NCBI lineage: Bacteria > Bacillati > Bacillota > Bacilli > Caryophanales > Bacillaceae > Bacillus > Bacillus sp. TE9106W. Next base: position 108,536 of record NZ_JBSSFA010000009.1, read on the forward strand.
TAGAAAATTTAAGTCATTCGTATGGTGAGAAAACCATTTTATATAATGCATGTTTTCGACTATTGAAGGGCGAGCATGTTGGGGTAGTAGGGGAAAATGGAATCGGAAAATCAACATTGCTAAGGATTTTAACAGGAGAACTTATACATGATGATGGGAATATTGAATGGTTTCCTCATGTGAAGATAGGTTTTTTACAGCAGCATATGGATTTACAAGAAGGGATGACAATTGAGGGATACTTGCAAAGTGCATTTGCTGATTTGTATGCGATTGAATGCGAAATGTTAAAAATTGCTGAAGAAATGAATGGAGCAGGAGAAGTAGAAAAACTGTTAGTAAAGTATGGAGAATTACAAACTATATTGGAAAGCTCTAATTTCTATCACATTCATGCAGAAGTTGAAGAAGTAGCAATCGGTTTAGGTTTATTTGAAATAGGTTTGAAAAAGGATGTATCGAAGTTAAGTGGGGGACAGCGAACAAAGTTATTACTTGGGAAGCTTCTTTTAGAAAAAGCTGATGTTTTATTACTAGATGAGCCAACAAATTATTTAGACACAGCCCATATAGAATGGTTGCAATCGTATTTGAGACTATATGAAAAAGCTTATGTAATCATTTCGCATGACGAATTATTTTTGAACAGTATTACAAATGTTATTTTTCATCTAGAAGGAGGGAAAGTGAAGCGATACGTAGGAAACTATGAAAAGTTTGTACAAAGTTATCAAGTGCAAAAGAAACAATTACAATCGGCGTATGTGAAACAACAAAAAGAAATCTCTCAGTTAGAAACATTTATTCAAAAAAATAAAATTCGTAAAGCGAAACAGGCTAAAAGTCGAGAGAAAGTATTGGAGAAAATGCAAAGGATTGAAAAGATTCATCCTGTACCTCGATCCCGTTTTGATTTCAATGTTTATGAGGAGCCGGTCAGTCGTATATTGCAAGCTGAGAAACTAAGGATAGGTTATAGTGATCCGTTATGCCCAGAGTTGAATTTACAAGTGAAAAAAGGAGAGAAGATAGCGATTATTGGTCATAATGGAATTGGAAAAACGACGATGTTAAAAACATTATTAGGTCAAATTAAGCCGCTAAGCGGTTCAATTTCTGTTGGAGAACGAGTAAATCCTGCGTATTTTGCCCAGGAAGAGTTTGCTTCAGAAACAACACCCTTAGAGAAAGTTTGGGCAGAGCGACCTGATATGACAAAGAAAGAAGTACGGCAAGCGTTAGCAAAGTGTGGATTGAAAGAAGAACACGTATTAAAACCTATTCGTTTATTAAGCGGTGGAGAACAAACGAAAGTACGCTTATGCGAACTTATCGTAACGAAAAGTAATGTTTTAATTTTAGATGAACCAACTAATCATTTGGATATAGAAACAAAGAAGTCTTTGCAGGAAGCGCTACAACGATATAAAGGAACAGTTGTACTTGTATCACATGAGCCTTCTTTTTATGAAGCGTGGATAACAAAAGTGTGGAATATAGAAGAATGGAACGCTGAACAATATGAATAAAGAAAAGGCATTAGCTTGTATAAGCTAATGCCTTTTCTTTGTGATTAACATGATTTTCGAGAACTTTTACATGAGAATTGTATGAAGAAGCACTCTTATGGTGCGCTTATAAGCGTGCTTTTTCTTTTGTTATGTTTATATTTATAATAATACTAGATGCCTTTCCCTAATAGGCGACTATCTTTTTTTATATATGTAGATAGTTTGAAATGGAATGAAAATAATTCCTATATGTAAAGGATAATGTGATTGGTATAGGAAGACAATAGAGCTTAAAGGAAATTCATGTAAAATTCAGATGAACTTCACACGAACTTCATATTGAAAACTAAATATAATTATAATAGGTTATTATAATGTTTCTTTGTGATTTTTCATAAAATTAAAAGTTTGAATTTAGGAGAGAGCACTCAAACCTAAATTCAAACTTTAGTGAAACAATTAATGGAAGTTACGTTTAGTTTTCGCTAATGGATGCATTTACAAGTTCAGCAGGAGTGCCTGTTCCTGCCCCTCCGATTGTAATTGATCCACCAGGAGGAATTTCACCATTCCATCCTGCATTCGTAATTACGTAATGATTATTTATTTTACTACTAATTTTAGAATCCCAAACTTGTGTTAAATTGCCGTTATAATCAAATTCTAATTTCCAGTTTTTAATAGGGGTCGTTCCACTATTTTTAATTACAATCGAGAAGTTGTAACCACTTCCCCAATTTGAAGTGACTGAAAAGGTAGCATTGCTATTTCCACCAGGAGGTGTTGTGTTAGCATCATCTGTTTTTACAAGAATAGAAGTAGGCTGTGATTTATTCCCAGCAGCATCTTTTGCTAGTATTGAAAATGTGTATTCTGTATTAGGTTTTAAGTTTTTAATTGCAATGCTATTTGTTGTTGTACTCCATTTCTCTTCTCCAGCAGTAATTTCATATTCCGTAACTCCTACGTTATCAGTAGATGCCGTCCAGTTTAATTGAACTGAGTTTGAATTTTTATTTGTTACAGCAATATTTTTTACGTTTGTTGGTGGCTCAATATCTTTTTGAGTAATAGGTCCACCTAGTAATTCTTTTACTAACGTATCAAGTAATTTTGGTCCACTGCAACTATATTTTGGACTTGTACGACAGTCACCACTAAGCTCCCAAAACATTGCGCCACTTAAACCTTTTGTCTTTATATAGTCTGTTTTATATTTCATAGATTCGTTGTCATCATAGCTAATAAATGTACCTGTAGTTGCATTATATAAATAAGGTACTTTCGCCACATCGTTCCATCCGCGAACAAAGCCATTTTTATTAACATAATTAGCTGCTAAATCACCATAATCGTACACACCTGTATCGCCGGTAGAATAGTCATCCCAAGTACCTTTAGAAGCGAGCTTTCCATCACTACCTGGTTTACAAGGTTGGTATTGTCCGTTATTTTCTTTTCCACAACTTTTCCACCCGCGTCCGTAAAATGGTACACCTAATACGAGTTTATCTGCTGGAACCCCTTCATTTGTATAAATGTCTATCGCACCATCTACGTAAAAATTCGTATCCGCTGCTGGGTCATTTGGATCTTTGTATAGAGCTGCATTATGGTTAGAAGTAGCTTCCCATCCACCGTGGAAATCATATGTCATAATATTAATCCAGTCCAGTATTTGAGAGATTTTCTTTAGCTCTGTATGATCAGCATAACGTTGGCTTGCACCTGATGCAATTGTTAGTAAATATTGTTTACCATCTTCTGCACCAGCTTTCGTTAATGCGTTTCGAACATCCTGAAGGAGTAGGGTGAAGTTTTGTTTATCTTCAGGGCGATAACTACCACCAGGAATCGTTTCTACGCCCGGATATTCCCAATCTAAATCAACGCCATCAAATCCATATTCGCGTAGGAAATCGACTGTAGAATCAGCGAATACTTTTCTTGTTTTTTCATCAGCGGCCATGTCAGAAAAGCGGTTAGACCAAGTCCAGCCACCAACGGAAATAATTGTTTTTAGGTGAGGATACTTAGCTTTTAATCGTTTCAGTTCACCGAAATTTCCGCAGCGTGCGTATTTATCACAATCTTCCCAAGTTGTACCTGAGCCAGGATAAGATTTTGTGACATCAGCCCATGGCTCACCGAGTACGAGAGTACCATTAGGGACCTCTTTATTTTGCAGTGGTACACCAGATTCTTTACAGTTCCACGTTTGTTTATTTGGATTATCGGGGTGAGTAGAAGGATTTCCATGTTTTCCATTCCAGCAAATATCAGCGAAAGCATAGTTTAAATGAGTTAGCTTTGATGCATCAATGTCTGCAACTTGATAATTACGTCCGTAAATGCCCCATGAAGGAAAATACCCAACAATTTTTTGACCTTGCTTTTGTGAATCTGCTAATGCGACATTGGGAGTAATAAAGTTTGTGAGAAAAAGAGGTAAGAAGAGTAGTAGGGATAGTAATAGCAGTGTGAATTTTTTTGATTTCATAGCCATTTCTCCTTTCAAAATAAAAGATATATTTAAAGGCATGCGCCAATAAATCAAAATGAATCTAGATGTATAAATCATCTAGATAAAAATGATCAGACATCACGAAGTCTATACAAGGAGATGAGGATGATTAAATCGTAACAAATGTAAGATTTAGTGTAAACGCTTTATTCGATTCAGAAGGATTTTCTCAATATAAAAGGGCTTGAATACAAACTGTATATGAAAATAAAACATCTGTGAGGTAGAAAATAGCTCCTTATAAATAAAATTGAGAAAAAATTGTATGAAGTCAATTTCTTATGGCATAGCAAGATGAGAAAATATCATGTAAAATAATAGTAAAAATATGTAAAGGAGGGAATAGTGTGGATGTGTTTTTGAATATTGCTGAAGAAAAAATTCGACAAGCAATACGGAATGGTGATCTTGACGATATTCCAGGAAAAGGAAAACTGCTACAATTAGAAGATCTTTCAATGGTACCTCCAGAACTTAGAATGAGTTATAAAATTTTAAAAAATGCGGGAATGATTCCCCCAGAAATGGAACTACAAAAAGATATATTAAAAATAGAGGATTTAATTGCTTGCTGTTATGATGAAGAAGAGAGAAAAAAATTAAAAGAAGAGTTAACGGCAAAAACGCTACGTTTTCAGCAAGTAATGGAAAAAAGAAAGATTAAAGATAGTTCAGCATTTCGTATGTATCAAGATAAAGTATTTCATAAACTACGTTAAGAGGGATAAGATGAAAAAATTTGAAACGATAGAAGAATTAGCAACATATATTGAAGAACAACAATTAGTACTTCTATTTATTAAAACGGAAAATTGTGGTGTTTGTGATGTCATGTTAAGGAAAGTAAATTACGTATTAGAGAATTATGATTACGTAGAGAAAATAGAGATATTACTGCAAGACATGCAAGAGGTTGCAGGGCGATATGCAGTATTTACTGGACCGACAATTTTATTATTTCATAATGGAAAAGAGATTCTTCGTGAATCGCGCTTCATTTCGCTTGAAAATCTAGAGAGAACCATTCAATTATTCGAGGAATAAGGGAGGCTTTTAAATGGAATTTATTATTTTTATACTATTATTTGTTGTAATTGGAATAATCGTAACAGCAGTTCGATCAAACAAAAAGAAAGTAAATCTTATGAAACAAAATAACATTCATAATTCATCTAACAGCTCATCGCCACTATTTTTCTTTGCCGGATCTGATAATGATAGCTCGCATGATGGAGGTTCACATGATTGCGGAGGGTCTTCTGGTGGAGATAGTGGAGGGAGCTGCGGTGGCGGCGGTGATTGATGAAAATGCGCCTTATATAGGCGTATTTCTTTTTAAACAAACGTTTGATTAGTTGGCTTACATATGCATAATAACAGTTAAACAAACGTTTGATTAACTGTTTTTAATATACTAAGGGGAATGGAAATGGAAAGGGAACCGAAAGTGAAAAATAAGGGGAAAGTAATGTTATTTTTATTAGCTGGGGGAGGCGTATTTCTTGTGAAATTAGGATTTAAAATTGGAATTATACATATGATTCGAACGTGGTTTGAAAGTACATTTTCTTAAATAAGAAATATAGCCTCTTGTAATAGAGGTTTTTAATTTGTTATTATTAGACTGAACGGTCGGTTTAAAGAGGTGTGAATATGAGAAGAAGTGCAGAAGAGATAAAGAAAGAAATTGCATATAAAGCAGAAATTTTATTTTCACAGAAGGGCTATGCAGCCACATCTATGGAAGAGATTTGTGAAATTACAGAGCGAAGTAAAGGAAGCATTTATTATCACTTTAAAAGTAAAGAAGAATTATTTTTATTTGTAGTAAAGCAGCATACGTATGATTGGCTTGAAAAATGGAATGAAAAAGAGAAGTTGTATAGTACTAGCACTGAGAAATTGTATGCCTTAGCAGAATATCATGTAGAGGATATACAACAACCTATTTCTAATGCAATAGAAGAATTTTCTATGAGCCAAGTTGTAAGCAAAGAAATTTTGGATGAAATGTTAGCTTTAACTAGAGAATCATATGTTATGTTTGAGACATTAATTGAAGCAGGCATACAGTCTGGAGAGTTTCGTGAAGATAATACGCGCGATCTTATGTATATTGTGAATAGATTATTATCAGGGCTGGGAGTACTTTATTACGAGTTAGATTATAAAGAACTGAAACGTATTTATAAAAAGGCGATAGATGTATTGTTAAAAGGAATGGCAGCTGAATAATAGGTCAGTTGCTTTTCTTACAAAAAAAATTAGACCGAACGGTCGGTTTATGGAAGGGGAATAAAAATGAACGCTTTATTTAAAAATCGAGCATTTATGCTCGTTATGGCATCAGATATTTTACAACAATTTGCAATTTGGATTAGAAATATGGCCCTTTTGTATTTCATAATGGAGCGAACGAATAATGATCCAGTTTCAGTTTCGTTGTTATCGGTTATGGAATATGCACCTATTTTTATTTTCTCGTTTATCGGTGGCGCGCTAGCTGATCGCTGGAATCCGAAAAGAACGATGGTTGCTGGAGATGTGTTAAGTGTACTATCTATTATAGGTATTGTCTTGTTGTTAAAGCTGGATTATTGGCAGGCTATATTTTTTGCAACACTCATTTCCGCGATTGTAGGCCAGTTTTCTCAGCCATCATCTTCGCGTATATTTAAGCGCTACGTAAAGGAAGAACAGGTAGCGAATGCGATTGCATTTAACCAAACATTACAGTCATTATTTATGATTTTTGGACCAGTGGTAGGATCGCTTGTGTATACGCAACTTGGTTTATTTACGTCACTATATAGCTTAATCATTTTATTTTTGTTATCTGCTATCGCTCTTTCATTTTTACCGAAATGGGTTGAACAAGAGCAAGTGGCAAGAGATTCATTAAAAAATGATATAAAAGAGGGTTGGAAATACGTTCTTCATACGAAAAATTTACGTATGATTACAATCACTTTCACCATTATGGGCTTAGCTGTTGGACTAACGAATCCGTTAGAGGTGTTTCTTGTAATAGAACGCCTTGGAATGGAAAAGGAAGCAGTTCAATATTTAGCTGCAGCTGATGGAATAGGTATGTTAATTGGTGGTATTGTTGCTGCAGTGTTTGCTTCAAAGGTGAATCCAAAAAAGATGTTTGTATTCGGTATGAGCATATTAGCGATGTCATTTTTAGTAGAAGGGCTATCTACATCATTTTGGATTACTAGTTTCATGAGATTTGGAACAGGTATTTGTTTAGCTTGCGTTAATATCGTTGTCGGTACGCTTATGATTCAACTTGTACCAGAAAATATGGTTGGAAGAGTAAATGGAACAATTTTACCCCTGTTTATGGGAGCTATGCTAATTGGTACTGCTTTAGCTGGAGGATTAAAGGAAATGACATCACTGATTATTGTATTTTGTATAGCAATGGCACTTATTTTATTAGCAATAGGGCCAGTTCTACGCATGCAAATAAAGAAAGAAGATGTCGCTAATAAAGAGGAACTAACAAATTCGTTAGCGTCGAAATAACTATTGTAAGGGAGCAGAAGTGCTCCCTTTTTCTTTGGGGAACTTTTGACAACTATATGAGCCAATTATATACTGATGATGTAAAACCGATTTTACAGGTTAGGAGAAATGGTGTGAAAAATCAAATCTATGAATTACGCACTGAAAATAATATTTCACAAGGCGCATTAGCTGATAAATGTAAGGTTTCTAGACAAACGATAAATGCAATTGAGAATAATAAATATGATCCAAGCTTAGCGTTAGCTTTTCGTTTAGCGGAAGTATTAGGAACAACTGTTGATAAACTATTTTTGTACAAGCAGTAGGGGGAGTAGTTGTTGGGGAAAGAGAAAATAAGCCTTTTCGTTACTATATTAGTGGCTATAGGTACGTTAGTGTATGCACTTTACTATTGGTTAACTGAACTTCAAGTAAACTGGTATGCACTATTTATTTGCAGCATCGCGTTGCATTATCTATTTAAAAGTTCGGCATCACATAGCGTTGAAGGGGAAACTGAGGAGAACCAGGATTTAGAAAAACATGTATTAAAAACAAGTGCCAATGTTACATATTACGTACTTGTTGTATTCATTTTTGGTCTGTTTTTCGCATCGGTAGGCTTTAATAGATGGATTGATTTTCATAACATACCGTTATTGTTTGCGTTATGTGCTGCGATAGTTGTAAAGCCGGCTGTTGAGTTTTTAATTGTAAGACGTTATAGATAAAAAAGATCCCCTTCTTGCATGAAGAGGATCTTTTTCTTATAGCGTTTTAGTTTTCGGATTAGGTGGTGTAACGGATGTATTATTTTCAGGGACCCTAGTTAATAAGAATCCACCTATAATAAACAATACAATAATACTAAGAACACCAGCATTTGTTTTTCCTGTTAATTGTGTTGTAACACCGACTAATACTGGACCCATAATCGCGGCGAATTTGCCAAATATATTATAAAATCCAAAAAATTCATTTGCAGATTCTTTAGGTACTAGTTTTGCAAAATAGGAACGACTAAGTGCTTGAATACCACCTTGAGAAGTAGCAACTAGCATTGCTAAAATCCAGAAATCGAGTGTCGTTTTTAAGAAATAAGCATATATGCAGATAATGATGTAAATAATAATACCGACATATAGCATTTTTTTACCTGTAAATGTTGTTGATAATTTTCCGTATAATAAAGCAAATGGACAAGCTACAATTTGTGTGACGAATAAGATGATTAATAGATTCGTTGCACTAATGCCGAGATCTGTTCCATAAGCGGTAGACATAGTAATAATTGTATCGACCCCATCAATATAGAAAAAGTAAGCGATTAGAAACATAAAGACCGTTTTATATTCTTTAATATTTTTAAAAGTATCAGCAAGGCGTTTGAAGCTCATTGCAATTGGTTTTGGGTGACGTTCAATATAATGTGTTTGCTCTACGTTCTTCAGCATTGGAATTGTGAATAGTCCCCACCAAAGAGCGGTTATCGCGAATGAAATTTGACTAGCAATGCCGACTGATAAAGGGATAGTTCCTTTTTGAGCAAGAATGATAAGAGCGATACAACCGATAAATGGAATAGTACTCCCAATATAGCCTAAAGCGAAACCTCTCGTAGAAATTCGATCCATTCTATCTTCAGAAGTGACATCTACTAAAAATGCATCATAAAAAATGTTTGCTCCAGCAAAACCGACTAATGCGAGCATATAGCATCCTAGCAATAAGTACCACTGAGATGTTGGGACGACTGCTAACATACTTGTAAATACAATACCGAGTCCAAAGAAGAACGTGAAAAATCGTTTTTTAAATCCTTTATAATCAGCAACTGTGCCGAGAATAGGGGCAAGTATAGAAATTAAAAGTGTAGCGAATGAGTTCGCATATCCCCAATATGCTGTTGACGTTGCACCAGATAGTCCAGCTTCTTTTGCAGCTGCTTTAAAGTAAATTGGGAATAATGCAGTTGTAATGACGAGCGAATATACCGAGTTCGCCCAATCATATAATATCCAGCTTTTTTCTTGTCTGGACATTTTTTTCATATAGTGTTCCCCCTTAAATTAGTTCTACTAACAGTGTACAAAAATAAAAATTATAAAAAGAGAAACAGTGATGATTTTTACATAACTTTTACATATATACACAGTTATTCACAATTGGAGTAAATCCTCTACAATTGATCCGTCTGTTTCACCTAAGTGTAAACCGAGTAGTCTAGCGATAGTTGGGCCTTCATCAATAAGTCTCATATACGGAATGGTAACGCCACTTTTTATCCCTTTCCCAGCAGCTATAAAAATTGTTTCATAGTTAGGTTTTGCTGGAGAGTATCCATGCGTACCAAATGTATATTTTTTACTAGGCGTAACATCTTTTTCAGTAATTTCTTTTATAAAATTTCCTGTATAGTTTTCAGTGAAATAATATCCTTCTCGCGCTTCTAACATAAATAAACAATTACCATCTGCACCGCATTCCTTCGCATCTTCATCATGAAGTATAAATTCAATTCCGTTTTGTTTATGTTGAAGTAGTTCTTCAAGGAGCAGTTGTACCTCCCGAATTGTATCCGTATCATTTTTGTCCTTCACATATACATAGGCAGAGCCGTCACAACTTTGGCAATAGACTTTCCAATCTACTAAATCTCCTTTTGAATTTACAGATATAAGCCCTTTTTGATGAAATAGTACATTTAATTGAATGGCTTTGTTTTCACTTAAAGCGCTATGGTCACCAAGAGCGATAATAGTACTCTCTTCGTATAGGTCACTGTCTTTTAAAGCTTGAATAATTTGCCCTAGCCGCTCATCATGTCTATGAATTGCAGCTATTGTTTCTTTGGATTCAAAGCCATGATAGTGTCTTTGAGTGTCTAAATCAGTGAAATGTACGAACATAACATTAGGCTTTTTCGTCTGGATTGTATGCACAGCAGAAGCAAGTACGAAATCATCGAGTTCAGGTTGTGACAGCCCATTTCGTATATGGCCGAAACGACGATTCAAATCTAATTGATATAGCGGGCTACCGCTAAATAATGAAACTAAAACTTGATTTTGCCACGGCCTATTTGGAAAGATTTCTGGTAAATTGTAATCAATATTTGCTCTGCCGGTAACAGGCCATAGCAGGGCAGCTGTCGTTAAATTTGCTTTATGTGCTTCATCGTATAACGTTGTTCCTTTAATGGATTTTCGGTACCAATGCCAATCTGGTGACTGGCGCCCAGGTTGAAGTAACGTATTGCTAACTACGCCATGTTTATTAGGATAGTTTCCAGTAACGATTGTTGAGTGACTTGGGTATGTTACAGAAGGATAAATTGGTTCTACTTTTTCGACAACCGTGCCCTTTTTTATTAGAGATTGGAAGTGAGGTAATTTTTGTAGTATAGGAAAATCTAAAGCTGATAAACAGTCGAATGACAAAATGATGACACGATTCGTTAATGCTTTATCCATAAAGTAATCCTCCTAATTTATATAAAACCTATTACTATATATTACTATTAATACCTAGTAATAAAAATATGTTTTTGAATAAAATTTATTATTTATTTTCAGAAAAGTTAAACATATAATAAGTATAAGGGAATCTATGGAAGGAGGGAATAGTATGGACTGGTTAGATGGATTTGGTATATTTTACATCATTGGCGGAATCACGATTATCCTTGTATTTGCTATTTCGTATTTACTAAAGAAACGGTTTCCAAACAAGCAGTTTGATATTATATTTGCACTTAGTCTAATACTTCTTTGTTTAGCATCCTTTCCTGTTACAATGATGGTTATTGGTGGATGGGAAGGAATGGGGTATGGGTTTATTGGTTTCTTCGTCCTACTTGGTACACTTATTGGTATGATTGCACATCAACTTTTAAAAATATCACGAAAAAGCTACGTATAAAACTGTAAAAAATGAAAAGAATATATAAAAATAAGAAAATTCACTCTTGTTTTGAAGTGAAATTTATATTATGATATTCAACAAATTTATTTCGTTATAACGATGAAAAAGGACTAGTATATGTTCAACCTTTTTAGCAGAGAGAGAATCCGTCAGGCTGAAAGATTCTTAAAAAGACAACATGGAACCTACCTTTGCGTTCTGCATATGCAGCGGGAATTTCCCGTTATCAAAAAGAGAGCATGCGCAATTTTTGTGCATGAATCAGGGTGGTAACGCCGGCAAAGCTCGGTCCCTATTTTGGGACGCGGGCTTTTTTGTATTTTCTAGAAGGAGGAAGACTAACTATGGCAAAAGAACAAGTACAAGCAATTACGAAGATGGAAGAGGACTTTGCACAGTGGTATACAGATATTGTGAAAAAAGCAGAACTTGTTGATTATTCAAGTGTAAAAGGATGTATGATTCTACGTCCGTACGGTTATGCGTTATGGGAAAATATGCAAAAAGTTATGGATGAGAAGTTAAAAGCAACTGGTCATGAAAATGTGTATATGCCAATGTTTATCCCAGAGAGCTTATTACAAAAAGAGAAGGATCATGTAGAAGGATTCGCTCCTGAAGTAGCATGGGTAACACATGGTGGGGATGAAAAGTTAGCGGAAAGACTTTGTGTACGCCCTACATCTGAAACTTTATTCTGTGAGCATTTTTCAAAAATTGTGCAATCCTATAATGATTTGCCAAAGCTATATAATCAGTGGTGTTCAGTAGTTCGTTGGGAGAAAACAACTAGGCCATTCCTTCGTACAACAGAATTCTTATGGCAAGAGGGACATACAATTCATGAAACAGCAGAAGAATCCCAAGCTGAAACGTTAAATATTTTAAATCTATATGCTTCTTTCTGTGAAGACTACTTAGCGATACCGGTAATTAAAGGACAAAAAACAGAAAAAGAAAAATTTGCGGGTGCAAAGGCAACTTATACGATTGAAAGCTTAATGCATGATGGAAAAGCACTTCAAACAGGAACATCCCATAACTTTGGAACGAATTTCTCTGAAGCATTTGATATTAAATTTTTAGATCGTAACGGTAAGTGGCAATATGTACACCAAACATCTTGGGGCGTATCAACAAGGATGATAGGTGGACTGATTATGGTTCATAGTGATAATAATGGGCTTGTAATGCCTCCTAAAGTCGCACCAGTGCAAGTTGTTATTGTACCGATTGCGCAGCATAAAGAAGGCGTTTTAGCGAAAGCAACAGAGTTACAAGGACATATTCAAAAGGTTGCACGAGTAAAAATAGATGCTAGTAATAAAACACCAGGTTGGAAATTTAATGAGTATGAAATGAAAGGTATTCCAATTCGATTAGAAGTTGGTCCTAAAGATATTGAAAAGAATCAAGTTGTACTCGTAAGAAGAGATACGAAAGAAAAAGAGTTTATATCAATGGATCAATTAGAAGAACGCATTCCAGCACTACTTGAGGAAATTCATAACTCTTTATTTAATAAAGCAAAAGTATTTCGTGATGAAAATACGTATAGTGTGACGAATTTTGAAGAGATGAAAAAATTGGCTGATGAAAAGCAAGGGTTTATTAAAGCAATGTGGTGTGGAGAATTAGCTTGTGAAGAGAAACTAAAAGAAGAAGTTGGAGTATCTTCTCGCTGTATGCCTTTTGAACAAGAACATTTAGCAGATGAATGTGTTTGTTGTGGCAAGGAAGCTAAACAAATGGTGTATTGGGGAAAAGCGTATTAATGCTCTTTTGGATAGGAAGGATGAAAAGGACTTTGGGCTGCATAATAAAATGCAATCCAAAGTCCTTTTTAGTTTTACAATTTATTTCATGTATTTTTAAGATGGAATGATGTATTTTTATTTTGCGTTTTTACGGCGAATAAATAGTAACATACCAATTAGGAATGTTGAAAGTCCCATTAAAATAGATGCAGGATAATGTGTTGCAGTATTCGGTAACTTATCGCCTTGTTTTTTCGCATTATCTTTTACATTACCACCTTGTGAATTGTTACCACTTTGAGAACTGCTATCACCTTTAACACGGTTACCCCCTTGAGAGCCATTTCCTCCCTGAGAACTGCTATCACCTTTAACACGATTTCCGCCTTGAGAGCCACTGCTGCCAGAACCGTTGCCGCCAGAACCGTTGCCGCCAGAACCGTTGCCGCCAGAACCGTTGCCGCCAGAACCGTTGTCACCAGAACCGTTGCCGCCAGAACCGTTGTCACCCGAGCCACTGCCACCAGAACCGTTGCCGCCAGAACCGTTGTCACCAGAACCACTGCCACCCGAGCCACTGCCACCAGAACCATTGTCACCAGAACCGTTGTCACCCGAGCCACTGCCACCCGAGCCACTGCCACCAGAACCGTTGCCACCAGAACCATTGCCACCAGAACCGTTGCCACCAGAACCGTTGTCACCCGAGCCACTGCCACCCGAGCCATTGCCACCAGAACCGTTGCCACCAGAACCACTGCCGCCAGAACCGTTGCCGCCAGAACCATTGCCGCCAGAACCATTGCCGCCAGAACCATTGCCATCAGAACCGTTGCCGCCAGAACCGTTGTCACTCGAGCCGTTGCCGCCAGAACCGTTGCCGCCAGAACCGTTGTCACCGGAACCATTGCCGCCCGAGCCATTGCCACCCGAGCCATTGTCACCAGAATCGCTACCATCGGAGCCATTGCCATCAGAACCACTATCGTCCTGAGAGCCACCGTTTCCTGGTGGTTTATTATTATCTTTTGAGTTACCTTCTGCGAAATAATCGTTATTTTGTACAATCGCGTTTGTTATTGGAGAGAAGTTTTCTGTTGCTGCATTACCGATATTTAATCCACTAAAGAAAGATAAAGAAAGAGTTGATGCTAAAATGAAAATTTTCGTCATTGATTTCCTCCTGAAAAATTAATATTCCATCTAAAATACATCCCTTTGTAATATTTCATAGGAAAAAGAGTTTTATGCAAAAAAAACTATATATAGAAAAAGGGAGGCCACTGAAAAAGTGGTTGATTTGAGAAAATAACACGAATTTTATCAATATGTTGAAATTAAAAAGGATCCCATAACCTTTATATAGTAGGTGTTGGGATTATTTTTCTTATGAAGTGGAGTTTTTCAGTACCCTTAGAAAAAAGTGGTGTATTTTTGAAGAGAGAAAAGAGTTAGGATAAATTCTTTATAGTTGAAAAACGAATTGAAATTTTGGAATGACAACAGTAACTGGATCACGAATTAAATATAGATAAAGAACAAATTGGTATGAGAAGAAAGAGAACTGAAGGATCCGTAAAGATTACATCAGAAAGTAAAGAAGAGCAACGTACTTTCTCTGAAGATGATAAACTCTTTGAAAAACTTAAGAGAAAACTTACTACAAAATAGTTACCAAAATTTTACTGGTTATTATTAGAAACACATACAGCAATTTCAACACTTGCTACAATTGAGGATATGAAAATCTATGAAGTTATAAATATGTTAATTGAAGAAAAAGTTGCTTCATTACTTGCCTAAAACAAAAGTTAGTGAAAAACGTTGTAAAACAAGTGCTTGAACTAAAGGAAAGTGGAGAATAAGTATAAAATTTACTTTTATACCTATCTAGATAAAAACCTTTATAATTTTATAAAATTATAATAGGAGGGTGGTATCTGCGAAAGATATGAATAATTCATTTGTAGTAACTGTTACGCCTATTACTGATAACTTAGATTTAAATACAAATTTAGGCAAGAAAATACAGGCACCTGAGAAAAAGAAATTTAAAAATTAACAATGAAATTTAAAGTGCTGATTGAAGTATCAAAAAAGAAGTATCCCTAATTAGAATTCGGGATACTTCTTTTTTGATGTAAATCTAGTGGGAAATAAATCCTTTAACCAAGTAGACAAAGTATATATTTCTACTTTGGAGTAGTTTATTAAAATTCTTATTATAACTGTAACTACAGTTTTTCCTTATCGTTTTCCACTAAAACTTCCTGAAGGTATATATAGTAACAAGAATTCTTATATATTAAATTTTAATAATGAATTTTATCATTCTTTTCTAAACATTTTTTTTATTATTTTATCTAGTAAATACAAAACAAAGTAGAAGAAAACAACATTAAATATTATACCTAAAATGAAAAAATGAGATTTCATAAAATCAGGTCCTAAGTTATAGCGAATTAGCAAGTCTGCTGGAAATCCATATATATAGTCTCCTTCTTCAACTCTATTTGGGAAAAGAGAAAAAATAACCGTTAAAATCAGACTAATAGAAAAAAACATTGTTTTTTTAAAATTCATATTACAAATCCTCCCTTTTGATACTTTTATATCCTTTTTTAAAATAAAATGTATTATTTTCCATATGTATATGTTATCATAAAGTGGAAATATAATACATAGGGGTGGGAAAACTAAAATTATCAGTTTTATCAACAGCTTTAGTGGTTAGCATGCTTGGTGTGAATACCTCTGCATCTGCTGCTATTTCAGGTTCAACAGATTCTCAAATTTTACAAGAAGAGTTAAGTAACATTGAGTATCAAAGCGATGCTGTAGAAATTATCAATACTGACGAACTTCCGAAAGATACACCTACAATTAACTTTGATACTATAGAAGACTTCGAGAAGTTTGTTAAAGAATATGAATCTTTCCAAACTTATAATGAAAACATAGTGTCAGAATCTTCTAACACATTAGATAACCAGTTTCCTATTGCATATGCAAATGGTTCCAAAACAATACACTGGTATACTGCTGAAGATTGGAGTAGTTTTTACAAATTATATCTCCCATCAAAAATGTGGATAGATTTCACCTATACTTACTCGGGTTCAGGATCAAATAAAACTTTCACTAAGATTACATCAATAAAATCTAATAGTGGTAGTATTCCATCATCTTGGAATCAAACTACAGCTGTTTCTAATATTTCTGGTAACAAAAAGAGTGTTACTATTAAAGTAACAGGCTATTTCTTATTAGGTGTAAATATTGGTGGCCAATCTGTTGGTGCTAAATTCCATGGATCTTTCACTAAGAAGGCTAATGTATAATTCACTAAAATAAATATATATTTAACAAGGTCTTTCGATTGATTCGATAGACCTTGTTATTTTATTATACGTATAAATAACTATATGAAATTATAGTAATATCTTTTAATGAACAAACAAATAGAAAAGGGGGACTTTGAAAAATAGATTAATCAAAATACGCCTTTTTAATGTTATATTTCACCAAAACCTCGCTGCATATACACTTGAAATGATTATTTTCTTCATTATTACTCTCTACTCTTAAATTTAAATTTTGATAATATAATTCTAATAATAATTTATAAGTTTGGTCTCTATAATAATCCATTAATAGGATTATAGAGCTTTTGCAATTTCGATGAGCATCTCATAAACAACGGAATCATTTGAGCTACAATATAGCCAATCCCGCACGGCTTATTAGATAGAATCTCCGTTTCTGGCTACCTACCATAATAAACAAACCACCGAATAGCGCTATAATAGTAGAGTGGTGAGAATTTTACACTCATTACAGTAGAGGAAGTGACAGCAGATGAAAGAATATATTGCATTTGATATTGGTGGTACACAAATTAAATATGGAATTGTTTCAGAAACAGGAATAGTACTAAAGCATAAAACAGTTCCAACAGAAATTCATTTGGGCGGGGAACAAATCATTCAAAAACTCATTCTTTTATCAAAAAAATTAATGAGTGAACATACGATTACGGGAATTGGTATTAGTACTGCGGGAATTGTTGACGTTAATAGAGGGGTTGTGACGGGAGGGGCGGATCATATTCCAGGCTATAGTACGATTCCTATTATTAATAGATTGCAAGAGGTATTAAAAGTTCCCGTATCTATTGAAAATGATGTGAATTGTGCTGCCCTGGGAGAAAAGTGGAATGGTATTGGAAGAGAGAAAGAAAATTTCATTATGCTTACCCTTGGAACTGGTATTGGAGGAGCGATTTTTATAGATGGAGAGTTATATAGAGGGCATTCATTTAGTGCTGGTGAATGGGGAAATATGTTAATAGAAGGAAAAACGTTTGAAGAGGTCGCTTCCATTTCAGGGTTAATTCATCTTGTACGAAATTATAAAGGAGAAGGTAATTGGAATGGGAAAACGATTTTCGAACTGTATGATAAAGGCGACAGGGAAGTTAAGCAAGCAGTTGAGGTTTTCTTTACACATTTAGCAATTGGAATTAGTAACCTTGCTTATATTTTTAATCCAGAGACAATTATTATTGGTGGAGGAATTACTAATAGAGGAAATCAGTTTTTAAAAGAAGTAAAAGAAGAGGTAGAAAAATACTTAAATAAAGAGATCTATAGTAATTGTGAGGTTGAACTTGCGCAAAATGGTAATTGTGCAGGAATGATTGGTGCTATTTACCACTTCTTACATCATCATAAGTAAATTATATGAATGTTTTCATATAACTGAGAATTTATCCTTTTTATCAATAGGTAAATAATGCTACAATATAAGAGAAGAATACAATATTTTCCGCCTTGGAAAATACTTTGTAGAAAGGAAGAAACTGCATGCCTATTATTTTAGAAAAAGGTCAAAAGATCGATTTAACGAAAGGACAACCAAAAGTAGCAAAACTACAGGTTGGCTTAGGCTGGGATCCAATTGGGCAATCAGGTGGGTTTCTGTCTTCATTATTTGGAAGTAAACCAAATGTAGATTGTGATGCATCCGTTGTTATGTTAGAAGGAGATCGTTTTTTAAACAAAAACGATTTAGTTTACTTCGGAAACAAGCTTTCTACTTGTGGTAGTATTATTCATTCAGGAGATAATTTAACAGGCGAAGGCGCTGGTGATGACGAAACAATTTTCGTAGAATTACATAAAGTTCCGAGCCGTATTAATCGTTTAGTATTCGTTGTAAATATTTATGACTGTGTAAATCGTCGTCAAGATTTCGGGATGATTCGTAATGCATATATTCGTATTCAAAACCCGCAAACTGGCGAAGAATTAGCACGCTATAATTTATCGGATAATTATGCTGGCAAAACGACTCTAATTGCAGGTGAAATGTATCGCCACGGAAGTGAATGGAAGTTTTCAGCTGTTGGAGAAGGCACACAAGATAAAAACTTAAGTGAGATTGTATCACGTTATCAATAAAATGAACCGAGGAGGAATTGTATATGGCATCAATTTCATTGAAAAAAGGACAAAAGGTAGACTTAACAAAAACGAATCCAGGTCTTTCAAAAGTTCTTGTAGGACTTGGTTGGGATACGAATCGTTATGACGGACAAAACGATTTCGATTTAGATGTTAGTATTTTCTTAGTAGGTGCTAACGGTAAAGTTTCAGGTGCAGAGGATTTCGTCTTCTATAATAACCCAAAAGGTGCGAATGGTGCTGTAGAGCATTTAGGAGATAACCGAACTGGCGAAGGTGAAGGCGATGACGAATCGATTAAAGTAGATTTGAAAAATGTACCTGCACATATCGAACGTATTTGCTTCACAATCACAATTTACGATGGAGAAGGACGCAGCCAAAACTTTGGACAAGTTTCTAACTCTTTCGTACGTATTTTAGATGAAGAAAAGAATGCAGAATTAATTCGTTACGATTTAGGAGAAGATTTCTCTATTGAAACAGCGGTAGTAGTAGGTGAACTATACCGTCATGCAGGTGAATGGAAGTTCAATGCAATCGGAAGTGGATTCCAAGGTGGATTAGCGTCTCTATGTAATAATTTCGGTTTAGATGTAGAGTAATAGATTGATATATCCATCGGTAAAACAGATGTTTACTGATGGATATATTTTTTAAGATTAAAATATAGAGGTGAATATAAATGGTTATTCAATTGCAAAAAGGACAGAAGATTGATTTAGGTAAGACAAGCCCTGGTTTAACAAAAGCAGTAATTGGTCTTGGATGGGATATTAAATCTTATGACGGTGGATCAGATTTCGATTTAGATGCATCTGCCTTTTTATTAGATGCGAACGGAAAATGTACGAAGGAAACAGATTTTATTTTCTATAACAATTTACAGTCTCCTTGTGGATCTGTTCTACATACAGGAGATAACCGTACAGGTGAAGGTGAAGGCGACGATGAGCAACTTGTTGTAGATTTGAAGAAAGTTCCAGCAGATGTGCACAAAATTGCTATTACAGTTACGATTTATGATGCGGAAGGCCGTAGTCAAAACTTTGGACAAGTAGGAAATGCGTTCGTTCGTTTAGCGAATGAAGAAACGAATGAAGAAGTTCTTCGTTTTGATTTAGGGGAAGATTTCTCCATTGAAACAGCAGTTGTCTTTTGTGAATTATACCGTCATAATGGACAGTGGAAGTTTAATGCAGTAGGAAGCGGATTCCAAGGTGGTTTAGGTGCGCTTGTAAGAGCGTATGGCTTGGATGCATAAGAAGGGAAACGATATTCGTTTCCTTTTTTTGACCTTTCTATAAATCTAGCAAAGAATAGGGGATATAGGTAAGATGAGTATTTTGCAAGGAATCCTTGATACGTATGCTCAGTTTTTCGACTTGGACATGTGGATTAAAGTGTTGCAGGATCCAGTATCTTGGGGATTAATTGGTACACTTGTTGTACTTGAAGGATTATTATCTGCTGATAACGCACTTGTGTTAGCAGTAATGGTAAAACACCTTCCGGAAGAAAAACGTAAAAAAGCATTATTCTATGGACTTATTGGAGCTTATATATTCCGATTTATTGCAATTGGAATTGGAATGTTCTTAATTAAATTATGGTGGGTAAAACTTCTTGGTGCACTTTACCTTGCTTGGTTATCAGTGAAATACTTTATTGATAAGCGTAAAGGTGCAAGCGAAGAAGAAGAAGCTCACGGTATGAATCAAAATAGTATTCTCTTTAGAATGTTCGGCGTTTTCTGGGGAACAGTTGCGATGGTTGAATTAATGGATATCGCGTTCTCTGTAGATAGCGTACTTGCTGCATTTGGTGTATCAAATGAAGTTTGGATTCTATTATTAGGTGGAATGCTTGGTATTTTAATGATGCGTGGTATCGCTGGTGTATTCTTAAAATTGTTAGAACGCATTCCAGAGCTTGAAACGACAGCATATATTTTAATCCTAATTATTGCATCGAAAATGTTACTGTCTTTAATCAAGATTGAGGTTAGTCATACACTATTCTTTATTATTTTAGTTGTAGCATTTGGAGCAACATTTATACTTCACTATGTGAAGAATTCTGGACAAGCTAAAGAAGAAGTTGCAGCTACTAAAAATAACCATAAATAATTGAAATGGGTTTGCTCGTTTTACGAGCGCCCATTTTTTATAACTAAAAATAGTTTATAATGGAAGAAGGACTTAGAAAAAACGTAAATGTTTTTGGAGGTGAACTGTTGTGTTTTCACGTTTTACACTTCAACCATATGCATTAAAAGATGAAGCAGATTTAAAGCACTTTGAAACACTTTTAGAAAAACGTCCACAATATGAGCTGACAGAGAATGAAATGAAATTTAGTTATATAGCATGTCGAATCCTCGGCGTTCCTAATGATGTAGATGAATATTTCAATGAACTATTTGATTATAGTGAAGCGAAAGGAATCGAAGTTTTACACGAACAAAATTTAAATAAAGTAATCGATTCGGAAAAACTTCGTCATATTCAAGAAGTGTTCGGATTACATCAAGAAGCACCAAATGGTCTGACAGTAAATAGGCTAGTGGCACACTTATCTGGGAAACAACTTTTACCGAAAGTAGACAATCCTGATTTACAGCATTATATACATACGACGTTTATTTCAGTATTGAAATTATATGAGAAACAACATAATCAATCTTTAAAGACAGAAGGCTTCCGTCGTTTCTTAATCGATATGATTAAATTAAGTGAAAATTACGTAGCAAAGTGGTTCTCTACGATTAATTATAAGAAACAAATGCCACGTATCATTTGGTATGGTGATGCACAGGAAAGTCGTATATATTTCTTATACTTTCTTATTATGCTCGGTTGTGATGTGCTTTATTATCACCCAGAAGGAAAAGATGGATTTGAGAATATTGATGAAGAGGCAAGAACTTTTGTTGTGTCTCATTCTAGTCGTATTTCTCTCGAGCCATTTCCAGATCGTCGCCGCGAGCGTGTTGCAACAGTAGCATATCAAGCTTCAAAAGAAATTGAACAAGTACTTCACCACGATAATTCACTATTATACAAGCCATGGCAATTCCGTTCCTATACACCTGTAGCTCGTACATTAAAAACAACATATGATGAACTCTTTTTAATTACGAAAGAAAAGGCATTTGTACGCCCGACATTCTTTGTTGAGAATAAACACATTTATATCCCTTCTTTATTTGCGAAAATATCAGGTGTTTCAAAGAATGATAAAGAATATTTTCAGCGATTAAAGGCGGTTACATCATTTGATAACAGTTTATTAATTAATACATTCCCGTTTACGAAAGAACAAAAAGCAAATTTCCAATATCATTATCGAGATGCATTAGACCGCGGGGGGAAATTACATCCAGATTTAATTATGAACAGCCATTGGTGGCCACATAAGCGATTGCCAGAAGGATTACAACATGGTATTGCAGAGGCGATTATCCATACGTGTGAAAGTGAAATGTGTAAACCAATTGCAAAAGAGACGAAACAAGATGTAGCGCTATATGTTTTCGCACAACTTTCTCAAATACCGCCTAATATTTTAGAACAACTTGAGAAATTTGATTATTCACAAGATGTACCGAAAATTGTTATATTTAATAATGAGAAAAGTGGAGAATTAACTCGTTCTGATGCTGTTTTATTACTATTTTTAAATCAAATTGGAGTAGATGTATTTCATTTCAATCCAACGGGAAGAAACGATATTGAACCGTATATTGAAGCAGGGGCATTTGATTCACATTGGCTTGAAGAAGTTAATTTCGATCTTGAGTTTCATGGTTCATCAGCCTATAAAAATTTATCACAAACAATAAAAGGACTATTTCGTCCATTTTTATAAGGAAAGGGAGAATACCATATGAATAACCCAGTCGTACTAGATTCGAAAACAGAATTAAATGAGCAAACAGCACAAGATGTGCGCTTGCAACTTAGACAAGATGCGGATGTACAACGTATTTATAATGCAGTAGATATTAAAGATCAATTAGAATTAATTGAACTTGGAAAAGAACCTTCTATGGAAATTTCACGTTTTGCTGATCAAATTTTACATACGATGTCATTATCAAAAATAGAAGACTCTGGTGAATTATTAAAACAACTTGGTAAAATTATGGACCGATTCGATAGCAAAGACTTTGCGGAAGAGAAAAGTGGTTTCTTCTCACGTATGTTCAAAAAAGCGGATAAAATGATTGAACAAATCTTTAGCAAGTATCAAACGATGGGCCGTGAAATTGATAAAGTGTATGTGGAAATTACGAAGTATCAAGATGAAATGAAAAAATCAATTGGTACGTTAGATGGTTTATATGAGCAAAACTTAAAATATTATTTAGACTTAGAAAAATACGTAGTAGCAGGAGAAATGTTATTAGAGCGTTTAAATACAGAGTTGGTTCCGATGTATGAAGAGCGTGTACGTAATAATGATCAATTAGCAGGTATTGAATTAGAATCGCTTAAAAACTCTGTTGAAATTCTAGAACAACGTATCGATGATTTAGAAAAGGCACGTATGGTTGCTTTACTTACAGCACCACAAATTCGTATGATTCAACGTGGTAACAATAAATTAATTGGTAAAATCAATACAGCATTTATTACGACGATTCCGATCTTTAAAAATGGTATTATTCAGGCGGTAAATGCGAAGCGCCAAAAGCTTGTTGCAGATTCTATGGCTGAACTGGATCGCCGCACAAATGAATTACTTAAGAAAAATGCACAAAATATCGCAACGCAAAGTGTGGAAGTAGCCAGATTATCAGGCTCTTCTAGTATTAAGATGGAAACACTTGAGGAAACTTGGAACATTATTTCAAGAGGTATGCAAGAAACACAACAAATTGAAGAGCAAAACAAGCGTGAGCGTGAAGAAAGTCGTAAGCGTATGGCTACATTAACAGAGAACATAAAAAAAGAATTGCAAGGATAAATGAAAAGGCAATGAGGATTAATCCTCATTGCCTTTTAGTTTCGCTTCACTAATTTAATGAACTCATTCACAACAAGCGGAATGATACTTAATAAAAGAACAAATCCCCAATCTCGCATCGTTAATGCATGCACACCGAATATATTTGCAAGGGGCGGGATGGAGATGATACAAACTTGCATAAGAACACCGATAAGAAGGGAGAAGACTAAATATTTATTTGTAAAAATCCCAATTGAAAAAATCGATTTCGTTCTTGAGCGCAAGTTAAATGAATGAACAAGCTGAGAAAAACTAAGAACAACAAATGCCATCGTTTGAGCATGTAATAGAGCATCTTCATCAATTCGCTCTGGGAAAAGAGGAAATAAATTTGTATCTCCAGTATAGAACTTTGCTCCGGCGATAAAGGCTATTAGCGTTAAAAGTCCAATGACAAACCCATTGAAAATAAGAAAAGGAACGCTACCGCTAAATAAGCTTTCTTTCGCATGTCGTGGTTTTTCCTTCATCACGTCAGGATCTTCAGGATCAACGCCAAGTGACAATGCAGGTAGTGTATCTGTAATTAAATTCACCCACAAAATGTGAATTGGTCGTAATGGTGTCGCCCAGCCAAGTAAAATTGCTAAAAATAAAGCGATAATTTCTCCAAAGTTACAAGAGAGTAGGAAGAGGATTGATTTTTTTATGTTACGATAAATGTTTCTACCTTCCTCAACAGCTTTCACGATAGATGAGAAATTATCGTCTGTTAATACGACATCCGCTGCCCCTTTTGCAACGTCTGTTCCTGTAATGCCCATCGCTACACCAACATCGGCTTGCTTTAAAGAGGGAGCATCATTGACACCATCACCAGTCATAGAAACGATATTTCCTTTCGCGCGTAATGCTTTTACAATCTTTACTTTATGTTCTGGAGAGACCCTAGCGAATACATGTAAGTGATTAATTTTGTTTGCTAGTTCTGTATCTGAAATGTTATCTAATTCAGTTCCAATCATAATTTCAGATATTTCTTCAGCAATGCCAAGTTCTTTGGCAATGGCAAAGGCAGTATCTTTATGGTCACCAGTAATCATAACTGTACGAATACCAGCTTTTTTACATTCTGAAATTGAGTCTTTTACTTCAGTTCGCGGTGGATCAATCATACCGACAAGACCAATAAAGATGAGGTTTTCTTCAAGATGATCTATATCCACATCGCTTGAGTTGTACTGTTTAAATGCGAATGAAAGTACTCTTAAAGCTTCTTGAGACATTACCTCAGCAGCTTCTAATATTTGATTTTTATCATCCTCTGTTAGACCCTCGATTTTACCGTTTTTAAATATGTGGGTACATAGAGGTAACAGTTTATCGATAGCACCTTTCGTCATGCTATAGTAGCTTTCATCGTATGTATGCACGGTTGACATCATTTTACGATCTGAATCGAAAGGTAGCTCATTAACACGTTCATGTATTTTTTCTAAATGATCTTTTTGCATGTTAAAAGTGCTTCCGGCAACAAGAAGGGCAATTTCAGTCGGGTCCCCCGTTTGTGATTCATTGTTGTAAGACGCATCATTACATAGCACCATATTTTCTAACAATAGACGTTGTGTATCATTATTTACATTTAAACGTTCTAATTGATCGTATGTGTTATCACTATAAAAGTGAGTAACGGTCATTTTATTTTGTGTTAACGTACCTGTTTTATCTGAACAAATAATTGTAACAGAACCGAGAGCTTCAACAGCTGGTAGCTTCCGAATGATAACATTTTGTTTAATCATGCGCTGCACACCAATTGCAAGAACGATGGAAACGATAGCTGGCAAACCTTCTGGAATAGCTGCAACAGCTAAACTAATAGCAGTCATAAACATTTCTAGTGTATCTCGTCCTTGTAAAAAGCCGATGAGAAACATAACGATACAAATAGCTACAGCAACAAATCCTAAATACTTTCCGACTTGTGCTAAGCTTTTTTGAAGTGGTGTCATATCATCGTCTGCTTCATGTAACAGGGTAGCAATCTTACCAATTTGTGAGTTCATTCCAGTTTCAACAGCAACACCGACGCCTCTTCCGTATGTTACAAGAGTAGACATAAAGGCCATATTTTTTTGATCGCCGAGTGGTACTTGTTCATCACTTTGCATGGAAGGGTGGTAGATTGCATCTTTATCAACAGGGACAGATTCACCAGTTAGAGCAGATTCTTCAACTTTTAAATTTGCGGTTTCGATAAGGCGTAAATCGCATGGGATATATCGTCCGGCGTCGAGCATAACGATATCACCTGGAACGACGTGTTCAGATGGAATTTCTTTTAGTTCACCATCTCGCTTGACGATAGCTTTAGGTGTCGCCATCTTTTTCAATGCCTCTAAGGCTTGTTCTGCTTTCGATTCTTGGACGACGCCGATAACAGCATTTAAAACTACAACAAGCGCAATAATACTTGCATCAGCCCATTCACCTACAAAGGCAGAAATAAGGGCAGCAATAATAAGGACATATACGAGGACGTCATTAATTTGGGCAAAAATACGCTGCCATAAAGAGCGTTTTTGTTTTGTAGCTAATTCATTAGCACCGTATTGCTTTAAACGTTCATTTACAATTTCTTCTGTTAAACCGTGTTGTTCGTTTGTTTCTAAGTCGATTAATGTTTGATTTTTCGTCTTACTGTACCAATTGCTCATAAGTAAGCACCTCCAGTAAAAACAGTTAGCAATGGTAGTGTTGCTATTATTTGTGAGTAGTATGTATGGAGAAAAAATCTAAGATGAGGTTCTACTTCTATTGTACAATATTTTACAGTTGGTTGAGGGAAAGAGAAGAGTTGTCATGAATTTGTTGGAAATAAAAAAGAGCCTCATATAAGAGAGGCTTTTTTTACTTTTTAATTAATGTACCTAATTCTTCTGTAATAGCTTGCATTTCACTAATGCTGAATGTTTCACGTTTCATAACATGCTCATAAATGTCACGTAAGTCTTCGTACATTTCTTCATTAAAGCTAGCAGCTCTCATTGCTCCAGCATTAACCATACGTAATTTTTCTTTAATAGCTTCGACCATATATTCAACGTTTTCTTCTGACTTTACGGATAAATCCACCGAAGTGTCCCCCTTTAAAATAACATAAGGTTATCTTAACATTTTTTATCATTTTCGTTAACGAATCTTTTCAATCCTATTAAATTAGTAGGGATTTCCTTTATATTTAATAATTGGTTGTTTATACTATAAGTATATATTAAGAAATGCACCAAGAAGGGAAGAAACAAAAATATGGTTCAAGTATTGTTTGTTTGTCTTGGGAACATTTGCCGTTCTCCAATGGCAGAAGCGATTTTTCGAGATCTTGTCGTAAAAGAGGGGCTAGAAGAGAAAATTGTCATTGATTCTGCAGGAACTGGAGATTGGCATGTTGGCCATCCGCCACATAAAGGAACACAAAAAATTTTAAAAGAAAATGCAGTCACTTTTGAAGGAATTAAAGCAAGGCAAGTAGAAAAAGAAGACTTAACAAAGTTTGATTATATTATTGCCATGGACAACAAGAATATAGCAGATTTAAAAAGTTTAGGTAAAACTGGAGGCTATATTGGTAGGCTGTCCGATTTTGTTCCAGACGGTGGCTGGGCAGACGTTCCCGACCCTTACTATACAGGGAATTTCCAAGAAGTATATGACCTTGTAACAGAAGGGTGTGCAAAGCTATTAGCTTTCATTCGAAATGAACAAGGAATATGAGGAAGCTTAGAAAGAAATACTTTCTAACATAAGAAATGAAAGGGTGAAGGAATATGGCAAAGAAAAATAATATTGCTCGAAACATTGCGATT
Organism: Bacillus sp. TE9106W; assembly: GCF_054062215.1. Lineage (NCBI taxonomy): Bacteria > Bacillati > Bacillota > Bacilli > Caryophanales > Bacillaceae > Bacillus > Bacillus sp. TE9106W. The sequence continues at coordinate 136,055 of NZ_JBSSFA010000009.1, forward strand.
GGTGTAGCTGCAGGTGTAGCTGTATCTATGTTGAAGAAAGAAAACCGTGAAAAAGTAAAAAATACTGCAGAAAAAGCAAAAACAAAGATGATTGAAATCGGTGAAAATGCAAAGATCAAAGAAAAAGTGCAAACTGTTACAGATAAAGGACGCGAACTTGCTGATTTAAATGTAGTGAAAGCGAAAGTAGCAGAAATTAAAAAATTGACGCCTTCTGTTGTAGAAACGTTAAAAGAAACGAAAGAAATTTTTAGTAAGAAAAAAGTTGAGCCAGCAGAGAAGCCAGAAACGATTGAAATTCAAGCTGTATCTCCAAAAGTAGATGAACTGAAAGTAGAAGAAGAGCCAGTAGTTGCTGAAGATGGCGGTATGAAAGAAGCGCGTGAACTATTTATGAAAGACTCTAATGTTGAGGAAAAAAAAACTGAAGCGTACATTGAGTTGAAGCAAGATAAAGAAGAGAAGAAAAGCGTTTAAACATATATGAGAAAAATTTTAGAAAAGGTAAGAAGAAATCGTACGTATTCGTTTGGTAAAGATTTGTATGACCGGACGATGCGCGATGATGTAGCGGGCTTGGCAGCACAGCTCGCTTATTTCTTCTTGCTTGCGATTTTTCCTGGGCTTGTTTTCTTAATTACGCTTCTTGGATTCATTGACCTTCAAACAGAAAGTGTGCTCAATTTATTAGAACCGTACGTACCCGAAGATGCAATGTCCTTAATTGAAGTAAACGTGGATAAAGTTGTAAATGAGCAAAATGGTGGTTTATTATCATTTGGTTTATTGTCAATGTTATGGTTTGCTTCAAATGGGGTAAATGCGGTTATGAATGCTTTTAACCGTGCGTATGATGTAACAGAAACGCGTTCTTTTATTAAAACGAGAGCTTTATCAATTGTATTTACATTAGCGATTATTTTTATGATTGTGTTTGCGCTAATTGTTCCAGTGTTTGGACAAGTCATTGGAGCAGCGGTATTTAAAGCAATTGGTTTATCGGATAGTTTTTCATACGTGTGGAGCATTACAAGGTTAGTAGCGAGTTTCTTCGTACTATTTGCGTTGTTTAGTTTTTTATATACATTTGCACCAGATCGAAAGTTAAAAAGAAGAGAAGTCATTTCAGGAGCAACATTTGCTACTGTAGGATGGATTGTGGTATCGTACTCATTTGCTTATTATGTAGATAAGTTTGCAAATTACGCGAATACATATGGTGGTCTCGGTGGTATCATTATTTTAATGTTATGGTTTTATTTAACTGGATGGGTAATTTTACTTGGCGGCGAAATTAATGGTTTACTCCATCATTATAGGACGGGTGACAATAATTCCCGTAATGAAAAGTGACTTCTTGTTCCATAATAATAAGGAACAGGGGGGATAGTTCATGAGTAATAATAAAAAGAATCACAACAATAAAAATAACAATAAACAAAAGAGCAGTTCGCATCCAAAGCATAAAACGAGTGGTAGTGCGAACGGACATAATAGCTACCATTAAAAAAAAAGCGGGTCCTTTATGAGGGACCCGTTTTAATTGTTTCCTTTTAATAATCGTAACCCGTTTAAAATAACAAGAATCGTACTTCCTTCATGCCCAATAACACCGAATGGAAGAGCTAAAAATTGCAAGAAGTTGGAACAAATTAGCATTGCAATTACAGCTAGTGAAAAGATTACGTTTTGCTTTACAATACGGTTCATTCGTTTTGATAAACGGATTGCTTGGGAAAGGCGATATAATTCGTTCTTCATAAGTACAACGTCTGCAGTTTCTAAAGCTACGTCTGTTCCTTCACCCATTGCTACACCAATGCTAGCAGTAGCGAGTGCAGGGGCATCATTTATACCATCTCCGACCATTGCTACTGTCCCGTATTTTTCTTTTAGCTTTTTAATCGTTTCCACTTTTGTTTCTGGTAAGCATGATGCGTAATATTCCTTTATATTACTTTCAGAGGCAATTGCTTTTGCTGTTTCTTCATTATCACCAGTAATCATAATTGCTTCGACACCGATGCTTTGTAATTCGCGAATCGCAGCTATCGTTTCTTGGCGAAGTGTATCTTTTAAAGCGATAAGTCCAAGGATGCCATCCTCGTCACTAATATAAACGACAGTTTTACCTTCTTTTTCAAGGGAAGCAGAAATACCATTATGAAATGTCTTTGTTTCTTCACCGATAAAATCAGCTTTACCTATTTTATAAGCTTTGTTTTCGAATGTTCCTTTTAGCCCAAAACCAGTTACATCTTCAACGTTTTCTGGTTTTTTTAATGTAATGTCATACGCATGTTGTGCATACTTCACAATAGATTCAGCTAAAGGATGTGTAGAGTGACTTTCAATTGCTGCTGTAATAGAAAGTACTTCTTTTTCTGTCATATTTTCTCGAACATATACATCTGTTACGGTAGGTTTACCTTCTGTTAATGTCCCTGTTTTATCAAAGGCAATTGCTTTTACTGAAGCGAGGCGCTCTAAATGTATGCCACCTTTAAAGAGAATTCCATTTCTTGCTCCGTTAGAAATTGCAGATAATGTTGCTGGTGTAATGGCAGCAACGAGTGCACAAGGAGATGCGACTACAAGTAAGATCATAGCGCGATAAAACGTTTCATTCCAGCTCCAATCCAGTAAGAAATGAGGGACGAACATCATAAGCGCAACAACGAGTAGTACACCTTTTACATATGTGCCTTCAAACTTTTCGATGAATAGTTGTGATGGTGATTTTTCACTTTGTGCACTTTGAACGAGACGGATAATCTTTTGGAATAATGTTTGATCACTTGGCTTCGTAATTTTAACTTCGATAGCACCACGTAAATTTACAGTACCAGCAAATACTTCATCGCCATGTTTTTTCTCATTTGGAATAGGTTCACCAGTAATCGCTGCCTCATCGATATTTGTTTCACCGTTATGAATCGTACCGTCAGCGGGAACGCGCTCACCTGGCTTAATTAAAATAATGTCGTTAATTTGTAATCGTCCAACAGGAATACGTTCTTCCGTTCCATTTGAAATACGTAATGCTTCTTCAGGTTGTAAATCAAGAAGGGCTGAAATTTCTTTTTGGCTTTTACTTAATGTATAAGATTCCATTGCACCGCTTAGTGCGAAGATAAAGATTAAAATGGCACCTTCTGCCCAATAGCCGATAATTGCAGCACCGATAGCAGCAAAGAGCATGAGCATTTCGACATTTAGCTCTTTCTCTTCAATTGTATCTTCAATACCTTCTTTCGCTTTTGCATATCCACCAACTATATAAGCAAGGATATAGCAAGTAATGCCTACATTCATTGCATCGTTCTTTGTGAATAACCAACCAGCTAAAATGAAAATACCAGATGCGATTGCAAATATAAGTTCATGATGTTTCTTTAATGTATCCCATAAAGAGGGATGAGAAATAGACTTTTGTACTTGTAATGTTTTTACTTCTGAGTTCATTACTACTCGCTCCTTCCAAATTCTTATTGAGAAAAAGAATCAAAATCGAAACCCCTATAAAACGACGAAAGCTGCCATCCATAATGGATAGCAGCATTTCTGTTGAATCTGATTTTAATAGTTATTATGTTGTAATTATTCTATAGTATAGCATATGTTTTCGTTAGATGGTATGTTTTTGTTTGCGTATAAACTGAAAACTTGTGTTTTCACACTTCCTTTGGTATATATGAATATTGTTCATAAAAAGATCGGAAAGGAAGACAACAAGTGAAGACAGAGAAATTTTTTACCCATCCGATTGGCGTACTAATTGCTGCAATAGTAGCGACTTTTTTATGGGGGAGCGCATTCCCTTTTATTAAATTAAGTTATGCTGAACTTGGAATTCAGCCACAAGAAGTTGGAGAGCAAATATTATTTGCTGGTTATCGTTTCTTTTTATCTGGAGTCATGCTCTTATTATTCTTTAAAGTGTTAGGAAAAGATATGAGCTTCAAAAAAGGAACGGGTAAGCAGTTAGTACAAATTGGTTTATTTCAAACATTTCTTCAATATATATGTTTTTATATTGGAATGAGTTATAGTTCTGGTATTGAAGGAGCTATCATTTCAGGAACATCATCATTCTTTCAAATTTTACTTGCTCACTTTTTATATAAAGATGATGCTCTCAATATGAGGAAAATAATTGGAGTTTCTATCGGCTTTTGTGGTGTTGTTTTGGTAAATGTACCGAGTGATGTTAGTTTGTCATTCCATTTCGGAATCGGTAGCTTATTACTTCTTAGTGCAGCAATGCTATATTCATATGGGAACATATTGGCGAAAGAAGGTAGTAAAACGTTAGATGTCGGCTATATGACAGCATACCAAATGATTTTTGGTTCTATCGGACTATTATGTATAGGTGCTTTGCAAGTTGGAATTATGCCTTTTACATTTAGTGTACATGCAATATTTATGCTGATCTACTTATCTTTCTTATCTGCAGCAGGATTTTGCATTTGGAATACAATTATGAAGTATAACAAGGTTGGAAAAGTATCCATGTACATGTTCTTTATACCCGTATTTGGTGTGTTATTATCGAGCATGATTTTAGGCGAAGCAATTCATTCATTTGTACTATTCGGTTTAGCATGTGTAGCCGCGGGAATTATCGTGGTGAATCGGACGCCAGCTAAGCAAAAAATAGAGCAAGAAAAACAAGTAGCATAGATAATGGGAAAACGATTACAATGGAAGAACAGTACTGTTCTTCTATTTTTTTTTTAGAAAAAGGATAATAGACTAGGTGTCACGAAAAAAGATACAAAAAGTATTTATTGAGGAGAACATATTATGAATCTACTTTACATGGTGTTAATTGCACAAATCATTCTTTTTCTAATTGGTGCAATGTACGCAATAGGGCAGACGAAAAAAACAAGAAATAATATGCCGTTACCTTTAGCGGTGCGTCTTATTCTTAGTTTTTCTTTAACAGCAAGTGCAATTTGGATATGGTTACAAGATCCATCAGTAGCGTATAGTACGTGGGTTGCACTAGGTATGACGTTATCAACTGTAGGAGATTTATTTATGGCAGGTTTGATTCCAATTGGTCACAGGTTAATTGGAGGGATGATTACTTTCGCTCTTGCTCATTGTTTTTATGTAAAAGCATTTTTGCAAACGGGCATTTCATGGAATGGTTTTTGGATTGGTTTACTCGTATACGGGCTCTTTCTCATTATAGGATGGTTCTTCTTTATCCGAAATGAGAAACAAGATAAATTATTTACGATAGGAGCGCTAATTTACGGATTGTGGGTTGGAGGAATGGCTTGCTTTGCATTCGCCTTATACTATGAGAATACAGGAATATGGTGGATACCAGCTTTTGGTGGTTTACTATTTGTAATTTCTGATTTTATTATTGGCGTGACAGATATTGGAGGGCGCAAATTAAAGTATGAACCACTTTGGATTTGGTTTACATATGTAGCGGCTCAAATGTGTATTGTATATGTGGGAATATAAAAAGATACTCTCCAAATAGTAGATAGACTATTTGGAGAGTATCTTTTTTACTATTTTGCTTCAACCAAATTTTACTGTCTATAAATAGTGAGGTAAATATAAAATATGGTATATAAAAATAAGGATTTTATGAGGATGTTATTTTAAAGTTTTTAATATTTTAATTTTACAATTCAGAATTTTATAGAAATTAAGTAGTTGAAGTCTTTATAATAAAAGTAAAAAGATGATGAGATGGTGGAATGATGCAAAAGAAAAAACGTTGGCGTGAATTCTTTGGAACAATTGCAATTGCATGTTTGTTGGTGTTTTTGGCAAAAATTTTCGTGTTTTTTCCTACGACTGTAAAAGGAGCGTCCATGAAGCCAACGTTACAAGATGGGGATAAGGTAATTGTGAATAAGTTGGCAAAGCAATTTGAAAGTTATGGAAGAGAAGATATTATTGTTGTGAAGACGGATAACTTTTATGTAAAAAGGGTTATTGGTTTGCCTGGCGATGTCATTGAGGTGAGAAATGATCAATTATATGTGAATCATGAAGTAATAGAGGAAGCGTATTTGCAAAGTAATAAAAAACAAGCTGAAAAGAAACTTATGAATTTAACAGAAGACTTTGGACCGATTACAGTTCCTAAAAATAAGATTTTTGTTATGGGAGATAATCGCTTAATAAGCAGAGATAGTAGAAATGGTTTAGGACTCATTGATGAGGCTGATGTATTAGGAGAATTAGCGGCAATTTATTATCCATTTGAACATATGGAAATAATAAATTAAAGTAAAAAAACCAAGCAAATTTCAGTTTGCTTGGTTTTTTCTGTTAAATCGTAGGAGACTCATTAAATTCATAGACGTCTTCATTGTTTTTGTGCGTACTTAAAATGAATTTGTGCTGCAATAGTTGCAGTTTAAAGAATGCTAACGGATCGTGATAAGTTTCTGGGTTGCTTCTTAACGTTGCTAATGTTTGCTCGTCTTCCTGTATTTCAAGTTGAGCGGCTTCTACATTTTGTTTCAATATGCTAAGTGGATCTTTAAAGAACATCATGATATCTCGTTCTAATGCGCCTTCAAATACTTCAAATTGAAGGAAGAATTGTTTTGAGATTGTTTGAGCAATTTCCGTATAGTCTTCCGTTTCAATGTATTGTTTATATTTGTTTGCAAGCATAGATTGATTTTTTTGCATGTTACCAAATAGTTTTCCTGCACTCTTTAAGAAAAATTGTGTCGGTGTAAAACGTAATAAAATATTGATATTCGATACTGTAATTCTATTGGTCATGCGTACAACATCTCGATGCCAATCATCTAGTAATTTGAAATCGCAAGGAAGTTTCATGCGTTCTTCTTTATATAATTTATTAAACGTTTCACTCATTTCATCTAAATAAGATTGAGCTTGAATAAATTCATTATGCGCTGTTTCAATCCACTCTTGAATAAACCCAGTAAATTTAGGGAGAAGCACTTGCTGTACATGTTTTTGAATTCGTTCGTTCATCGCAGTATTTAATTCTTCATGAACTAATTTGAAATCACTATCTTCTTGAACAAGGTCAGAGCAACTCTGTAATAATTCAGGAATTTGAGAATGGATATCTCGTGTGATTTCTTCTTTCGTTAAAAGATAAGATTCTGTAATAGAACGAATTTTATCTTTTTCAAGAGCGGTAAGATTGTTAATAAATCCATTTAGTTTTACTGAGATATGTTTATTCCAGCGTACTGATTTCACTAATGTATTTTCTAATTCCACACGTTCATTTACAAGGTATGCGATTGTCTTTTGAGTAAACCATATTAGTTTTTTTATACGTTCTTGTTCTATATCGCGTGTTGCTAGATTAGAAAGAATAGACTCTGTCACGTCCCCAAGTTGCTGGCTACTCTCTTGTGAAGGAGAGTATGGGAAGAATTGTGCATTTGGGAAATGGACTTTAATCTTACTCATTAGTTTTTCATTCTTGTCCGCACTATTTGTGTGTAGTACGAAATGAATTTGTAAGTTTGGTACTTGTTCACGTAAATAAAGTAATGTATCAAGCTCTTCACCGTGTAACGATGAAGCAGAATTTAATACGTAAATAAGGCTATCTGCCGCTTGTAAGTATTCAAAATATGAGCTGTTTTTATCCACTTGTCCTTGAACAGATGGCGTAACAAGGAATGAAAACTTATTTTTTCTTAAAAATCTACTTGGTAATTTAATTTCTATACATTTATTCTCAAGTTCTGACTGGTCAGATGTAGCCATTATTTGATGGAATTCATCAAAGTTCGGTATATTGTGTACATCTAACGCAGTAAATTCTGTTATTTCAGTTTGGCTATCATCTTTAAATAGAATAGGAGTTGTTATAGTCTCAGTTAAGATGTTCTCTCCTAATATTGAATTGACGAATGATAATTTATCGTGGTCACTAGTTCCCGCTATTAGTAATTGTGTAACATTTAAATCACATAGTTCATGAACGAGTAACGTAAATTGATGACTTAAATCCACATCATTTTTTTCAGCCCATACAGCAATTGTTTCGAATAAATGAGAAACAGTTTCCATATTTACATTTGTTTCAGCTGTTGAATTAGAAAGTAGGGCTCCCGCACTTTTTACGAGTAAGGACTCTAAAGTTGTAGGTGAAACTTCATTCCACGCTAACACTGCAGCAGAGACAAATAGGGCGTCTTTTGCTTTCGTTAAACTAAACCAATTTGTTAATAAATCGGGTACAAGTCCCTGCATTTCATGCATGAAATGCTCACCAGTAATTAATTCAAAGTACGTATCTTGATAACGTTCAACAATTTCATGCCAATCGTCATTGTTGTCTGTTTCAATATGTAAGAATAAATGATTGATTGTTTCAATCCAAGGTAGATGCGATTTTTCATTTTGATAGCTGTTCCAAAGAGCAATAACAAGTTCCTTAAATTGGACTTGATCAATTGCATATAGAGCTTTTAAAGATTCATAGAAATATTCTGGTTTGATTTGTTTCGTAAATCCTTGATTTACATAATTGATTAAAGTATCGAACCAGTGTAATGATTTTGTTCGAATTCCTTCTTGAACGGCAAGTTCGATGGCGTTATTCCAATCTTTTTGTTTTTCATAGAATGAGCGAGCAATTGAAGTAATATTTGGATAGTCAGGTTGAAATGCAACAGCCTCACTAATCGTCTTAAAAGCTAGACCTAAACGATCTTGCTCGATATAAAGAGAAAGGAGTTGTAAGGAAACTTCCATTGTAAGAGTTGTATCTTCCGTTTGGATAGATTGATACATTTCTTCTGCTTTTGGTAAGAATCCTAGTTCAAAATAAGCATCTGCAATATTTTTGGTTGCCCAAAGTGCAAGCTCGTTATTTACTTTCTCCCATTTAAATATCGCTGCTTCAAAGTCTTTATTTTGGTAATACAATTCGCCTTGAGCAAAGCGGATATTAGAAATGTTGGAGAATTCATTTGTAGATTCATTTATATATGCTTCACCGAGTACTTCTGATACTGGAGTAGAAGTTTCTTCTGTTAAAAATGTTTTATAGTAAACCTTTTGGATAAATTGATTTTCAATGGTCATGTTCGTTCCCCCTGTATAATTTAGAAAAATGATGTTGTATGTAAAGGGTGCATGTTCTTTTAATAGGTAGAAGTTGCATTATATCGACCAAACTATGTTTTTGCTAGGTATATCATTTTTCCTGAGAGTTAAACCGTTGCGAAAAGTAACTTTCCTTTATTGTAACAAAAAAATAGGCATATGAATTTTTATTTTTTAATCCCGGTATTTGTAGATAGTAAGATTAGCACTTCAAAAAGAGGTGAATATAAGGGAAGGTGGCGGGAGTCTAGCGCACGATTGATGTGTACTAAAAATGAGCAAGGATGAACAAACCCTCACTGATTGATGGTTCAATTTCTTTCTGCTAAAGGAATGGATAGAAGTAGAGTTCATTATAAAAACAATGTATAGTGAATATGTATACCATGTTTGTCTGAAAGATAGAAAGGGCACAATGTGGAATAACGATCGTGCATAGGATGTGTCTTCCGAATGGAACAACATATTGGCGAGTTAATCGCACATTATGGGTATTTTGGAATTATTATAGCTTTGGCCGGTGGGATTGTTGGATTACCGATACCAGACGAGTTTTTATTGACCTTCGTTGGTTATAACGTTTCAAAAGGAGTTATGTCAGGAACTGCCGCTTTTTTAAGTGGGATGGCTGGTGCGATGTTAGGGATTACATTAAGCTACATATTAGGTTTAAAACTTGGACTCCCTGTTTTAAAAAAATATGGGCCGAAAATTAGAATTAAGGAACATCACATTGAAAAAACACATATTTTATTTGAAAAATATGGACCATTTCTTTTAATGATTGGTTACTTTATCCCAGGAGTACGTCATTTAACAGCATATTTTGCTGGGATGTCGAATTTAACACTTTGGCGTTTTTGTTTGTACGCTTACGGTGGTGCGCTTATTTGGATCAGTGTTTTTATTGGACTTGGCTGGAAGTTAGGAGAGAAGTGGCGTTTCGTTGAGTATAGTTTACATCATTATGGAATATGGATTATATCCATTTCAATAGTTGTTACATGTGTCGTATGGCTTTACATAAAGAAAAAGAAAAACCGCGAGTAGCGGTTTTTTTAGCTGAAGGCAATAAATAGTACACCAGCTGTAATAAAGACAACACCAATACCAGTCATAAAGTTTAACTTTTCGCCGAGTATAATCATAGCGAGAATGATAGAAAATACAACGCTTAGTTTATCGACAGGAGCCACTTGTGAAACTTTCCCTGTTTTGAGGGCAAGAAAATAAAATAGCCATGACGAAGCACCTGCAACACCACTTAATGTGATAAAGAGCAGTGCTTTTTTATTTAGCAGTACGTCGCCAATATTTTGAAATTTACCTTGTATAATAATAACGCCTACCATAAATAATGCCATAATAATAGAACGAACTGCCGTAGCGACATTGGCATCGATTCCATCTAAACCAATTTTACCGAAAATAGATACAAGAGCAGCAGCAATTGCTGATAATAGTGCGAATAAGAGCCATGAACTCATAGTAAAATTCCTCCAATCTTACATTATTATACATGAAAATCATTCTCATGTATTAATAACGAAATAATCCCCACCTTATATTTTTAATAAGGTGGGGATTATTATACTACTCTGCAATTTCCTCATATAAAAAGTACGTTACATTATAAATATGTTCTACTTCATCATCTGTCATAAATAATAATTCGTCACGCTCAATCCCTTTTTTCTTTTCGATAAACTCAATCATGTTTTTGCGTTCTTCTCTTTTCATCAATTTTATTTCTCCTCTCAATCTGTTTTAATACAGTTTATTTAAGTTACTTCTATTATATAACAGAATCTTTAGAAAGTTCCACCTATTTTATTGTTTTTTTTAGAAGAACTTTTCGACAAAACAAGCCCACCTAAAGGGGGCTTGTTTTATTTTATAGTCGTAAAAACTCGGGCTCAGTCGTACCGGCACCATCGATGTAATAAATTGTATCGGGATTGATTTTAATTAGTACATAATTGGGATCTTCAGGACCGAGTAACCAGCGTTTTAGGCTATTATTCCAAAACTTGTTTTTTAATGTGGAGTCTTCCTCGATGGAGGCTAAGCCTTCTACTTCAATATAATCTTCATCTAATTTTTTTCCTTCACGCCCAAGTAGTACATGTACATTTGGATTGTTTTCGATATCTGTTATCTTTTTGGATTGTCGATCTGTTGCAACATACAGTACAAAATCTTCGTGGAAAAACATCATAAAGGCACTGTGCGGCTTATCATTGCGTACAGTGGATAACACACCGGTTCTTTGTCCTTGAATAATTGTTGCGATTTTTTCTTTTAAGTGCATATTTTTTTCCCTCTTTTCTTAATTTACATTTCCTCTATTTAAACAAGATGATTTAAACATCTTTCATACTGTTTTCTTCAATTCAATTTTTTAAACGTAATTGTGATGAAATCGGACAAGTTAGGAGAAGAATAATAATAATATTGAGGAGAAATACATACGATGGAAGGATGGAAAGCATGTTTAATAAAATATTTCTTATAGTGGCGCTTATAGGTGTACCACTGTCTGTACTTGGGAAAACACTTCATTGGCCTCAAACAATTATGTTTGCTGTGTATTGTATTACGATTATCGCATTAGCGGGTTTTATGGGGAGAGCGACAGAAAGTTTGGCAATTGTATCTGGTCCTAGAATAGGTGGATTATTAAATGCTACTTTCGGTAATGCTGTTGAACTAATCATTTCAATTTTTGCACTTCAGGCAGGATTAATTGAGGTGGTATTAGCTTCTTTAACGGGTTCTGTACTTGGAAATTTATTATTAGTAGGAGGGCTCTCGTTCTTTGTGGGAGGGCTTAAATACAAAAGACAAAGTTTTAATGTGTATGATGCAAGGCATAATTCAGCTTTATTAATCTTTGCTGTAGTAGTAGCATTTGTTATTCCAGAGATTTTTTCAATGAAGATGGACGCTGGAAAGACGTATCAATTAAGTATTGGTGTCTCGATCATTATGATTATTATGTACCTTGCTGCATTGCTATTTAAGTTAGTTACGCACCGCGGTGTATATCAACATAAAAGTGATGAAGTAGCTCATGAAGAAGAACCAGAGTGGTCGAAAGGTAAAGCGCTACTCATTTTAGCGATAGCGACAATTGCGGTAGCTTATGTATCAGAGGCGCTCGTGCATACATTTGAGACGGTCGCAAAATCATTTGGTTGGTCAGAGTTATTTATAGGGGTTATTATCGTTGCGATTGTCGGAAATGCGGCGGAACATGCATCTGCAATTATTATGGCTTATAAAAATAAAGTAAATATTGCAGTAGAAATTGCAGTAGGTTCTACATTGCAAATTGCTATGTTTGTTGCGCCTGTATTAGTACTGCTTTCTATGTTCTTCGCGCAAAGGATGCCTTTAGTATTTACAATACCAGAACTTGTTTCTATGATTACAGCTGTTTTCTTAACGATTGCGATTTCAAATGATGGAGATACAAACTGGTTTGAAGGCGGCACTTTATTAGCAGCGTATGTCATTATGGGAATTGGTTTTTATTTATTATGAAAAATAGGCATAACAATTGTGCCCAGAGAAAACAATAAACGAAGTAGTATATATACCTTTACGTAGGAAGGAGCCAGACAGGTGAAACGAGTATACAGCATATGTCTTTCAACTATGGTCTCGTTTATTCTATTATTTCCTAACATGAGTTTTGCAAAGACAACGGTAGAAACAAAAATGCCTTCATCTGTTTTAAATATTTCTAAAGACAATACGTTTCCAAATGATGCGCAAGATTTGCCGCGCTTACAACCGAGTAAGTTTGCTCAAGAACTATTGAAAACAGCAAATATTAAAATTGAAAATCCGGACTTAATTCGAATGTTTAATGAAACGACAATTTCGAATGCGCCGCTTGCGGTAGGGTACCGAGCGAAGATTTATTTAGGTCAATGGGCTTTGCACTATGAATCGATTGATACATCGATTAATTGGGAATATAAACAAGTAAATCGCAATGTGTATGATAATCGAGGGGGAGATCGCCTATATCCGCTACGCTATAAGCAAGAAACGCAAAAGACGGTTGAAGGTGATTTAACAGCAGATATGAAAGATGCTACAGATGTGAAAAAAATGATGCTTCTCAAAGCACTTGAAAAAGTACAATTACCACTTTCATTTAAAACCACCATTGGTTATGGTACTGGACATGAGAGAGTGTATAATATTAGCCCGAGTCAACTCGGATATTTATACGCTTATACACCAGCGGTAAATGAAAAAGGAAAAGTGACATTTGGAGAAGTATACCTTGTATTAAAGGGAAATCAAAAAAGGCTTGTTGTAAAAAATATTACCTCTCAAGGAATTGGAGCGGCAATTCCAATTCATGATCATTTATTCTTTAAATTCATTTCTTCTTCTCACTCACAATAACATGAAAAACGTCAGCTTATAAGCTGACGTTTTTTTATAATGTAATGTTTGCCGTTTTTGATAAGAAATCTTCTGTCGGATAGTAGCTGTTTTTTACAAGAACATTCGGTCCAAGGCATTTTACTGCAGGACAGTGACAGCTTAATGATTTTGCTGTTTTTGAAGCACTCCATTTGTCATAAGCTTCTTGTAATGTGTTTGTTTGTATGTTTCCTAGAAGGGGAACGTCACCGAAATCAGTTACGATAATATTTCCATCGAAAATATTTACATTTAAACGAGAACGGCCATCTGGATCATTACGAACTGTTACGTTTTTGCTTTTTTGTAATTTCTTAAATGTGGCAATGTCTCGTTCGTCATCGCTACAAGCATAGAAAGGTAAAGTTCCAAATAACATCCATACATTTTCATCGCGAATTTCTAGTAAATGCTCAATTGCATCACGAATTTCAGCTTTTGTTAAAATTTCTAGATTGCTCGCGAAGTCACTTGGATACATTGGGTGAACCTCATGACGTTTACATCCCATTTCGTCAACGATTTGACGATGAATATGTTCAATGTGTGGTAGAGTTCGTTTATTCAGCATCGTTTCGGCAGATACAAGTACACCTGCATCTGATAGAGCCTTACTATTTGTAATCATGCGTTCAAATAATTTAGCACGTTGTTCATACGTAGGTTTACGCTCCATCATTGCAAATCCACCTTCAACGAAATCGTCAATTGTTCCCCAGTTATGAGATATATGCAATACGTCTAAGTAAGGAATAATTTGTTCGTAACGTGCTAAATCTATAGTTAAGTTTGAGTTGATTTGAGTGCGAACACCTCGTTCATGGGCATATTTTAAGAGTGGTGTTACATAGTTGTCGACGGATTTTTTTGAAAGCATAGGTTCTCCGCCAGTAATACTTAAAGAACGTAAATGAGGAATCTCATCTAATCGTTTTAATAAAAGATCCATCGGAAGCGGATTCGGGTCTTTCGGCTGTAACGTGTAACCAACAGCGCAATGCTCACAGCGCATATTGCATAACGTCGTCGTTGTAAACTCAACATTTGTTAATAGTAGTTTGCCGTACTCTTCAAGGTCCATATACGCTTCCCATGGATCGTAAGAAGGAGTAATCGGCTTCATTTTTTGTGATATCGTCATATGAAATACTCCTTTGACTATTGAAATAACAATTTGTCCATTCTCTATAATAGAAGAATATGTGCTTTTTATAAAGCGAAACTTTTTAGAGGAAAAAGAGAGAGGGCTTACATTATAGTGAATAACCGTGACAAAATTGATGAAATTACATACCCATTGTAATCATTTTTGCGGTATAATAAAAGCAACTCGAATTAAAAGGAGAGTGCCTTCATGGGAAAAGCAATTCAAGATAAAGATACACAATTAGTATATTTAAAAGAACGTTTAAATATGTTCATTGAAGTAATTGATACAATTGAACCTGAAGAAGTAGAGTTAGAAGATGTAGATCGTCTACTTGCGATGTTAGATGAATTAGAATTAAAATGTGAGCAATTTAAAAAAGACGAATAATATATTAAAAAGGCTGCCAATTCCAATTTGGTAGCCTTTTTCTGTGCGGATAATAGAAGGACGATAGAAAAAGAGGTATAATCAAGTTGTGAAAAATTTCATTTATGCTTTAATAGCGTGAAACAAATAAAAAGCGAAAGAGCATAACGATGGAATTTTCAGCTCATAACGTTTTGGTAGCGTTCACAATTGAGGGGGAAGTAACAATGGAAAAGCTTCAAGAAAGCATGTATCAACTAATTGTTGAAACGTCAACGAACTTACCGAAAGATGTTCGTCGTGCGATTCAACAAGCGAAAGAGCGAGAAAATGCAGGGACTCGTTCTGCGATGGCACTTGGCACAATTACAAATAATATTAAAATGGCTGATGATAACATCTCGCCAATCTGCCAAGATACAGGGATGCCAACGTTTAAAATTTATACACCAGTTGGTGTGAATCAATTAAAGTTGAAGGAAGCTATCTATAATGCGCTTGAGCGGGCGACAAAAGATGGTAAACTTCGTCCAAATTCTGTTGATTCTCTTTTTGGAGACAATAGTGGAAATAATTTAGGACCAGGTACACCGGTTATTAAGTTTGAACAATGGGAAAAAGATTATATTGATGCACGTTTAATTCTAAAGGGTGGTGGCTGTGAGAATAAAAATATTCAGTATAGCTTACCATGTGAATTAGAAGGACTTGGACGTGCAGGCCGTGATTTAGAAGGGATTCGTAAATGCCTTCTTCACGCAGTATATCAAGCACAAGGTCAAGGATGTAGTGCAGGTGTAATTGGTGTTGGTATCGGGGGAGACCGCACATCAGGTTACGAATTAGCAAAAAATCAATTATTCCGTACATTAGATGATGTTAATCCAATTCCAGAATTACAAAAACTTGAAGAATATGTCTTAGAAAATGCGAATAAGCTTGGCATTGGTACGATGGGATTTGGCGGAGAAACAACTTTACTTGGCTGTAAAATTGGCGTGTATAATCGTCTGCCGGCTAGCTTCTACGTATCTGTGGCGTATAATTGCTGGGCATATCGCCGCCTTGGCGTAACAATCCATCCTGAAACAGGAGAAATTATGGATTGGCTATATCAAGAAGGTGACGATACACTGGAGCAAGAGGCGCAAGAAAAAACAGAGCAACGTGAGATTGTATTACAAGCACCAATTACAGAAGAGCAAATTCGTGAACTTCGCGTTGGTGATGTTGTAACAATTAATGGCATGATGTATACAGGTCGTGACGCAATCCATAAGCATTTAATGGATAATGATTGTCCAGTAGATTTAAATGGACAAGTTATTTATCACTGTGGTCCAGTTGTCGTGAAAGATGAAAAGGACAATTGGCAAATTAAAGCGGCAGGTCCAACGACAAGTATTCGTGAAGAACCGTACCAAGGTGATATTATGAAGAAATTCGGTATTCGCGCTGTCATTGGAAAAGGCGGTATGGGTGCGAAAACATTAGCGGCTTTAGAAGAACACGGCGGTGTATATTTAAACGCAATCGGTGGTGCAGCGCAATATTATGCTGAATGTATTAAAGAAGTGAAAGATGTTGATTTCTTACAATTTGGTATTCCAGAGGCAATGTGGCACTTACGTATTGAAGGGTTTAAAGCAGTTGTAACGATGGATTCTCATGGTAATAGCTTACATGCAGATGTTGATAAAACATCACTTGAAAAATTAGCGAGCTTTAAAGAGCCAGTATTTAAGTAAACAAAAATGCATCTCGAATGATTCGAGATGCATTTTTTTGGTATATATAGAAAAACATGTTCAGCATGAAAGAATGTGCGGTAACAAAAACTACAAGTACGATTATATATGGAAAGGAGACTATTTATGAAACATAAATGGTTATATATCGGTCTCATTTTTTCAATTATGATGGCACTTGTTCCAGTTTCTGCACTAGCTTATACAAATACTCCACATAACTGGGGAATCCCGCGCCCTAAAAATGAAACAGTACCAGACGCAGGAAAGCTATATACAGATTTACTACAAAAAAATGGTGGGTTTTATTTAGGAGATACGAAGAAAAAGGATATTTATTTAACATTTGATAATGGATATGAGAATGGATACACAGGGAAAATCTTAGATGTATTAAAAGAGAAAAAAGTACCGGCAACTTTCTTTGTAACGGGGCATTACATTAAAACACAAAAAGATTTGTTATTAAGAATGAAGAATGAAGGACATATTATTGGAAACCATTCGTGGAGTCATCCTGATTTCACAGCGGTAAATGATGAGAAACTTCGTGAAGAATTAACGAGTGTAACGGAAAAAATTAAAAAAGTAACTGGGCAAAAAGAAGTGAAATATGTACGTCCTCCGCGCGGCGTATTTAGTGAAAGAACGTTAGCTCTTACGAAAGAAATGGGCTACTATAATGTATTTTGGTCACTTGCATTTTTAGATTGGAAAGTGGATGAGCAAAGAGGATGGCAATATGCGCATAATAATGTTATGACGATGATTCATCCAGGATCTATTTTATTACTTCATGCAATATCAAAAGATAATGCAGAAGCACTTGCAAAAATCATTGATGATTTGCGCGAGAAAGGGTATCATTTTAAAAGTCTAGATGACTTAGTAAAAAGCAATCAACCGTAAGCATGTATGCTTGCGGTTTTCTCATGCTATAATGATGTGTAAAAAGGATGGGGAAACGTATGTGGAGCGAACATGTTACGTTAGAGTATCCGTATCATTTTGAAGAAGTATTAAAACGTTTATCTTTTGATCCTCTTAACGTCATTCAATTAGATGAGAAAGTTATTTATGTCCCGCTTTGTATAGACGAGGAACAGATTGTTGTTCGCCTGCAAGGGATTGGTACTGTTCAAAATCCACAGTTTTGGATTTCTAGTCAGACAGGAGATCCAGAGAAAGTTATGAAACGAATGAGGGCCATTTTTCATTGGAATGAACCGTTTCAAGATATACAAAATCATTTTTTAAACACATCATTGCGTCCACTATTTGAAACATATGCTTATACTCCAATTATTTTAGAATTTGATTATTTTGCTTGTCTTCTTCGCTGTATCATTCATCAACAAATAAATTTGAAATTTGCTACTGTGTTAACAGAACAGTTTGTGAAACGATATGGAACAGAGAAGAACGGTGTATTCTTTTTCCCCACTCCAGAAATAGTAGCAAATATTTCAATAGAGGAATTGAGAGAGCAGAAGTTTAGTCAGCGAAAAGCTGAATATATAGTAGGATTAGGTCAAAGTATTGCCAGCGGTACATTAAATTTAGCGAGTATAGAAACCAGGGCGGAAGAAGAGGTTTCAGCACGATTGTTACCAATTAGGGGGATTGGTACATGGACAGTGCAAAATTTTTTAATGTTTGGGCTTGGACGGAAAAATATGTTTCCGAAAGCGGACATTGGGATTCAGCGTGCAGTACAAGGTGTATTTCAATTAGATGATAAACCTGATGATGCATTTTTAGAAAAAGTGAAACAAGAGTGTGAACCATACTGCAGTTATGCAGCGTTATATTTATGGAAAAGTATAGAGTAGAGGTGTAATAATGATACAAAAGCAACATGAGAGTAAGTTGGAAGTTGGTCAAACATTTCCTGTGACAATTAAGCGTCTTGGGATTAACGGAGAAGGCGTTGGTTATTTTAAGAGACAAGTTGTTTTCATTCCAGGGGCATTACCAGGAGAAGAAGTTGTTGCTGAAACAACGAAAATTCAGCGTGGCTTCGCAGAAGCGAAAGTGAAAAAAGTTCGTAAAGCTTCACCGCATCGTGTGAAAGCACCGTGTCCAGTATATGAGGAGTGTGGCGGTTGCCAATTGCAACATTTAGATTATAAAGAACAATTGAATCAAAAGCGTGATATCGTTGTACAAGCATTTGAGAAGTACATGAAAAACAGTATGGAAGAGAAAATTCGTCCAACGCTTGGCATGGAAAATCCATGGCATTATCGTAATAAGAGTCAATTACAAGTGGGGCGTAAAGACGAAAAGGTTATTACAGGGCTGTATAAACAAAACTCACATCAGTTAATTGATATTGCTCATTGTATGATTCAACATAAAGCAACGAATGAAGCGACAAAAGTTGTAAGACGTATTTTAGAAAAATTAAATGTTTCTATTTACAATGAGAAAAAACAAAAAGGTTTAGTACGTACAATTGTGACACGTACTGCAGTTCAAACAGGGGAAGTACAAGTTACACTTATTACAACAAAAGAAGAGTTGCCAAATAAAGAGCAATTTATTGCAGAAGTACAAAAACAGATGCCAGCTGTTAAATCAATTATGCAAAATGTAAACTGGCGTAAAACATCGGTTATTTTCGGTGATAAAACATTTAAATTAGCTGGAAAAGAAGTAATTCAAGAAACATTGGGTGATTTATCATTTGAATTATCAGCACGTGCATTCTTCCAGTTGAATCCAGAACAAACGGTTGTTTTATACAATGAAGCGAAAAAAGCGGCTGCTTTAACAGGCAATGAAAAAATTGTAGATGCATATTGTGGTGTTGGTACAATCGGTCTTTGGCTTGCAAATGATGCAGCGGAAGTACGTGGTATGGATGTAATTCCAGAAGCAATTGCAGATGCAAGAAAAAATGCGAAGCGTCACGGATTTACAAATACGAAATATGAAGCAGGTAAAGCTGAACAATGGCTACCTAAATGGGTAAAAGAAGGATGGCGTCCAGATGTAATTGTTGTCGATCCACCACGTACAGGTTGCGACGATAAATTACTGGAAACAATTTTAAAAGTGAAGCCAAAACAAGTTGTTTACGTATCTTGTAACCCTTCTTCATTAGCACGTGATGTACAAGCGTTAATGAAGAGCTATGAAGTGGAATATGTACAACCAGTTGATATGTTCCCGCACACAGCTCATGTAGAAAATGTAGTGAAGCTTGTTAGAAAGTAAAGTTTATTCATATTCCCTCATGATATGAGGGAATATTTTCTGTGAAGGAGAATAAGATGAACAATTATAAATTAACAATTCAGTACGACGGTGCACGTTTTAAAGGGTGGCAACGTCTCGGCAATAACGATAATACGATTCAAGGGAAAATCGAAAGTGTCATATCTGAAATGATCGGAAAAGAAACTGAAATTATCGGTTGCAGTAGAACAGACGCTGGTGTACATGCTTTGAATCAAGTTGCTAACTTTCAAAGTGATGAGAAGTTAGTAGAACATAAAGTGAAAAAATATTTGAATCAATATTTGCCAAATGATATTAGCATTACGAATGTAGAAGAAGTACATGATCGCTTCCATGCTCGTTACAATTCTAAAGCAAAAACATATCTGTATAAAATTTGGAATGAAGAGCATACGAATCCATTTATGCGTAAATACAGCATGCATGTGAATAAAAAATTAAATGTGAAAAGCATGAAAGAAGCTGCGAAACATTTAGTTGGTTCACATGACTTTACTGCTTTTTCAAATGCGAAATCAAAGAAAAAGTCTATGGTACGAGAAGTATATTCACTTGAAGTAATGGAAGAGGCAGGATTTGTACAAATTAGAGTAAGTGGCAACGGATTTCTTCATAACATGGTACGAAAAATTGTTGGAGCATTAATTGAAGTTGGATTAGGACAATTAGTTGCAGAGGCGATTCCACAAATTCTAGAGGCGAAACAACGTAATCAGATTAATTGCCTTGCTGAGGCGAGTGGTTTGTATTTGGAGAATGTTGAGTTTTAATAATCAGTAAAAAAAATCGAGCTGTGTAGGCTCGATTTTTTTATGTTTTGGCGTTAAGAAGATTTCTCTCTCTTCATACGTATCTTCAAATTCCAAAAAGCAGCAAGCATAATAGCTGCAAAGGAGCCGCTAATTGTTCCTAATAGTTTTGCGTAGGGAAAACTGCTCGTATCAGTATTAATGAATAACATCATACATAGAATGGCAGGGAAAAAGTATAAGTATTGTAATAGCTTTAATTTGTTATCATTACTCATATATATCGTTCCTTTCTAGTATGTTATATGTTTATTGTAGCATGTTTTACCAATTTATAACATCAAGAGAAAGGTTTGTTTTAAGGGAAGTAGAAAGTTTATAATATGTAGTAATTTGGAGACTGTAAAATTGTAAACAGTCTCTTTTTTTGTAAAAATAAAGCTGGAAACATACTACGTATGCAAAGGGGAATTAGCGATGAATCCAGAAGTTTCACAGCTATTAGAACAGATTGAACTACGAAAAGATGAGTTACTAGAGCTTACAAAAACTTTAATTCGTTTTGAAACACCAGCACCGCCGGCGAGAAATACAAATGAGGCACAACAATTTGTTGCAGATTTTCTAAGAAAAAGAAATTTTAGTGTTGATAAATGGGATGTATATCCGAATGATCCGAATGTTGTTGGGGTGAGAAAAGGGATAGAAAGTGACACACATAAAAGTCTTATTATTAATGGACATATGGATGTAGCTGAAGTGTCAACAGATGAGGCGTGGGAAACAAATCCGTTTGAGCCATTTATAAAAGATGGTTGGTTAGTTGGACGTGGTGCAGCTGATATGAAAGGGGGACTAGCTGGAGCGTTATTCGCTATTCAGCTTTTACAAGAAGCTGGCATTGAGTTACCTGGAGATTTAATCTTTCAATCCGTAATTGGGGAAGAAGTTGGAGAAGCTGGTACACTTCAATGCTGCAGGCGAGGTTATGATGCTGATTTTGCAGTCGTAGTGGATACGAGTGATTTACATATGCAAGGACAGGGCGGCGTAATTACTGGGTGGATTACTGTGAAAAGCCCCCAAACGTTTCATGATGCAACGCGCAGACAAATGATCCATGCTGGAGGACGTTTATTCGGAGCGAGTGCAATTGAAAAAATGTTGAAAATTGTAAAAAGTTTACAAGAATTAGAGCGGCATTGGGCAGTTATGAAAACATATGAAGGCTATCCATATGGAACGACAACAATTAATCCAGCTGTTATTGAGGGCGGACGACATGCAGCGTTTATTGCGGATGAGTGCCGTTTGTGGATAACAGTGCACTTTTATCCGAATGAAACACATGAACAAATAATAAAAGAAATTGAAGAGTATATCGGGAAAGTAGCAGCTGCTGACCCATGGTTAAGTGAAAATCCACCACAATTTAAGTGGGGCGGAGAATCAATGATTGTGGATCGTGGCGAAATTTTCCCTTCTTTAGAAATAGATAGTGAACATGCAGCTGTAAAAACGCTTAGCTCAGTACACGAATTAGTTCTTTCTAAACATGCAATTTTAGATATGTCTGCAACGGTAACGGATGGTGGTTGGTTTAGTGAATTTCATATTCCGGCTGTTATTTACGGACCAGGTACATTAGAAGAAGCTCATTCAATAAATGAGAAAGTTGAAGTAGAACAGTTAATTGAATTTACAAAAGTAATAACAGCATTTATATATGAATGGTGTCATACAAAAAAATAGATTAGTATGTTGAAATCGTACAGGTATGTATACTTGTACAATTTTTTAGTGAACTATTTCAGAGTTGAATAGAAACAACTGAAATAGTTCTTTATTTTTCTATGTCTTTCGTTTGAGTTCGATTAATTTCTCTTTTGCTAATTCAACAGCAATTGCATCATCTAAATAGCCAATTGGAAAGAGGTAGTCAGGAATAATATCTGTCGATAAAATGAAATACAGTAATGCGCCGCCAAGAACTGCACGCTCTTCTTTTGGAATCGTTTCATTGCAAAATTGTTGATACATATCCGTTAATTGTTCAATGAAAGGACCAGCACTATCAATTTGTTCTAACTTGCTTGCGAAACTTTCATGAATACGCTTTTCACCCTCTGTTGTTTGAGCATATCGTTCATAGTTTTCAAGTTCTTGTTTTACGCGGGTTGTTGTGTAGTCGAAATCGAATAAGTTAGAGGATTGCAGCGTTTGCTGAATTGTATCAAGAGATGTGTACATATCCGTCTTTTCTTTATTAATGTGAGGAGAATCCGGATACATTTCATCAAATAACAATTGGGGTGGGACTTGCAGACATTCTGCGAATTTTTGTAGGTGTTTTTGTTTTGGCGGTTGTTTACCATTCATAATTCTTGAGATTGTTGCGGGATCAATATTTGTAAGCATTCCGAGTTGGCGCATAGATAAGGCACGTTCTTTTAAAAGTTTTTTTATTAATCTACTAAGCCGCTCATTTGGATTTTCTTTAGGCATAGAGAAGGCACTCCTTTTTATTGTTGAAAAAATGTTGAGCATTTATTACATGTATATGAAACAGACAGGCACAGTTGCTCAACATTTTCATAAGATGCATTGAAAAGTGAGAAAAAGGGGTGGCTGTTTATGAGTACGGCAGGTCTATTTTCAATTTTTTTAATTGGGATTGCTTCTAATTTAGATAATGCAGGTGTTGGAATTGCATATGGCATTCGTAAAATCCGAATTTCGTGGTTCAACAATTTTATCATCGCATTTTTTGGGTTTTTATTTACTTTATTAGCTGGATTTTTTGGAAACTGGATTGCGTTATTTATTTCAGAGTTTACAGCAAACTTGATTGGAGCAATCGTTTTAGGGATAATTGGCGTGTTTATTTTGTGCCAGCCTTTCTTGGGGCAAAAAAATACCGTAGGCTCTAAAGATGGTAATGTACTGATGGGAATTTTACGTGATCCAGAAAAAGCAGATTTTGATGGTTCAAAAACAATTAGTTTTTCAGAAGCAATTGTTTTAGGGGTTGCGTTGTCTATTAATAATATTGCAGGTGGATTTGATGCTGGGGTAACAAACTTGAACCTGTGGCTTACAGCAACTATTTCTGGGGTGTTTAGTTTTATTTGTATTAGTGGTTTTGCGTATGTAGGGAAACGATTTTTAGCAGAGTACTTAGGGAAATGGGCAACAGTTATTGCAGGATTGTTATTAATTTTTATTGGGATCGATCAGTTGTTGTAAGGAGAGTAGAAAACAAGATTCGAGTATTTCCTTGGAAATACAGCAAGGGATTGCATATATCGACGTACTTTTCTCCATACTAATACGGATTTCTTTTAAGAAAGGGGGATTTGTATGGGACGCGGGAAAGCATTTGATCATAAGAAAAAAGGGCACGATCATCAACCACCTAAAGGTGCGTTCATTCATAAAGATGTAAATGAACATACTTTGGAAGAGGAAGAGCTACCAGTAAATATTGAGGCGTATAAAAATAGTTTGAAAAAACATTAAAAGCACCTACATAGGTGCTTTTTTAACGTATATCCTCAATTAATTGTTCCGATTCTTCATGCATACTGTACTCACTTAATACTTGAATACAAAGCCACTTTAATTCTTCAATCGTATGTTCAAGTTCTTCAGGAAGCACATGATGAATGTCTTCAAGTCCCATTCCGAAATGAATAAGTTCAAGTACTTGATCATCGATATTCCGATCCATTAACAGTTCAAGTACTTCTAAATTGAATATGTATCGGTGAGCTTCATCGAGTGAAACAACTTTTAACTTCAAGCTTTCTACAATACTCAATATAAAAAGAAGAATGGTTTTTTCAAGAACAGGCTGTTTTCCCATTTGAAATATTAGTTTCATCTTTCACACCTCCACATATAGCGCTAGGTTGTACTATATTATTCAGGAGGGGGGAGCAAATATGCATGATATAGAGAAACTTTCAGTACGGTTTCTGTACGGTCATGGATAGCTGATAAAATTGAGATTTTTATGAAATGAAAAAATCCTGCTAGTATAGCAGGATAGCTCTGAATTAAAAAATGCTCCAACCTTCTTGAGCAGAAAGAAGTTCAAGAATTTTAAAACCAGCGATACTATTTCCGTTTGCATCTAAAGCTGGTCCGAAAATACCAATTCCCATTTCTCCTTTTACGCAGCCGAAAATGCCACCAGCTACACCACTTTTTGCTGGGATACCAACACGAATCGCAAATTCACCAGACTCGTTATACATGCCACATGTAACCATAAATGTTTTACAAATCTTTGTAATATGCTTAGGGATAATTTGTTTTTTCTTATATGGATCATATCCATCCATCGCAAAAATTAAACCGATACGTGCTAAATCAATACAGTTTACCTCAACTGCACATTGGCGAGTGTATAAATCCATCAGTTCTTCGATATCACAATCGATAATTCCGTTTTGTTTCATATAGTAACAAAGTGAACGATTTAAGTAAGCTGTCTCTAATTCTGAATTGGCAACTTTAGAAGAATAATTAATAGTAGGATTATCTGTTATTTCACGTACGAAATGAAGAATGCGCTCCATTTTTTCTTCGTTATCTTTTCCTGCTAACATACTTGTAATAGCTAGTGCCCCTGCATTAATCATTGGATTAAGTGGTTTAGAAGGACTCGTCGTTTCTAACTTAATAATAGAATTAAATGGATCACCAGTTGGCTCCATTCCAACTTTAGAAAATACATATTCTTCACCACGATCTAAAAGTGCAAGTGCAAGTGTAATTACTTTTGAAATACTTTGAAGAGTGAATAGTGTTTGTGAGTTGCCAGCATGGATGTATTCTGTTTCTTTATGAAAAATGGCAATCCCTAAATCATCTGGATTGGCATTTCCTAGTTCGGGGATATAAGTAGCAAGCTTTCCTTTTTTCGTATATGGTTTTACTTGTTCTAACAACTGTTGTAAGTTGTTTGTTTCAATGCACTGCATAGTACCAACGCTCCTATTTCGAATTAACTAAGTTTACTTTTCCCGATATGCTCGGAAATAAATAA
Source organism: Bacillus sp. TE9106W (assembly GCF_054062215.1). Lineage (NCBI taxonomy): Bacteria > Bacillati > Bacillota > Bacilli > Caryophanales > Bacillaceae > Bacillus > Bacillus sp. TE9106W. The sequence goes on from NZ_JBSSFA010000009.1 coordinate 161,909, forward strand.
TAACATGAAAAAGTGGAATGATAAAACGAAAGTTACAAGTTCTATATTAGGCCTTTCGTTTCGAGTATTCTGTAGTGAAAAAGGAGAATTTTCCTTTTATATAACAGTTTGGAAATAGGAGATTTATCCATGAAAAATTCAAAAATAAAAACTACACATCTATACAACTATATGTTATTATGGTTATGTAAATAGAAAGCGTTTTCTAAGGCGTACTTATAATGATAACGATTTCATAAATTTGATAGGGGGAATTAAAATGTTGCAGTTTCTACAACGTATTGGTAAAGCGTTAATGCTTCCAATCGCCGTACTACCAGCAGCAGGATTATTGCTTCGTTTAGGACAAGAAGACGTATTTAACATTCCTGTTATGGCACAGGCCGGTGCAGCAATTTTTGATAATTTAGCACTTATTTTTGCAATTGGTGTTGCAATCGGTTTGTCTGTTGACGGTAGTGGAGCAGCTGGACTTGCCGGAGCAATCGGATATCTTGTTTTACAAAATACAACGAATGCTCTAAGTAAGACGTATTCAGCAGCAGAGTTAAATGATAAATTAAAAAGTGTTCAAGATTTAGTCGGTTCAGTAGATCCAACTAAATTAGCAGATACGATGACAAAGGTTTCAAAAGCAGCGGCGTTAACGCCAAAAATAAATATGGCCATACTCGGTGGTATTATTGCAGGGGTTGTTGCGGGATTATTATACAACAAATTCCATAAGATTAAACTACCAGAATGGTTAGGATTCTTTGCAGGAAAACGCTTCGTACCAATCATTACTTCAATCGTAATGTTACTTTTAGGATTGGTATTCGGTCAAATTTGGCCAACAATTCAAAGTGGTATTGATGCAGTGGCACATGGTATCGTGAACTTAGGTTCAATTGGTGCTGGTTTATTTGGATTATTAAACCGTTTATTAATTCCAATTGGTTTACACCACGTAATGAACACATACTTCTGGTTCGTACTTGGTGACTTTACAAATGCAGCTGGCGATATTGTTCATGGTGATATTGCACGTTTCTTTGCAAAAGATCCATCAGCAGGTATGTTTATGACTGGTTTCTTCCCAGTTATGATGTTCGGTTTACCAGCAGCATGTTTCGCAATGATTGCAGCTGCTAAACCAGAAAAACGTAAAATGGTTACAGGTATGTTAGGTGGTCTAGCATTAACTTCATTCTTAACTGGTATTACAGAGCCAATTGAATTCTCATTCATGTTCTTATCGCCAGTACTATATGGAATTCATGCTGTATTAACAGGTCTATCTCTATTCATTACAACAACACTTGGCATTCATGATGGTTTCTCATTTAGTGCCGGGGCAATCGATTACGTCTTAAACTTCGGTATTGCAACAAAACCATTGTTACTAGCAGGAATCGGTTTAATTTACGCAGCAATTTACTTTGTAGTATTCTACTTCTTAATTAAGAAGTTCGACCTAAAAACTCCTGGTCGTGAAGATGAAGAGGAAATGGCTGAAGGCGAAGAAGCTCCAGTTGCAGGTTCAATTGGTGAAACTTACGTAGCAGCTTTAGGTGGAAAAGAAAACTTAACAGTTATTGATAACTGTGCAACACGTCTACGCTTACAAGTGAAAGATGCTGGTCAAGTAAACGAAGCAGCATTAAAACGTGCTGGTGCAAAAGGTGTTATGAAATTAAGTAACACGAGTGTCCAAGTTATCGTAGGTACAAATGTTGAATCTGTTGCCGATGATATGAAAAAACACGTATAAATAATTAGATAAGAGGATATCCAAAAAGATTGATAACATCAATTTTTTAGAGGGTATCCTCTTTTTTTATGTTAAAAAATTAATGGGAATCTTACTTTTGTAAATTTTCTTTTTCTTTTTTATGCATATAGGTTGGTAATATGTGCAGTGCGTGATAAAGTAGGGATGACATAGAATGGATTATCCATAATCTACTAAAATGAGTCTTTAGTAAAGGTAGTAAATTATTGGTGAATAAGGGGAAAAAAGCAATCATGGATCAGGAAAAAAATAATGCGAATGGGAAATCACGTCGGCCGATTGTATACATAAAAAGAACAATCATTCTCGTCTTACTATTTTCACTTGTATATTTCATGTATACAAAAATTGTTACGCATAATAAGAAAGAAGAAATTTTAAAAGCGGCAGAAATGAAGAAGCAAGAAGAGCTAAAAAAGAAAGAAGAAAAAAAGAAGCAAGAAGCACAAAAACAAAAAGAGCAGGAAGAACAAGTGAAGCAAGCACAAGCTGCAGAACAGCCTGCTGAGGGACCACCTCAAGAAATTAATGAAAACGCTCAATTAGATCAATATTTACAAAACATAGGATTTAGCGGGACAGCGGTTATTGTGAAGAACGGAAAAGTTCTTGTGAATAAAGGATATGGTATGGCGAATAAAGAGAAACAAGTACCGAATAATTCAGAGACAACTTTTTATATTGGTTCTATTTCAAAGGCGTTTGTAGCGACTGCTATTATGCAATTAAAAGATCAACATAAATTAAATGTAGAGGATACGATTGCGAAGTATATTCCAGATTTCCCTCAAGGTAATAGTATTCAGTTAAAACATTTATTAACACATACATCAGGAATTCCGGAGTACGAGCAGGGAACAGAGGATATTTCTCATGAAGAATTGATAAAACGAATAGGAAAGCAAAAGCGCATTGGAAGTCCAGGAGAGAAATGGAAGTATTCCGATTCTAACTATTCGATACTTGCCTATATTGCTGAGAAGGTAAGCGGACAACCGTTAGAAGAGTATATTAAACAACATATTTTTGCACCTGCTGGTATGAAACATTCTGGTTTTGGTAGAGAGCTAGAACAAACAAGATTTCCATCGACAGGTTATAAAATAGTAAATAACAATATGACAACACCTAATATTCCAAGTATGTCACAACTTTATGGTTGTGGTGATATATATACAAGTGCACATGATTTGTATTTATTTAATGAAGCGCTCTTCTCTGAAAAGTTAATTTCAAAAGAAAGCTACGATCAAATGTTTACAGGCGGAAAAAAAGATTACGGGTTTGGATGGTACGTAGACCCGGGAAGTTATTCGAATCACGGTGTAATGCCAGGCTGGAATTGCTTGAATGGATTTAGTAAAAATGGAAGTGTATATGTCGTTTTATTATCTAACATTCAAAACAATATTAAATCGTTTGGTAAAGTGAACAACGACATTTATACGATGTTGCGAAATATTGAAGTGTAAGAGACTATCCTTTTGGATAGTCTTTTTTGTGCTTAGAACAGATTGTTTCGATGAAAAATGTATGTCTTACCTATCACAAAAAGAGTCTGATTTGTGTACATTAAGATGTATGGATATGTTTTTATAATTTAAAAATAATAGGAGGAGAAGTGTATGTGTCTGTTCGGTAAGTATTGGAAAAAATTATCAAGATTGTTTAATAGGCAATTAGATTATTTTTTAGATAATAAGTTATTGCCTGCTGTGGAACGACTTTTATTTTCACAAAACTTCGCGAGATTTATTCAAAGAAACTCTAAGCAAGCTACGGAAGAATTTATTGAATCAAGTAGATTTCAATCTATTATTTGTAACATTTTAAAAGAATGTAATACATCACCTTTTAAAGAAATTGCAGAGCAGTATTTAGGTAAAAACGTAGAAATTACAGTGACAGTTGGACAGTTAACGGGTGTTATTGTAGCAGTTGGTGATGATTTCTTAATACTACAAGAAGGAATAGGAACAGAAGTTTTATTACCGTTTGCAAGTATTATATCAATTAAAGAAGCGTAAGAAAGGAGACTTATATATGTTATTTACTGATGAATTGCGTAACCATGTTGGTGAGTTAGTGCAAGTGGTGACTGCTGTTGAAATCGTTTCAGGTGTGCTTTTATCTGTGACAGATGGAGCAGTAAGCGTTCGTACTTCTCCTTCCTATGGACCACCGGAAGATGTAATTGTACGTATTCCTGTTATTGCCTATGTTCGCTTGGAAGGGTAAGCGTGATAAAAGTATGAAAGTATCAGTTGTTATTCCAGTGCATAATGAGGCAAGTACTTTATCAAAAGTTTTAGCAGAAGTAAAAAAGTTAGAACCATATGAAATTATCATAGTAGATAATGGATCGACCGATGGGACAAAAGAAATAGCATTACAACATCATTGCCGTGTGATTTATTATAATCATTCTCTTGGTAATGATGTGGGACGGGCAATTGGCGCTAGAGAAGCAAAAGGTGAAATTGTCTTATTTTTAGACGGTGATATCGTCATGAAAAGTGAAGAATTATATCCTTTTATTAAAGGAATACAGCAAGGACATCAAATTGTTTTGAATAACTTAACATGGTCTGTTTATTTAAAAGTACGACCGCATTATACGACGGTTGGAAAATATATGTTAAATCGTTATTTGAACAAGAAAGAGTTTGTTGTAGGGTCTTTAATTGCGATACCACATGCAATCAGTCGTGAAGTGATTGAAAAACTGGGGTGGTGGAATTTAGCAGATCCAGCATTATTTCAAGCGATGGCGATGTCTAGAGGAGTAGATATTTCAGATATGGCTTCAGTTGATGTAATATACACAAATAAAGTTCGTCCTGTTCATACGGGCACATCACCTGATTCCCCTTATCCTAAAGCGACTAGTCGTATTATGGGCGATCATTTACGTGCTTTGCAATATATAACCGAAACATATGGTAAACGCGGTGGTTTTTTGGAGGGAAATAGAGATAGAGAGTTTATAGGGAAATATAAACCAGTTGTATTAAAAAAGGAAAAAGCGAAATACAGTGCGATTATACCAGTGTCAGAAGAAAAAACGACTATAAGATCTGTTATACAAGAAGTAAAAAAAGCAGGGGTAGATGAAATTATTATTGTTGCGAATGGAGCAGATATTGAGACTATTAAACAAGTAAACCTAGAGAATGTTATTGTTGTTGAAGTTACGAAGACGCTTGGAAACAATGTAGCACGAGCGATAGGTGCCATGCATGCTACAGCAGAGATTTGTTTATTTGTTGATGGAGATTTTGCTATTCCGGCAAAAAAACTAGTTCCATTTTTGCGTGCTATTGAAGATGGAAGTGATATGGCATTAAATGATTTGCAGTGTTTATTAGATATATTTCATCCAGCAGATCCAATTAGTATGGGAAAATACTTTGTGAATTTGGTAGCGAAACGACCAGATTTATGGAATAACTCACTAACAGCAGTACCACATGCCATCCATAAGAAGGTAATAGAGAAAATAGGATATGACTCTCTTATCATTCCGCCATTAGCACAAATGAAAGCTATTTTAGAAGGGTTCTCTATTACAGCCGTTGAGTTTGTAGATGTTATAAAAACAAATCGAGTACGTCCAGAGCAACATGAATTTGTAAATGGGCGCATTTCAGCATTTGACCGTATTTTCGGTGACCAACTTGAGGCGATTGCATATTTATTACAACATACAGACGAACGCGGAGGTTTTACAGATGGAGATAGAGATAGAGAAATAATTCAACAATTGAGAAGGGAAGAAGAGAATACAAATGAATACTAGTCGTAAAGTAGCTATCATTGGATTAGGGTATGTTGGTCTTCCTTTAGCAGTCCATCTTGCAGAAAGGGGCCATACTGTACTTGGACTAGATAAAGATACTAGAAAAATAGAATCAATTATAAAAGGAGAAAGTTATATTCCGGATGTTTCTTCTAAGGAGTTACAAAGTTTATTGACGAAAAAAAAATTAATAGTAAATACACCGGATCAAGGTATTGCTGAGTTTCAAAATAGTGATTACGTTATTGTCACTGTCCCGACTCCAATTAATGAACAAAGAGAACCAGACTTAAGTGCCCTCATTTCAGCTTCACATTATATACAACAAAACCTTCAAAAAGGACAAACCTTCATTTTTGAAAGCTCCACATATCCAGGTACACTCGAGGAAGTTATCATTCCTATTATTTCTCAAACAGGTAAAAAGGCAGGAGAAGATTTCTATATCGGATATTCCCCTGAGAGAATTGATCCAGCAAATAGTCAATATTCAGTTCAAACGATTCCAAAAGTTATTAGTGGACAAACAGAAAAGTGTAAACAAAAAGTACAGGCTTTGTATAGCACTATTTTTGATGTAGTTGTTCCAGTTAGTTCTCCGAAAGTAGCGGAGATGTGTAAGCTATTCGAAAACATTCAGCGCCTAGTTAATATTTCGTTAGTCAATGAGCTAAACACACTATGTGAAAGTTTAGGAATTGATTTTTATGAGGCGCTTGAAGCGGCATCTACAAAACCATTTGGATTTACTCCATATTGGCCAGGTCCAGGGATAGGAGGACACTGTATTCCAGTAGACCCTTTATATTTTCAATGGAGAATAAAAAAGAATGGTGCAATGAGTCAATTGATTGAAGCAGCGCATGTAATTAATGAAGAAATGCCAGAGAAAATGGTCCAGAAAGTAAAAGGTGTGGTGCAACCACCTGCAACGGTTTTAATTGTAGGGATTGCATATAAGAAAGATGTAAATGACTTAAGAGAATCACCAGCGTTGCCAATTATTGAATTGTTAATAAAAGAAGGATACGAGATAGAATATCACGATCCATATATTTCTTCGGCAAAATTTGGAGATAAGGTGTACCAATCTGTTTCTTTGAATGAACAAGCCGTTAACCAAGCGAGTTGTATTTTAATTTTAACGGATCATTCTAATATTGATTGGAAGCTTTTTAAAGGAATAAAGCGAGTAGTAGATACACGTGGGATTGTAAAGAAGGTGAGTAAATGAGTAAGAAATGTTTAATTACAGGCGGAGCAGGATTTATTGGATCCCATTTAGCTGAAGAGTTGGTGGGAAGAGGTTATAATGTCACGATTGTTGATAACTTCTATAAAGGGAAAAATAAATATCATGATGAGTTAATGAAAAAAATTCGGGGTATTCCAATAAGTGTCTTAGACAAAAATTCTATTTATGAACTCGTAAACCAACATGATGTTGTGTTTCATTTAGCAGCAATTTTAGGTGTGAAAACGACAATGGAAAAGAGTATAGAGCTAATTGAAACGAATTTTGATGGAACGAGAAACATTTTACAAGCAGCGCTAAAAGGAAAAAAGAAAGTAGTTTTTGCGTCTACTTCAGAAGTATATGGTAAGGCAGAGCCACCCTTCTCTGAAGAAGGAGATCGATTATACGGTGCAACTTCTAAAATACGTTGGAGTTATGCAATTTGTAAAACGTTAGAAGAAACATTATGTTTAGGATACGCTTTAGAAGGTTTACCTGTAACGATTGTTCGTTATTTTAATATTTATGGCCCACGAGCGAAAGGTGGTCCGTATGCAGGGGTAATCCCGCGATTTATTAGTGCGGCCCTGCAGGGAGAAGACATTCTCGTATATGGAGATGGAGAGCAAACACGTTGCTTTACGTATGTAAGTGATGCGGTAGAGGCAACGATTCGGGCAATGGATGAGAAGGTAAATGGTGAGATTATTAATATAGGTTCTGAGAATGAAAAAAGTATAAAAGAAGTAGCAGAGGTCATTAAAAAATTAACGGATTCTTCTTCAAAGATTGTGCAAGTACCTTTTGAAGAAGTATATCCACATGGTTTTGAAGAAATTCCAAATAGAAGACCAGACGTAACAAAATTAAAAGATCTTGTTCAATTTCAGGCGAAAGTAACGTGGGAAGACGGATTGAAGGAAACCATTAAGTGGTTTCGTGAAGAAGACAATGGCTAAGTCATTATCTGTTATTATTCCTGCATGTAATGAAATCGATACGATTTCAGACGTTATTCAATCGGTAAAAGGATTAAATCCATTAGAGATTATTGTAGTAGCAAATGGTTGTACTGATGGTACAGAAGAGGTTGCTGATCGTTTAGGGTGTAAAGTAATCAAGTATACAGAGCTACTTGGAAACGACGTTGGCCGTGCAGTTGGCGCAAAACAGGCGATAGGTGATGTATTACTATTTATAGATGGAGATTTTGCTATTCAAACTTCAAAATTACAATTATTCCTAAATCCAATTTTACATGATCAGGCCGACATCGTTTTAAATAATTTGGACACGTTATTTTTAAAGAAACAAAAACCGCACTCAGTGACAGTATGGCGCCAAATATTAAATGCAATGTTAGAGCGTGAAGAGTTAAAAATTGATTCTTTATTATCTGTACCTCACGCGTTGACGAAAGAAGTTGTTCAAAGTATTGGATATGAATGTTTTGTTAATCCTATTGTCGCTCATTTACGCCTTGTTCAAAGCAAATGGAGAATTAGTCGACATTGTGCAATTGACGTTATTACACCAAATAAATTTCGGCCGACTGAGCATGCTGCGTATGGAACGGGTCTTTCTCATTCTGAAAAACGGATGATAGGTGACCATATAGAAGCTGTAGCGGAGCGAATAGTAGGTAGCGATGAGCGCGGAGGGTATTGTGATGGAAATAGGAAAAGAGATAGTGTCTATCATACTTTAGATTTTGAAGATTTTTATCAAGGATGGGGTGTTACATCTAATTTGTATAAGGGAAAGCAATTATCGGTCATTATTCCTGTACAAGATGAAGAGAAAACAATTGGAAACGTTATAGAAGAGCTTCGCAAGATTGAACCTTTTGAAATTATCGTTGTTGTAAATGGTTCGTCCGATCAAACGGCGACGATTGCAAAAGACAAGGGAGCAACGACAATTGTATATAAAGAAGCACTTGGAAATGATGTGGGGCGCTCACTTGGAACGTATTTTGCAAAAGGAGAAATTGTGTTATTTATAGACGGCGATTTTGTTATTCCAGCGAGCGAGCTATATCCTTTTGCGAAAGCTATTGCAGATGGGACAGATGTTGCATTAAATGATCTAAATCATTATTTAGATTTAAGAGTACCGCTTCATCTTGTAAATGCATTTAAATATGCATTAAATTTAGCTTGTGATAGAAAAGATCTAGGCGTAGGCTCACTTGTCGCTGTACCGAATGCGTTTAGCCGTAAGTGTTTGAAACAAATTGGGTATAGATCTTTATTGGCGCCGTGTGTAGCCCAAGTGAAAGCTATTCTTTCAGGATTTGAAGTTGCATGTGTAAGTCGTGTTGAGGTCGATAAGATGAACCGTATTCGTCCCAGTGAACATTTTGCTAAAATAGGTCATCCACCAGCTGTACTTCGAATTATAGGTGACCATATAGAAGGATTAGAGCAATTAATTGGATTAACAGGCAGTCGTGGTGGATTCCATGATGGAAATAGAAAAAGAGATATTTTATAGGTAACAAAAAAGTGTACAACATATGTACACTTTTTTGTTCTGTTATAAAAACTATAACAGATTAGGAGATAAGAGTATTACAGCTCTACAATGGGTATTGTTTTTATATTACAAAATAGGACTCGTATATAAGAATACCAAAAAAATACAATTAAGGAAAGGGTTAATTTTAAAGACTTTAAAATGAAGTTAACACTATGTATATAGTAGTTTGCTCAATATTTCACAAACATGTCACAACTATTTCGTTCACTTTCGTAAAAAAGTAGTATTCTAAGTGTGTAAGCTGTTATATAAAAAATCTTAGTCCTGTACTAATCAAAAATGGAGGAGATTAGGATGACTCAAGTATTAGAAAATGTTAAAAACGCATGGGAAAACTTTAAAGGTGAAAAATGGAAAGCAGAGATTGATGTTCGCGATTTCATTTTAAATAATGTAAACGTTTACGAAGGAGACGAATCTTTCTTAGCGGGAGCAACTGAAGCAACGAAAAAACTTTGGGATCAAGTAATGGATTTAACAACGAAAGAACGTGAAAACGGTGGCGTTCTTGATATGGATACAAAAATTGTTTCTTCTATTACATCACATGAACCAGGATATTTAAATAAAGAGACTGAAAAAGTAGTCGGTTTCCAAACTGATAAACCATTTAAACGTTCTTTACAACCATATGGTGGTATTCGTATGGCGGAACAAGCTTGTGAATCTTATGGATACGAAATGGATAAAGAGCTTAGTCGTATTTTTAGAGATTGGAGAAAAACTCATAACCAAGGTGTATTTGATGCTTATACACCAGAAATGAGAGCTGCTCGTAAATCAGGTGTTATTACGGGTCTTCCGGATGCATACGGACGTGGACGTATTATCGGTGACTACCGCCGCGTAGCATTATATGGAGTAGATCATTTAATTGAAGCGAAGAAAACAGATTTAAATTTAACTGGTGGTGTAATGAGTGAAGATACAATGCGTTTACGCGAAGAGTTATCTGAGCAAATACGTGCACTTCAAGAGTTAAAACAAATGGCTGCTTCTCATGGCTTTGATATTTCTAAGCCAGCAACAACTGCTCAAGAAGCATTCCAATGGTTATACTTTGCATATCTTGCAGCAATTAAAGAGCAAAACGGAGCTGCAATGAGTCTTGGACGTACTTCTACATTCTTAGATATTTATATTGAAAGAGATTTAGCAAATGGTACTTTAACAGAAGAAGACGTACAAGAAATTGTGGATCACTTCATTATGAAATTACGTCTTGTGAAATTTGCCAGAACACCTGATTATAATGAGTTATTCTCTGGTGACCCAACTTGGGTAACTGAGTCTATCGGTGGTATGGCATTAGATGGTCGTCCATTAGTAACAAAGAACTCATTCCGTTTCTTGCATACATTAGATAATTTAGGACCAGCTCCAGAACCAAACTTAACAGTTCTTTGGTCTAAACAATTACCACAGAACTTTAAAAACTACTGTGCGAAAATGTCTATTAAAACATCAGCAATTCAATATGAAAATGATGACATTATGCGTGCTGACTACGGCGATGACTACGGAATTGCTTGTTGTGTATCTGCAATGAGAATCGGTAAACAAATGCAATTCTTTGGCGCACGTGCAAACTTAGCAAAAGCATTACTATATGCGATTAACGGTGGTAAAGATGAAAAATCTAAAGCGCAAGTTGGTCCTGAGTATGCACCGATTACTTCTGAAGTATTAGATTATGAAGAAGTTATGCATAAGTTTGATATGACAATGGAATGGTTAGCGGGTCTATATTTAAATACATTAAATGTTATTCACTACATGCACGATAAATATAGCTACGAACGTATTGAAATGGCACTTCATGATACAAATGTTCTTCGTACAATGGCAACAGGTATCGCGGGTCTATCTGTAGTAGCAGATTCTTTAAGTGCAATTAAATATGCAAAAGTAAAACCAATTCGCGATGAAAACGGAATCGCAGTTGACTTTGAAATTGAAGGAGATTTCCCTAAATACGGTAACAATGATGACCGTGTAGATGAAATTGCTGTAAATCTTGTGAAAACATTTATGAATAAACTTCGTAAACATAAAACATACAGAAATTCTGTTCATACAATGTCAATCTTAACAATCACATCTAACGTTGTATACGGTAAGAAAACTGGTAACACTCCAGATGGTCGCCGTACTGGAGAACCATTTGCACCAGGTGCGAACCCAATGCATGGACGTGATACAAAAGGTGCGTTAGCTTCATTATTATCTGTAGCTAAATTACCATATGAAGATGCACAAGATGGTATTTCTAATACATTCTCTATTATTCCAAAAGCGCTTGGTAAAGAGGATGAAGTACAAGTACGTAACTTAGTATCAATGCTTGATGGTTATGCAGTAAAAGAAGGTCATCACTTAAATATTAACGTATTTAACCGTGAAACATTAATGGATGCAATGGAACATCCTGAGAAATATCCACAATTAACAATTCGCGTATCTGGTTACGCTGTAAACTTTATTAAATTAACTCGTGAACAACAAATCGATGTAATTAACCGTACAATGCATGAAAGCATGTAAATGAAAAAAGTGTCCCTCTGCATTTTATAAACAGCAGAGGGAGGCTGTTTCAATAAAGGAGGAAGTAACATGGTAAAAGGAAGAATTCATTCTGTAGAGTCTTGTGGTACTGTTGATGGCCCAGGAATTCGTTATGTCATATTTACACAAGGGTGTTTATTACGTTGTCAATATTGTCATAATGCTGATACGTGGGAGATCGGTAAAGGAAAAGAAATAACAGTCGAAGAAGTAATGCAGGATGTGACATGTTACCTTCCTTTTATTGAAGCTTCCGGAGGCGGTATAACAGTTAGTGGTGGGGAACCATTATTACAGCTAGATTTCTTAATTGAATTATTTAAGAAATGTAAGGAAATTGGAATTCATACAACAATTGATTCTTCAGGTGGGTGTTATTCTGAAGAACCAGAATTCCAAAACAAGCTAGACATTTTAATGGAGTACACAGATTTAGTTTTATTGGATTTGAAACATATTGATTCAAAGAAACATCGTAAATTAACAGGAAAACCAAATGAACATATTTTACAATTTGCTCGTTATTTATCGGATAAAAATAAACCGATTTGGGTACGACACGTATTAGTTCCTGGTGTTACTGATAATGAAGAGGATCTACAAAAGTTATCTAGCTTTATTCAAAGTCTGTCTAATGTTCAAAAAGTTGAAGTGTTACCATACCATAAGCTTGGTGTATATAAATGGGAGGCACTTGGACATAAGTATCCACTTGCGAATGTAGAACCACCTACTGAAAAAAATGTAGAAGAAGCAAGACATATTTTACAAGCAGTCTAATCCAAATATTGGATTAGGCTTTTTGCTTTCTTTACAATAAAACCTAGAGTATATATAAAGAAAAGAGTATACTAAAAATAGAATATCCATATTTTTGTAAGGAATAAGTAGAGAAATTTACATAATTGTAAAGGGAAATCAAAATAGTAAAAAGAATTAAGAAGTAAAAGAGTGAGTATCATGGAATAGAGAACATTTGTAAGTTATTGCGAAAGCTCTTATAGGAAAGTATAATGTAAAGATATGAGCACAGATAGGATTAAGGGGTCAATCTTATATGCTTTGCATATCCACGACAGGTACATAGCTGAAAGAGAAATATTAGAGTCTGTTTATGTAATTTTTAAGGAAAATGTTTTTCCTATTGTCGTATATGCAATATGGAGAAACAATAAGCTAGGAGTGGATTTGTTTGATAAAAAACCCCAAGGTTTTAATATTAACTGCACATTACGGTAACGGTCATGTGCAAGTAGCGAAAACATTAGAACAAACATTTCGCCAAAAAGGAATTAAAGATGTAATTGTATGCGATTTGTTCGGAGAATCACATCCGGTTATAACCGATATTACAAAATATTTATATTTAAAAAGTTATACAATTGGAAAAGAATTATACCGCTTGTTTTATTATGGCGTAGAAAAAATTTATGATAAAAAAATAGCATCTTGGTATGCGAATTTTGGAAGAAAACGCTTGAAATTACTTTTACAAGCAGAGAAACCGGATATTGTTATTAATACCTTTCCGATTATAGCTGTACCAGAATTAAAAAAGCAAACAGGTATTTCAATTCCTGTGTATAACGTATTAACGGATTTTTGTGTGCACAAAATATGGATTCATCGGGAAGTAGATCGTTATTTTGTAGCAACTGATCACGTAAAAAAAGTTATGGTTGATATCGGTGTGCCTGCGGAGCAAATTGTTGAAACCGGAATTCCGATTCGTAGTAGTTTTGAGTTAAAGATCAATCCAGACATTATATATAATAAATATCAGTTATGTAAGAATAAAAAGATTTTACTAATTGTAGCAGGTGCTCATGGGGTATTAGGAAGTGTAAAAGAACTATGCCAATCATTTATGTCAGTACCTGATTTACAAGTAGTTGTCGTTTGTGGGAAAAATGAAGCATTAAAACAGGATTTGGTAGGGGTACAGGAAACAAATCCTGATGCATTAAAAGTATTTGGTTATGTTGAAAATATTGATGAACTATTCCGCGTTACTTCTTGTATGATTACAAAGCCAGGCGGTATTACGTTAAGTGAGGCGGCAGCATTGCAAGTACCTGTCATTTTATATAAGCCTGTTCCAGGACAAGAAAATGAAAATGCGATGTACTTTGAAAGAAAAGGAGCTGCAGTTGTCATTCGTGATGATAGTGAGGTTTTTGCAAAAACAGAGGCGTTATTACAAGACGATATGAAGCTTCTTCAAATGAAAGAAGCGATGAAAAGCATTTATCGTCCGGAGCCAGCTGATCATATTGTGGATACAATTTTGGCAGAAAATCATGTAGAACCGAATCATATACCTATTAAATCACCTGCTCTTGCACAATCATTTACTTAATATGAAACCCTCTTTTGTATGTTTAAAGAGGGTTCTTTATTGTTCTCTAAGATAAAGACTTATCCACATGAAGATTGCGTTTTCATTAAACAGTAAAGTCGGAATATTAACAACTATATCCACATTATCCACAATTTTTAGAAAAATATCCACAATTCTAACATTTAATGTACGTTGCAATATATAAACTTGTGAAAGGTTTGTTGAATTTATGCACAATTCCATAAATTATGTGGATAACGTTATCCACATAAAAAAAGGTTCCTTATTTATAAGGAACCTTTTTTCTACTCTATCACGTAGAAAAAATATGTAATGAGAATGAATAATTAGGGGGGAGAACTTCTAATTATTCATTCTCACTTTAAATACTTTTCGAGCGATAACCCGCTGCGCGATCTGCTTTACGAAATTCTCGTTGGTAGAGAACTTCTTGTGTACTAGATAACGCGTTTTTTGTTTTGTCACGTTTCTTTTTATCCATTACAAATCACCTCGTGTCCGAAAGTTACTATCTATCGTTTCCAAAGACATGGGGTGATATACGTATATATCAAAATGTTAATGGTTAATTATTATTTCTGAAAATTTAGATTATGCTTCTTTTAAGTGATGTGCATCTTGGAACGTTGTATCGCGCATTGTAGCAAGTGTATATTGATCTTTTGGAATTTCATATAAGTTATATACTTCTTCATTCGCATTAATTTCATCATAAACAGCTTTTCTTGTTTCATTTGCTAGATTTACATATTGTAATTTCTCTGCAGCTTTAATAGAACGAATATTTATTTTGCGAATACGCATAAAGATTGTTTCAATATCTAGCTCGTAGAAAAGTTCGCTAAAAAATGAATCTTTTGCCAATTTATTGTAGCCTTTTCCATGATAAGGTTTGCCAAGCCATGTTCCAAGGAATCCAGCTTTTTCTTGCACATCAAATAAAGTAATTGTTCCGATAGGGTTACCCCATTCATCTAAAATTGTGCGTGAAATTAATTCTCCACGCTCTTCAGCTTCAATCGTTTGTTTCGTTAAAAATAAATATTCCTCATAAGAATAAGCCTTTTGACGCACAAAAGGGAAGACAGCTGGATCCACCATTAACTCGTATAGAACGTGGCTGTCGTGTAAGTCGCGTTTTTTTAACATACTAACTCCTCCTCACACGAGGGTAGCATGACGAAAAAACACCCCACCCTCGAAATTTTTATATCAATCTTTAAAAAATTTCGGGGTGGGAATCGAACCCACTAGAACCAGTTTCTAACGCTGGTGGCGCACCATTTGCCTTCCCCATTCATCAATTTGAAAATGATAATCACGACACAAATTGATTATGGTTTCATTCAGTTTATAATCGTATAATACTTTATCTAGTCAAAAAAATAAACTAGTTTTTTTTATTTTTTTTGTAAATTATTTTTCCATCAATCATAGTTAGTACAGGCTTGGCTAAATAATGGAAAGGATGATGGGTCCACAGCACAAGATCAGCGTCTTTTCCAACCTCAATGCTTCCAATTCTATCCTCTAAACGTAGATTTCGTGCTGGAAATATAGTAATTCCTTCTAGTGCAGTTTTTTCGTCTAATCCTTCCCTTACTGCGACAGCAGCACAAAGATTTAAATATTGAATGGGTGTATAGGGGTGATCTGTTGTGATGGAAACTTCCACTCCACTTTTCGACAATATATGGTAAGTATCCCATGTTTTATTTTTTAGTTCGATTTTAGAACGGCGTGTAAGCGTGGGGCCAACTGAAACTTTCAAATTGTGCTTCGAAAGTTCTTCAACAATAAAGTGTCCTTCTGTACAATGTTCAATACGTAAATCGAGATTGAACTCTGTTGCAAAACGTAGAGCAGAACTAATATCGTCTGCTCGGTGAGCGTGGATACGTACGGGTATTTCGCGGCGTAATGCTTTTAAAATAGGAAGCATTCGAAAATCAGCTTCATGCCCGTAGTGCTGTGCTTCATAAAATGATTCCCGAAGTAATCCCATAATTCCCATACGCGTAATGGACTCTTTTGTTCCATTACTATGGACTTTTTTAGGATTTTCGCCAAAGGCAATCTTTAAGCCAGCAGGTTCTTGAATAATCATATGATCAATACAAGTTCCGGCTGTTTTTATTACACAAGTCGTACCACCAATAATGTTTTGACTTCCTGGCATAACGTGAACAGTTGTAATTCCATTTTGTACAGCATCTTGAAATGCAATATCCAAAGGGTGGATTCCGTCTAAAGAACGGATATGTGGTGTTGAAACTTCAGATGTTTCATTTGCATCATTGCCAGCCCAACCAGTACCTTCATCGTAGAGACCAAGATGAGTATGGACATCAATAAATCCAGGTAAAAGATGAAGAGCACGTGCATCTATAACTGTCATATCTTGAGTAGCTTGAATGAAAGGCTTGACCTCAGCAATTTTTTCTCCTATAACGAGTACATCCCCTTGAAATTTTTGGGATGTAATAGGATAGACCATGGCTTGTTTGAGCAATATTTTCATAGGTACCTCATTTCTGTTACTTTATAATGTTAATGGAATGTAAGGAAAAGTAACTGAACGATTATTTGTGTAATAATGCTCCGGATTCTAGAAAATGAAAATTTTGGAAGTAACCCCTGTAAAACTATGTTTTAGAAGTACTACATTGTATGCGAAAGTATATTTTGTAATGCATGGTCTATTGTTGGAAATGTGTATTGATACCCATGCTCAATTGCTTTACTAGGTAATACATGTTGTCCTTCTAGTACAAGTATGCTCATCTCACCTAATAAAGCATGAAGCATAAATGAAGGGACAGGTAACCAATGAGTTTTTTTCATTATAGTTGCAATGGTTTCTCCAAATTCCTTCATTCTTATAGGCTCTGGAGCTGTAATGTTGAGCGGGCCATCAATTTCTCTTTTGTGTATGATGAAATCAATCATGGAAGCGACATCGTCTATATGAATCCATGATAACCATTGCTTTCCAGATCCAACTGTACCTCCGATATAGAATTGATAGGGAAGTAGCATTTTGGGAAGGGCTCCTCCGTCTGGACCTAATATGACTCCGAATCGTGCATAGATTGTTCGTATTCCGAGAGAGCGTGCTTTAGATGCTTCTTGTTCCCATGAATATACTGTATTTGCTAAAAAGTCATTTCCAGGAGTCACATGCTGTTCTGTAAAAGACTCGGTTTCAGACGTTCCATAGTATCCAATGGCACTTGCGTTAATAAATGTGTGTGGTTTTGTAGGGAGTGCCTGCAATTGTTTAATGAGTCCTTTTGTTGTTTGAATTCTACTGTTTAAAATGACTTTCTTTTGTTTCTTTGTCCATCTACTATTAATAGACTCTCCAGCTAGATTAATAACTACATCAATAGAAGAGAGAGGGAAGGTTTGTAAATCTGGTGTCCATTGCACATACTGAAGGTTAGGGTGAGAAGTTTCAGTAGTTTTTTTTCTTGTGAGAATGTAAACCGTATATCCTTTTTGAATAAAAAAAGTAGAAAGGTATGTACCGATAAAGCCGGTACCACCAGAAATTGCGATTTTCACAAGTATTTCCTCCTCATTATATATATTCTTGAAAAGCAAAAACGTTCCTTAACTATGTTAAAATAATAGAGAGGTGAGAGTATGGCTGTCATTACAAAAATAGAAGTACAAAAACGATCGAAAGAACGGTTTAATATTTATATCGATAAAGGTCAAGGTGAAGAATACGGATTTAGTGTGAATGAAGTAATCTTAATAAAACACGGATTACAAAAGGGCTTAGAAATTGATGAAATAGCGTTAGGAAATATTTTGTACAATGAAGAGGTACAAAAAGCATATTTACAAGCAATTTCCTATTTATCCTATCAAATGAGAACGAAACTAGAAATAGAAGATTTTTTACGAAAAAAAGAAGTGGGACAGGCCATCATCTCTGAAGTCGTTTCGAAATTATTACATGACCGATATATTAATGATAAAGAGTATGCTATTTTATATACGAGAACGCAAAGTAATGTGAATCGAAAAGGTCCAACGGTTATTAAAAGAGAGTTGTTAAATAAAGGTGTTCAGGATCTAATTATTACGCATAGTTTACAAGAATATCCGAAGGAAAAGCAAATTGAGAATGCTTTAATTCTTATAGAAAAGAAGAAAAAGTCTTATCAAAAGCATTCCTTTTTACAAATGAAACTAAAATTAGACGAAATGCTTGTTCGTAAAGGATATTCTAGAGATGTGATTCAAATTTGTTTGGAAGAATTGAAAGACGAAAAAGATGACGAAAAGCAACAAGAAGCGTTACACTATCATGGGAACAAATACTATGAGAAATATAAGAAGTATGATGGGTGGACGTTTGAAAATAAGATGAAACAAGCGTTATATCGTAAAGGATTCTCTATTGATGAGATAGAGATATTTTTGCAAATGAAACGTGAAGAGGGATGAGGGAATAAAATGAATATGCCAAAACGCTACAGTGAAATGACACCATATGAGCTAAGGGAAGAAATTGGGGTTTTGAAAGAGCAAGCAATAAAAGCTGAGCAACTTGGAATTGTAAATGAGTTCGATGTATTAATGCGAAAGATAGCAATGGCTCGTGCTTATATGACTGACATAAATAAATTCCATATTGGTGAGACGTATGAATTAGTAGAAGAACCTGGTATATTATTTGAAATTACGTATTTCAATGGGGTATTTGCTTGGGGACATAAGCAAAATGATAATGAAGAGATTGGAATACCGATTTCTTTATTACAAGAAAAATAAAAACCAGAGAGCGAATATCTCTCTGGTTTTCATCTTTGGTAGGCGTTACAGGAGATAGGAGATTCTAAAATTGGCGTTTTTTACATTCATTCGCCAATATAATGAGAGACTGGGTTTGTTGCGTCTGTCCGTTAACTTGCGCTTTTGCATGTTTCGGACGAGTCCACGTATGGTTAAATAATTCAGAACGACTATCTAAGCGATCACGGTAGCTCATCTTTATCACCTCGTGTAGGAAGTTAAAGTTAAATTACTTTGTACTACTCTTCCTGCTGATTTGCAGCACGCATACGTTCTTGTGGGTGCGTGTTAATTGTGCCGTTAGGTCGCTTCGAAGCGAAGCGTGATTTCGCTTTCGGTTGACCGTCGATTTTGCTGTTGTTTTTTGACTCAGACCAAAATTCGGCTTGTTTACCCATTGCGAACGCCCTCCTCATCATCAGTTGATACCCCTTGAAGAAGTATCAATTATAGAATGTGCAAAATAGAAGAAACTATCCTTTAGAAATGAAGGGATAATTAGGTAAAGGAGATTAGAACATGAATGATATTTATGAAGTATTAACGAAAGAACTATTAGACAAAAATGACAAACTTTCTTACGCACAAGCTCGTGCGTGGGTTGAATTACTGTGGGAAGATTTTCAAACGACTTATGCGAAATCAGGTCGTTATCAAGGAGAAGAAATGACTGAACAAGTGGTGCGATCATGGATTAATAATCATGGAGGACGCCTTCATGAAATGCGTACAAATAATCCGAAATATAGCCATCTAATCAATCAAGAAGATCATTTGAAACATTAAAAAAAGCGACTGAAGTCGCTTTTTTTAATGTGGAAGTAACTCCAGTTTTTTTCGAAGTTTTTCTTCACTAAAAATCCATCCTGTATAGGAACTAATAATATTTAAATTATGATCGAGTTGAACGATTGCAACGAATGGATAATAATCTTTACTGCGATAGCGCAAATCAATGAATCGCACTTCGTAATAATGATCATAATCGAAAATATCCCAGCGATACACAGGAGAGAAAGATAAAAACGCTGAGATGTTTTCATCTTGTTTAGCTGCGCGCATAATAGCATTGTCTGGGAACGGTACCCGATCGAACTTGTCATATATCATGATATTACCACGGTGCCATCTCGCAACGTAGTAATAATCAGCCGTAACGACTGCTAAATGGTAATGATAAAATCGGTAAGAAGGAGAAATGATAATCTTTTCGACATTTTTGAAACGTTTGTGTACAACGCTTCTTATATTTCTGTGCATCATAATCCGTCCGATGTAGTAAATAATCATTAATATATACGCTGCTAAGGCAGTATACCCTTTATGGGAACCTACGAGCATACAAGCAATTGCGAGTATATGGATAAAGAAAATGACGGTATCAAATGTATTAATGATGCCGAGTGCTACCCATTTTTTTGTGAAGGGCCGTAATGCTTGTGTACCGTAGGCATTGAAAATATCTACAAAGACGTGAAGAAAGACGGCAATAAATGACCAAAGTAGTAGATGAAGATATGGAGCGTCTGAAAAGAAGGCGAAAGAGATGCCACTTATAAGGAACGACCAAAGAATTACTGCAGGAATGGAATGAGTAATCCCGCGATGATTTCTTATATATTTAGCGTTATTACGCAATTTTAAAACTGTATCGATGTCAGGAATATTGGAGCCGGCAATTGTAGCAAGCATAACTGCTTGTGGCCCGATATCACTTTGTGCTATGGCTGGATCTAACGTGGCCAAACTGCCTAGAGTAACGCCCATAACAAGGTGAGTGGCTGTGTCCATAGAAATCCACCTCCGTTTTTTATTAATGTAA
The DNA here is from genome assembly GCF_054062215.1 of Bacillus sp. TE9106W. Taxonomy (NCBI): domain Bacteria; kingdom Bacillati; phylum Bacillota; class Bacilli; order Caryophanales; family Bacillaceae; genus Bacillus; species Bacillus sp. TE9106W. The sequence goes on from NZ_JBSSFA010000009.1 coordinate 182,818, forward strand.
CTCTTTTTATTCGATACCTCAAGTCCTTTGCCTTCTATTTCCTATGTCATCTTACTTAAATTTTTTCCTAAAATCTTTATAATAGTACTTATATGCAAAAAAATGAGGGGGACCAAGTTTGACACTTGAAATATTAAATAATTTTAACATAGAGCAGTTTCAAAATGATTTAATTGGTTGGTTTGAAAAAGAGCAACGCGACTTACCGTGGCGTAAAAATAAAGATCCATACCGCGTTTGGGTTTCAGAAATTATGTTGCAGCAAACGAGGGTAGAAGCTGTAAAACCATATTACGCGAATTTTATGGGGAAGTTCCCTACTCTAGAAGCTTTGGCCAATGCTGATGATGAAGAAGTGTTAAAAGCATGGGAAGGTTTAGGGTATTATTCTAGAGCGCGAAATTTACATGCGGCTGTAAAAGAAGTAAAAGAAGTAAAAGAAGTATATGGTGGGATTGTGCCAAGTGATGTAAAGAAGATTGAGAAATTAAAAGGAGTCGGCCCCTATACAAAAGGTGCTATTTTAAGTATCGCATATGGCATACCAGAGCCGGCAGTTGACGGAAATGTTATGCGTGTATTGTCTCGTATTTTATCAGTATGGGATGACATTGCAAAACCGAAAACTAGAAAAGTGTTTGAAGAGATTGTGCGTGAAATTATTTCGGCTGAAAATCCATCTTATTTTAATCAAGGTTTGATGGAATTAGGAGCACTGATTTGTATTCCTAAAAATCCAGCATGCTTACTTTGTCCTGTTCGTGAGCATTGCAGGGGATATGCTGAAGGTGTTCAAAAGGAATTACCAGTAAAAAGTAAAGCGAAAGCTCCAACGATGGTACCGATTGTTGCAGGAGTACTTCAAACGGAAGATGGTCGTTACGTCATTAATAAACGTCCAAGTACCGGTTTATTAGCTAATATGTGGGAGTTTCCGAATGTTGAACTTGGCGAAGGGATTCGTAATCAGAAGGAACAGCTTATAGATTATATGAAGGAAAAATTTGAGCTTTCGATTTCTATTGAAGAATACGCAATGAATGTACAACATACGTTTACACATCGCACTTGGGATATATTCGTATTTTATGGAAAAGTAACTGGTGATATTGTTGAAACAGATACATTGAAATTTGTATCGAAAGAAGCATTTGAGCAGTTACCTTTCTCTAAATCGCATCGTACGATTTATGAGAATTGTGTTGAGAAAATTACAATGCAATAAACAAAAAAGTGTTCCCAGGTTGGGAACACTTTTTTAATCGTAAGAAATTTTTGTCCCGTGAGTCCAACTAGCTTCACCTTCTTGTAAGCCACCTCTTGATTCAATTTCTATTACAATTTCTTTATAAATACTTTGGCCTTCTGCGTTTAAATAAGGCAAAATCTGTTGTAATGAATGATGAAAATAAGCTAATTCATCGTCTTTCCATTCGTTTTTTGAAACCATTGTTAGTTCAGTCATATCGCGTCCTATATACATATTCCCACCTCCATTTTCTATAGTTTGAATGAGTAACAAGAGATATATGCGGAATTTTTTTAAAAGAAAATTACGGATAGCTTCCAGTTGAATTGGTTACATTATTGATTGTGGAGGTGAGAAAGATGAGTAAAAAACAACAAGGTTATAACAAAGCAACTTCTGGTGCTAGCATTCAAAGCACAAATGCTAGTTATGGTACAGAGTTTGCGACTGAAACAAATGTACAAGCAGTAAAACAAGCAAACGCACAATCAGAAGCTAAGAAAGCGCAAGCTTCTGGTGCACAAAGTGCAAATGCTAGTTATGGTACAGAATTTGCAACTGAAACAGACGTGCATGCTGTGAAAAAACAAAATGCACAATCAGCTGCAAAACAATCACAATCTTCTAGTTCAAATCAGTAATGAAAGAAAAACACTTCTCTAACTCGTGAGAAGTGTTTTCTTTGTGCTTTGGCCATGGTAATGAAAATAAATCGAACGACATAACTTCTAATAAGTCAACAAATGTAGTCAAAGGAGAAGGAAGTTACAGGTTAGAAATATGTAATGAGGAATAATAACTGATAAATAAGTCCAAAAGGGGGTAAGTAATGAACGATTTTGATAAGTTGGTAGGAGAGCAATTGGAAACGATGGATGAGTTGTTGAAGTTACAAGCTCATCTAGAAAAGTATCAGCAAATTGAAATGAGCGAAAAGGATACGTGCGATAAAAAGGAATTACATTTTATCCGCCAGGAAATATATAGAACAGAATTAGCACTCAAGCTATTGCATGAGAAATTTGAAGAGCAAACAAATAATGTGATTCAATCTTTTGAAACTGAAAAAATGATTTCAAATTTAGGATAAGATATACCGCTATCTTCAGATAAAAGGTCCTTCTTTACATGGAAATAAAGAAGGGCTTTTTTTATTCTCATTTCCTTGTTTGTAAATAAAACCCTCGTCTCCTAAGAAGATTAAAGATATCGTATTCAGTGTGATAAATGGAGCCTTGGCGCTTTAGTTTTAAAATTTCGACAAAAAAGTTATAATAGAAAAAAAGTGAATGCAGCTCAAAGGGCATTTGCAGTTGAAAGAAGGGAGCATATATGGGATTTCCCAAAGAAGGAGAAAAAGTACAAATACATAGTTATAAACATAATGGCTCCATTCATAGAATGTGGGAAGAGACAACAATTTTAAAAGGGACACAGAGTCTTGTAATCGGAGCGAATGATCGTACAGTAGTGACGGAATCAGATGGCCGAACATGGATTACTCGTGAACCAGCAATTTGTTATTTTCATGCAAACTATTGGTTTAATGTAATTGGAATGTTAAGGGAAGAGGGAGTATACTATTATTGTAATTTAAGCTCACCTTTTGCATATGATTCTGAAGCGTTAAAGTATATTGATTATGATTTAGATATTAAAGTGTATCCAGACATGACATATACGCTTTTAGATGAAGATGAGTATGAAAAACATAGTCAAATTATGCAATATCCACCTGTGATTGATACGATTTTAAAACGAAATGTAGCACAATTAACACAATGGATTCATCAAAGAAAAGGGCCATTCGCGCCTGATTTCGTAGATATGTGGTATGAAAGATATTTAATGTACAGAAATTAAAACAAACCTGCAGGGGATTTCCCGGCAGGTTTGTCCTATTAGAGGGGGGATTATGTGCAAGGTATAAAAAGATATTTGCAATTTGTTAAACCATATCGATGGCTTATTGCTATTACGATTATGATTGGTCTAGTTAAATTCGGCATCCCGCTTATTATGCCGTGGTTATTAAAGTATATTATCGATGATGTAATTCAGGGCGGAGGGTCACTTCAAGATAAAACGTCCCAACTAGTAACAGCGATTGGGATTGCTTTTTTTATTTTTGCAGTATTAAGACCACCAATTGAATATTATCGTCAATATTTCGCGCAACGTATCGCAAATACAATACTATATGATTTGCGAAAACATATTTTTGGTCATTTACAAAAGTTGAGTTTACGTTATTATTCGAATACAAAAACAGGGGAGATTATTTCACGTGTCATTCATGATGTAGAGCAAACGAAGGACTTTGTAATTACTGGTTTGATGAATGTTTGGTTAGATACGGCAACAATTGCTATCGCTATTATTGTTATGTTTTCTATGAATATAAAATTGACATTTGTTGCGCTACTAATTTTACCTATTTATGTAGTAGCAGTGAAATATTTTTTCGGGCGTCTTCGTAAATTGACGAAGGAGCGTTCACAAGCGTTAGCAACGATGCAAGGATATTTACATGAACGTATTCAAGGGATGCAAGTGACACGTAGCTTTGCATTAGAAGAGTATGAGGGGAAGCAGTTTGAAAAAAGAAATAATGAATTTTTGACGAAAGCGTTAACGCATACGAGTTGGACGGCGAGAACATTTTCGGCAGTAAATACGTTAACAGATTTAGGGCCGTTACTTGTAATTGGTTTTGCAGCATATGAAGTGATTCAGGGGCAGTTAACATTAGGGACTATGGTTGCCTTTGTTGGATATATGGATAGTTTGTATAGTCCGCTTCGCCGCCTTGTTAATTCATCTACGACATTAACGCAGTCTTTCGCATCGATGGACCGAGTGTTTGAACTGTTAGATGAAAAATACGATATTGTCAATGTGCCAAGTGCAGTACAAACGAAAAAATTAAATGGTGAAGTGATATTTGATAATGTATCTTTTCGTTACAATGCGGATGAAAAAGAGATATTACATAACCTTTCGTTAACTATGTTGCCAGGAGAGAAGGTAGCACTTGTAGGAGCGAGTGGGGGAGGGAAGTCATCTCTTGCTAGTTTAATACCACGTTTCTATGATGTTTCCTCAGGGGCAGTTTATGTAGATGGAATAGATGTCAGAAAGTATGATATGAGAAATTTACGTAGCCATATTGGGATTGTACTGCAAGATAATTTGTTATTTAGCGATACAATCGGGGCAAACATTTTATATGGAAATCCGAAAGCTAAAGAGGAAGAAGTAATTGCAGCTGCCAAAGCTGCGCAAATTCATGATTTTATTATAGAGTTACCTGATGGTTATGATACTGTCGTTGGGGAACGTGGTGTGAAGTTATCTGGTGGTCAAAGGCAACGTGTAGCGATTGCACGAGTGTTTTTAAAGAATCCATCATTACTTATATTAGATGAAGCGACTTCCGCTTTAGATTTAGAAAATGAACGATATATTCAAGAGGCGCTTCAGACGTTAGCTGCTGATCGAACGACAATCATAATTGCACATCGATTGGCGACGATTACGCATGTGGATACGATTATTTACATTGAAGATGGTGAAATTAAAGAGACAGGTTCTCATGAAGAATTAATGAAAAAAAGAGGATATTATTACAACTTATATCAACTTCAACATATAACAGAAACAGCTCCTTTAGCGTAAAAGGAGCTGTTTTTTATTCGTCTTCTTTTTTATCATCGATTTTAAGTTCTGCTTCTGGTTTATGGTATGTGTAGAAGCTATCCACAAGTAAATCTAAATGCTCTACTTCTTCACTATAGTTAATAATGGCAGAAATAAGAGGGAAGAGATGTAACCATGTTTTATATGCTTCTTCATCGTCCTTGTTTTGATATTCCATAAAGATATCAATTAATTCTTGTTTACCTGTTTCAACTTCATCAAGCATTTCAACGGATTGTTGTTTTTTTGCTTTACCAATAAATTTTAATAAAACTTGTTCATGGTAATGCGTTAATGAATCAAGTTCGTTTTGGATAGATTCTTGAAATTCTTCTGGCATATAGCGCAATTCATTTTCAGTACGATGTAATGATTTTAACGTACTTAAAGCACGGCTTGTCGTCGCTAACATTTGTCTGAATAAAACGAGCTTACGAATTTTTGCGAACTGTACTTTTTTCGTGTAACTTCTTTCTTCTTTATACAGCAAATAGTAATGGTTTAATTTGATCATTTTTTCTTTCATACGATCAATATCAGTTTTTAGCGTTGTAAAATCAGAAGCTTGCCTGCTATTCATTCGAATCCATTTTACAATTTCTTCTGTGTTATCAACGATGCGATGATATAGCTTTGTTTCGTATTTGGGCGGCATAAATACTAAATTTACAAGTGAAGCGGCAATAATACCAACCATAATCGTCGCAAATCGAAGTAAGGCAAAACTAAAGAAATCTTCGCCCTGATATTCCATAATAGCGATAACAGTTACTAAAGCGATTGATATTGTGTTTTCTAATCGTAATTGCAATGTAAGAGCAATTACTAATATACATGTTAATCCAATAATAAAAGGATTATGTCCAAAAGCAGTAGCGAATGCGATAGCGAATACCGCACCAATGACGTTTGCTTGAATTTGTTCAAGTGCAGTTAAATACGAACGGTATACAGACGGTTGAACAGCGAAGATAGCTGAGATTCCCGCAAATACCGGACTCGGTAAGTTAAGTAAAATACAAGCAAATAAAGCTAATGTGATGGCAATACCCGTTTTTAAAATGCGAGCACCAAGTTTCATACCCTAAATAAGATCCTTTCTCTTGTCATAATGAATGTACAACATGATACTATACATTCATTACAATATGTTAGCAAGTGATATTTTAGTGACGTTAATAAGAAATTAAGATTCATTTTATACTTTTTCCTAATTCTTTTGAAACATCAATTTTTAGTAAAAAAACCTGCTGAATTCCAGCAGGTTTCAAATTGTTACTATAGATTACTATGAGAAGTGTACTTCGTCAATTTTTTTCTTGAAGGTGAAAAATAGGTATATCACTCTGTTGAGATAGATGGATCAGCCTGCTCTTTTTTCGGGATGATTTCAAAAAACTGTTGCTGCATATCATCGAGTAACGGTGTTAACAAAGCAACTTCTTCATATTGTTCATGTTCATTTAATACACGGATATAATCTAGTAATAACTCGGTTACATCTCGCACACCATTTTTACTAATTGGTTGTAATGTAACATTTGCTCCTTTTGCGATTCTTCTTTTTAAGGCCTGTTCTGTTAAACCTAAGCTTGAATCATGACGTAAATAAACAACGCCGCCAGTCATACCAGCACAGATCCATGGACCAGGATCCCCTAAAACAAGCGCTCGCCCATTTGTCATATATTCAAAAGCAAAACCTTTAATATTAGAGTATGCTCCTATATTCCCTTGCTCTTTTTCTCGGAGTGGCTTTGTCATGCGCCCTCCAATTATCATGTCTGCTCCAGAGAGACGAATGCCAGCGCGAGCATCAGCGTTACCTTGAACGTATAACGCTCCTTTTTGTGCACCGTATCCAAAACCTTTTCCGACAGAACCGTTATAATATAGGCCATCTTTTCCTTTTGCTTTTGTTATATAAATACCACCACCAAAGGAGGTTTTACCAATACCATCTTGTGCACCGCCATTTACATGTATAAATAAATTTTCACTATTGTAAGCACCTAATCCATTTCCAGGAATCGAGCCATTCGTATACTTTAATGTAAGTGGTTCAAGTTTTGTATCTTCATATAATTTACTACGAACGCGATAGCAAGATTCTAGACCGCCCATAACGCGTTGCTCTACACCAACGCCTACTAATTCTTTTGAATGAGGGGAATGAACTGTTTCAAATTGCTTTTCTAGTACGTGTACTGTTTTTGTAACAGATGGATGTTCTATCGTTTGTAGTAAATTACATAAGTTTAATAAATTTTTGCCTCGAACTTGTTCTAATAAATCAGAACGCCCGACAATTTCTTGTAAGTTTGTATAGCCAAGATTTCCTGTTAATCGTTTTAGTTCTTCGCCAAAAGTAGTGAATAAATGTAATAATCCAGCCACGGCACTTTCTAGTTCGCGCGGGACGAAGCGGCGTAATCCGTGTTCTTTCGCCTGAGCTTCAGATTCAATTTGTGTTGCAATTCCAACGTGACAAGTATCTAGATGACATCCGCGGCAAGTTGTACAGCCGATTGCAATCATGGATAATGTACCAAATCCAATGCGATTTGCTCCAAGGAGCATGATTTTCAAGGCATCATTCACACTTCGAATACCACCATCAGCCCAAATTTCTACGTTATGTCTCATATTTGCTTCTAATAAAGCATTGTGAGCGGCTTTCACACCAATTTCTACAGGAAGCCCTACATGTTGCAATGCGTGAATACGTGCAGCCCCTGTACCACCATCAAATCCGCTAATGTTAATAAAATCAGCACCAGCTTTTGCGATACCGACAGCAATTGTTCCAATGTTAGGGACGACAGGAACTTTTACAGCTACTTTCGCAAGTTGATTGGCCGTTTTAATTTCTGTAATCATTTGAGCTAAATCTTCAATGGAATAAATATCATGATTGTTAGAAGGTGAAATTAAATCTGAGCCAATTGTTGCATTACGTGCTTCAGCGATTTTGGCTGTTACTTTTGAACCTGGCAAATGTCCACCTTCACCAGGCTTTGCGCCTTGCCCAATTTTTATTTCAATTAAGTTTGATGAATTTAGTAGTTCTGCGTTTACGCCAAATCGCCCAGATGCAACTTGTTGTCCACGTGTATGTGGATATTTTCCAATCATATCTTTAATTTCGCCGCCTTCACCGTTCAAGCTAATCATATTTAGCTGGTCGGCCGCTTCTGCATATGCACGAAAGGCAATTTCATTTTGAGAGCCAAATGACATGGAACTAATAATAAATGGTAAATCATGATTTTGAATGCTGATAGATACCTCTTCAGTTGGAATGACATGTTTTGTTTCTTTCGTTTGAATAAGGTGTCTAATCGCAATTGGATTATTTTCTTCTAATTCGCTTAACTTGTCACGGTAATCATCATAAGAGTTTCCTTTTGCGACATCACCGATTGCTTTCCAAATTCGCGGGAATATATGAAAAGATTTTCGTATTCTAACTTTCGGATCGTTATAATCATCCGCTCGCATTTTTGCATCTTCAGCAAGTGATTCAAGAGAAAAGGCTAAATCATTTGAACCTAAGAAATTTGTAATTTGCAATATATTTGCGATTTCCTCATGTAATCCAATAGAAGAATAGAGGCGACCGTAACCACGCAATTCATGAATTCCAATTGTTGAAATGACTTTTTCCAGTCCTTTATTAAGTGCACTGTATAAATTCGTAATTGGTGTTTTTGTCCCATCATTTACGGTTGCAAATAATAAATAGGGATTAATACTATCTGCTCCTAATCCATACAGTGTGACGATATCGTGTAAGGAGCGAAGGGCACCCGAGCGTATAACGAGAGAGCAGTTTCGGCGTAATTTATTTTCGCTTAATACTTGATGTACTTTAGCAGTAACTAAATGTGGATCAATCCATAACCGTTCATTTAGATGAGCATCGGCATCGTCTATTAATAGTAGGGAAGCTCCATCGTTCACGGCTGTTATCGCTTCAGAACTAATTCGACTTAAGGCGCATTGTAAAGTTTCTGCCTGACTGAATGTAGCAGAAATGGTAGCGATAGAGCTATGAGTATTGAATAGTTCTATAAGTTGTTCATACGTAATTGTGTGTAATTCCTCTGCAATAGATTGTGCTACACTTCCTTCTAAAATAATTGGGGAAAGCATCTCAACTACAAATGGCTTTTTCGCGCCGCTTAATAAACTTGGGCGTTCTCCAAGTATCGTTCGTGTGGAGAAGTGTTCGACCTCTCGATCGCGATCGATTGCTGGGTTTGTAACAACAGCTACACTTTCCTTAATGAAGTCTGCGATATTTCTTCTATCAGTATCAAGCGCGGCAAGTGGTGAGTCATGCCCAAGTGATCGGATTGGCTCAACGCCTTTTGTTGCCATCTGTTCAAGAAGCTGAATGTGTTCTCGGTCCCATCCGAAAGCAACATATTGTTTCGTTTCAACTTGCATAGAATCACATGCATCTGGAATTTCTTTCGTTTTAGGGATAGATAAATGTAAATGATAATTGGTAACATCCACTTTCTTTTTAAAACGGTTATATACTTGAGTTTGGTAGTCGTCGTGTTCGTAGAGTACAAGTTCATCTTGTTCATTCCACTTTAGGCCGACTTTTTCTCCTGGAGCGAGTGGTTTTGGTTCTGCTACATATTCAGTTGGTGATACAACTCCAGGTTCAGAAGAGAAAATATAAGAGCTTTCTGTTTCAACCTTCCATACTGGTCGAAGTCCAAGGGAATCCACGCTGAAAACAGCTTCATCTTTATAACGTGAAATAATGCCAGCTGGACCTTGCGCAAAATGGCCCCATGCTTCACGTATATACGTATATAAATCTTGTAAATGTGTTTCATAAAGTTTAATTTCATTAATAATTGGTGGGAATAGTATATCCATTGCTTCAAATAAACTGTAGCCGTATTGAACAAGTAGAGTTTCTAAGGTGCGGTTTAAATCTTGGGAGTCACTGCCCCCAGCAGTAAGGGGAACGTGAATCATTTCAGCTTGATCGCGTAATTTTGCAATTGTGTTAATTTCACCATTATGTCCGAGAACACTAAATGGTTGTACACGAAAAAAATTAGATAATGTATTAGTAGAATAGCGATTGTGTCCTAGTGTCATAGTTGAAGCGATAAGTGGGTGTTGTAAATCATTGTAATAGGCAACAAGTGTATCCCCAGCACCGAGAACTTTATATACAACGTGATCACGACTTAAGGAAGCAACATGAATCGCTTCGTTTTCCTCTATTTTTATCGTTACTGAAAATAAGGTTTGCTCAATATTTACAACTTCATTTTCTGCGATAAGGGCAACTTGCCAAAATAAAGGTTCTTCTTGTTTACCAAGTGGACCGAGTGCATCGGAGTTGATTACATTGTCACTTTCGAAAAGAATTGCAAAGTTTTCGTTGTTTAGTTGTGTACGAATATGATTTTTTAAATCAACTATATTCTCGTTTTTGTTTAGAAAAAAATGTCCAACGATAAAGTGGGGATGATCCACAATCGTTGGATTATATCCGCTACTTTTTAATTTTTCATTCCAAAGAGCTTTTGGTACATCAATGTGAATGCCGATTCCATCGCCTTCGCCATTAATGAAACCAGCTCTATGATTCATTTTGACGAGCGATTGTATGCAGAGGTCAATGTTTTCTTTTGTAGGAATTTTTCGTTTCTCCATAACGGAAACGATTCCACACGCATCATGTTCTGCATTTTTATAATCTCGAAATAAAGACGGTGTCCATGTATTTGTTTTATTGAGCATCCGTCAATCCCCCCTCTTGTAAAAGTTAGAATAATCTTACTATTTAAGGTGTAGATCACCTTGTACACAGAGATAGTAATGATGTAAAAGAATATAAAACAGATAATTATGAATAATTATACTATTAATGCGGGATTTATGAAATAGAAAAAAGGAAAAAAGAAAGATGTGCTTTCTTTTTTCCTTTTAATGATGAGATTATTTATTGTCTGCTAAAGCAGCAAATGCTCTGCCTACAGCTTCAATTGTATATTTAATATCTTCTTTTGTATGCTCTGTTGTTAAGAACCATGCCTCGTATTTAGAAGGTGCTAAGTTAACGCCTTCTTGAAGCATTAGCTTGAAGAATTTGCCGAACATTTCCCCATCTGTATCTTGTGCTGCATCGTAATCTTCAATTGTATTTGTTGTGAAGTATACAGTTAAAGCACCTTTTAGACGGTTTAATGTAATATCGATATTATGTTTTGCAGCTTGCTCTAAAATTCCTTTTTCAAGCATTGCACCAAGCTCATCTAATTTCTCATAAAGCCCTTCTTGTTGAAGAACTTCTAGACAAGCAATACCAGATGCCATAGAAGCAGGATTTCCTGCCATTGTACCAGCTTGATATGCAGGTCCGAGCGGGGCAACTTGTTCCATAATTTCTTTCTTACCACCGTAAGCACCGATTGGTAGTCCGCCGCCGATAACTTTACCAAGTGCTGTTAAGTCTGGTGTTACGCCAAGTAAGTCTTGAGCGCCACCGTACATGAAGCGGAAAGCAGTAATAACTTCATCATAAATTACTAATGCACCAGCTTTATGAACAAGTTCATTCACTTTCTCAAGGAAGCCAGGTTTTGGCTCTACAATACCGAAGTTTCCAACAATCGGTTCTACAAGAATAGCCGCTACCTCATGTCCCCATTTATCTAATGCTTCTTTTAAAGTTTCTACATTATTAAATGGAACAGTAATAACTTCTTGAGCGATACTTTGTGGTACACCGGCTGAGTCAGGGGTTCCTAGTGTAGACGGGCCAGATCCAGCTGCTACAAGTACTAAATCAGAATGACCATGGTAACAACCAGCAAATTTCATAATTTTTGTGCGGCCTGTGTAAGCACGAGCGACACGAATTGTTGTCATTACTGCTTCAGTACCAGAGTTTACGAAGCGGACTTTATCTAATGCAGGCATTGCTTCTTTTAACATTTTTGCAAATTTTACTTCTAGTGCTGTTGGTGTTCCGTAAAGTACACCATTTTCAGCAGCAGTTGTAATTGCTTTTGTGATGTGTGGGTGAGCGTGTCCAGTAATAATAGGACCGTATGCTGCTAAATAATCGATATATTTATTTCCGTCTACATCCCAGAAATAAGCACCTTTTCCGCGTTCCATAGCAACAGGAGCGCCACCGCCAACTGCTTTAAAAGAACGAGAAGGACTATTAACGCCGCCAACGATATGTTCTAAAGCTTCTTTATGTAATGCTTCTGATTTTGTGAATTTCACTACCATTCATCTCCTTACAAAAATCTATGTATTATTCTAACATGTTTTTCGAAAAGACGTATTGTTTGTGATAGAGAAGGCAGTTGGGTAAACTATTCGTTGTGACATTTAGGAAGGGGGTCCGGTTATGAAATCGGTAATTGAGGTACAAGGGTTACGTAAAGAATTTACAGCCTATTCAAGTCGTCCAGGTTTAAAGGGTGCATTTCGCGATTTATTAAATCGTAATTATAAAATAGTACCAGCAGTAAATGATGTATCTTTTACTGTGAAACAAGGTGAAATGGTTGGATATATCGGTGAGAACGGTGCTGGTAAATCAACGACAATTAAAATGCTTACGGGGATTTTGACTCCGACATCAGGAGATATTTTAGTAAATGGAATGAATCCGCATAAGCAGAGGGAAGAATTTGTAAGAACTATTGGTGTTGTTTTTGGTCAACGCTCACAGCTTTGGTGGGATATTGCGGTACAAGAATCGTTTCGTTTATTAAAAAAGGTGTACGGTGTATCAGACGCTCAGTATAAAGAACATATGGAGCACGTGATTGAAACGTTAGATATTGGCCCTTTATTAGATAAGCCAGTTCGAAAGCTATCTTTAGGTCAAAGAATGCGTTGTGAATTAGCGGCAGCATTAATTCATAATCCGCCGTTATTATTTTTAGATGAACCAACAATTGGACTAGATGTACTTGTGAAATTGAAAATACGTGAGTTTTTAAAAGAAATGAATGAACGTTATAAAACAACAATTTTATTAACCACTCATGATATTACTGATATTGAGGCATTATGTGAGCGCGTTATTATGCTGGATGAAGGAAATATTATGTATGACGGTTCTTTAAATAATCTTCGTACGCAGTGGGGAGCAGAGAAAGAAATACATTTTCAGTTTGTTGCACCAGTTTCCTATCAGGCTTTATCAATGGTTATGCCAGATAGTCATGTCGTTTGGTCGAAAGCGAAAGAGGAAAACGCGTGGATTGCAAAAATACCGAATGAAGAAGTTATTATCTCAATGCTTATTTCTAAAGTAGTACAAGCATTTCAAATTAAAGATTTAAAAATTAATGAAGTGTCTACAGAGGAAATTATTCGTAACATTTATGAAGAAGGTATTAAACATGGGTAAGTACATTGAAATGATTCGAATTCGCTTTTTAATGATGCTTGCGTATCGCACAAATTATTATAGCGGGATTTTAATTTATACAATTAATATTGGCGCATATTATTTTTTATGGCAAGCAATTTATAGCGGAAAAGAGAATATTGAAAGTTTATCTATTTCGCAAATGACTACGTATATCGCCATTGCGTGGATGGCACGTGCCTTTTATTTTAATAATATAGACAGGGAAATTGCGATGGAAATTCAAGAAGGACGTGTAGCGGTAGAACTGATACGTCCATATAACTATTTAGGAATGAAAGTGATGCAAGGTCTTGGCGAAGGAATATTTCGTTTTGCATTCTTTTCCATTCCGGGTATGGTTATCGTTACCTTATTATTTTCATTGCAAATTACAACAAACTTTCAAACGTGGTTATATTTCTTCTTATCTTTAATATTTAGTTTTATTATTAATACACAAATTAATTTAATGACGGGAATGCTCACGTTCTTCCTATTTAATAATAGTGGAATTATGTATGCAAAACGTGTTGTTATTGATTTGTTTTCTGGTCTATTATTACCGATTAGTTTTTATCCGTTATGGGCCCAAAAGGCAATGGTGTTTTTACCATTTCAGGCCATTAGTTATATTCCGAGTATGATTTTTTCAGAAGGTATACAAGGAAGTAAATTGTATGAGGCATTATTATTCCAAGTAATTTGGGCAATTGTACTTATTATTCCAATTGTACTCATGTGGAGAACGGCGAGAAAACGTCTAATTGTACAAGGGGGATGATGAGATGATATATATAAAACTATTTTTGCAATATGCAAGCCAATATATAAAAACAAAATTGGAGTATCGGGGCGATTTTATCGTTGGGTTACTTTCTGATTTATCACTACAGGCTGTTAATTTAATTTTTATTCTCGTTGTGTTTGGACATACACAAGCATTAAAAGGCTGGAGTAGAGAAGAAGTAATCTTTATTTATGGTTTCTTTTTAGTGCCGTTTGCCATTTTCTCAGCTTTCTTTAACATATGGGACTTTAATGATCGTTACATCATTAAAGGAGAAATGGATCGTATATTAACGAGACCAATTCATAGCTTGTTTCAAATTATATTAGAAAGAATGGAACTTGAGTCTTTAATTGGGGCCATTACAGGAATGATTGTAATGGGGTATGCAGCTGTGGAGTTGCAACTATCTTTTTACTGGTATGATTTCTTCTTATTCTTACTGATGGTAGGAGGAGGCGCACTTGTGTACGGAGGAATATTTGTTACGCTTGCAAGCCTTGGTTTTTGGTCGGATGCGAAAAGTTCAATTATGCCGCTAATGTATAACATAGGTAATTATGGCCGCTATCCGGTTAATATTTATAACCGTGTGATTCGCTTCATTTTAACATTTGTTTTACCATTTGCGTTTGTCGGAGTGTATCCGGCAGCGTACTTTTTAAGAAAAACAGAGTGGAATAGCTATGCATTTGCAACACCGCTCGTTGGTGTTATCTGTTTTACAATTGCAATCACTCTTTGGAACCAAGGGGTAAAAAGGTACCGTGGTGCTGGCAATTAATTATAAAAGCTCGTTTGTTTCTAAGGGATAAATCTAATGGTCACCTCATACATATAAAATGAGGTGGAGGACATGTTATGGGGATTTATTCTATTAATTGTAGCAATTGCTATTTTGAGAAGTGTCCAATTGTTATGGAGTTCCTATTCAGATTCAACGCGTTTTTTTTCGCTGTATAATCTAGCCACATTATTTTTAATTTATACAACTGTACTAATTGCGTTTGGATTAAGTTATGTTGTATTAGAAGAAATGGGTTTTGCAGTTTTGAAAGAGGATGGAGAAAGCTTAAACGCTCACTCTTTTCAACTCGTTGAAATTTGTTTATATTTTAGCGCAGTTACTTTATTGTCCGTTGGATATGGTGATATATCTCCGATTGGAATTGGGCGGTGGATTGCAATTGGAGAAGCGCTAATTGGATATACATTACCGTTTGCTTTTGTGATGAGGTCTGTAATAGACAATGAAAAATAAGATGGCATTTGTTATAGTAAAAGAAAAGAATAGGAGTGATAACAATGGTTACAGTAGGAGAAATGGCACCGGAATTTACATTAGAGGGAAGTAACGGGGAACAAGTTCGCTTAGCTGATTTTCGTGGGAAAAATGTAGTTCTATATTTTTATCCGAAAGATATGACTCCAGGGTGTACAACTGAAGCGTGTGATTTCCGTGATTCTTATGGATTATTTCAAGAGAAGGACACGGTTATTCTTGGAGTGAGTCCGGATCCGGCAAATAGACATTTGAAATTCATTGAGAAGCATGAACTTCCATTTACACTTTTAGTAGACGAGGATCATAAAGTAGCAGAATTATACGATGTTTGGAAATTGAAAAAGAACTTTGGGAAAGAGTATATGGGAATCGAGCGTTCTACGTTCCTTATTGATAAAGACGGTGAGCTTGTAAAAGAATGGCGTAAAGTGAAAGTGAAGGGGCATATTGAAGATGTTCTTTCTTATATAAAGTAAATCCGTAGTGGAGATAAAATATATAGAAGTAAGGCAAGTGTCTATACATATTTTACTGTCTTACATAAAGTGAAGTGTAGGGCATACCTCCTCAGATGATAGTATTCCAAGTGCGATTATGTCGCACTTTTTTTCTATGTAAATGTATAGGAAATGGGTAAAGATACATAAGAATAAGGCTATATACAAAAATAAACCACATAGTTATAGTAGAAATATTGACGATTTATAAGAAAAGGAGTACACTCTTTATAAGAATTATAAAATAATAATCCGTATAGAATCGGGGTGCATGACGGTGGTCAAAGAAGAATTAAAAGAAGCGCTAGAAATGCTGAAAGATACGGGTGTACGCATTACTCCACAGCGTCATGCTATTTTAGAGTACCTTGTGGAATCAATGACGCACCCAACAGCAGATGACATTTATAAAGCATTAGAAGGTAAGTTTCCAAATATGAGTGTTGCAACTGTCTATAATAACTTACGTGTATTTAAAGAGGTTGGGCTTGTAAAGGAATTAACTTACGGAGACGCTTCAAGTAGATTTGATTATGTTACAAGTCAACATTATCATGTGATTTGCGAAAAATGTGGTAAGATTGTTGATTTTCCTTATGGAGGCTTGGAAAAGCTTGAAGAGGAAGCTGCGAAAACGACAGGCTTCGTTATTAATAGTCATCGCTTAGAAATTTATGGCGTTTGTCCAGAGTGTCATAAGGCGTAATATATAATAAAGAAAGAGGCTGACGGCTTTACGTCAACCTCTTTCTTTATTATATATGGGAATTTCGTTAGGCATCAGAATGATTTAAAATATTCAGTGTAGACCTATTTTAATTAAGGATAAATACAAAAGGTGATTTCTTCGTTAAGAAATCACCTTTTAATGTTTAGCACTGTAAGGCTACATTTTTCGTACTGTACTCATATGTGCCTATGATTTATAGCTCTTCTTATTATATTTTTCATTAAATTCTTTTCCTTCTAGATTTCGATCCATTGTTAAAGGTTGGTTGCAATGCATACATGCGTCGACACGACCGAGCATTTTTGTAGGTTTATCGCAGCTTGGACAAATAATTTGTACAGTTTTAGTAGATAACATACCAATCCAAAAGTAAACGACTGTACTAGCGATAACAGCTAAAAAGCCAACCATCATAAATGTTGTCATAATAATAATGTTCTCACGGAAAAAGACTCCTAAGTATGCAATGAAGAGGCCGATAAATACTAAACTTAATGCAAAGGTCCGGATTTTATTGATTTTGTTTGAATACTTAATGCTCATTCTCACCACGCTCCTATAACAATAATATAACATAAAATTTAGAATTTTCTATCGTACAGAAATATGGTAAAGTGATAAGATATGAAATGCAGAAGGAAGGGAGATTATAATGATTTTTGAAACATGTTTTTAAACTTTTAACGGGATGTGAAATTTTTTCATAAAAAGTATTGACCATGTATGTACTGCATGATATATTAATAACCGTCGCTGATGCGGAAACGCAGAAAACGATAAAAAGAAATTAAAAAACTTAGTTGACATCGAAAAACGAAGATGTTAACATAAGGAAGTCGCGAACGAGCGACTAAGTAGTTCTTTGAAAACTGAACGAAACAAACAACGTGAAACGTCAATTTTTATTTTAGACGCTAGACAAACTAACTTTATTGGAGAGTTTGATCCTGGCTCAGGATGAACGCTGGCGGCGTGCCTAATACATGCAAGTCGAGCGAATGGATTAAG